>CAZUKP010000077.1:0-13042 GCA_964620915.1 uncultured Hyphomicrobium sp. | reverse complement strand
CGACCCGGACTGGCGGAAAGCTTCTCATCGATCAGCTGGCGCTGCAGGGCTGTCAAACGCTCTTTACCGTTCCTGGCGAAAGCTTCCTCGCTGCCCTCGACGCGCTATTCGATGATGGACCCATCCGCACCATCGTCACCCGTCACGAGAGCGGCGCGACGATGATGGCCGAAGCCAGCGCCAAGCTGACCGGCCGACCAGGCGTTGCCTTTGTCACTCGTGCCGCCGGTGCCTCGAATGCCCTCGGCGGTGTCTATATCGCCCATCACGATTCGACACCGCTCGTTCTGCTCGTCGGGCTGACCGAGCGCGCGCATGAAGGCCGCGGCACGTTTCAGGAGTTCGACATCGGCGCACTCTTCGGCTCGATTGCAAAGCGGGTCGATGTCGTTCGTTCAGCTGAGCGAATACCAGAATACGTATCGCGGGCCTTTGCCATTGCACAGACGGGCCGGCCGGGACCGGTCGTCCTCGGTTTCCCGGAAGACGTCCTCACCGAGACGGCAAAAGTCCGTGATGCTGCAGCCGCCACCCCTGTGTGTCATGCGCCACCTGCTGGCGACATGACGTGCCTGAAGAACAAGCTTCTCGCCGCCCAACGACCGATGGTTCTTGTGGGTGGACCCGGATGGAGTCCCAGCGCAGCCAATAATCTCGCCGCGTTTGCCAAGTCGTTCGATGTTCCAGTGGTCGCGGCCTTTCGCCGGCAGGATCACTTCGACAATCGCAATCGCGCCTATGTCGGACATGCAGGTCTCGACATTGACCCCAAACTCGCAGCCGGCATCCGGGGTGCCGATCTTCTTATCGTCATCGGTGAGCGTCCCGCCGACGTGACGACCGGCGGCTACACATTGTTAAAGGTTCCCGACCCCGATCAGTTTGTCGTTCACGCGCATCCTTCCGCCGATGAGCTTTGCGGACCTTTCCGCATTGACCTTCCCATCGTTGCCGCAGCCGAACCGTTCACAAAGGCGTTGCGCCGCATTAAGCCTCCACCACGGCGACGGTGGGCGCGTCTGCGTCGCGACCTGCGCACAGCTTACGAGCGCTCGCTAAAACCAGTGACAACACCGGGCAACGTTAAGCTGGAGAAAATCATCAGCGCCCTTTCGGCCGAGCTGCCCGAGAACGCCATCGTCACCAATGGTGCGGGTAATTACGCAGCGTTCTTGCACCGGTATTTCCAGTACAAGACTTACCCAACGCAACTTGCCCCCACTTGCGGGTACATGGGCTATGGCTTGCCCGCCGCGATCGCTGCGAAGATGATGCACCCCGACCGCCCGGTTGTGGCGCTGGCCGGCGATGGTTGTATGCTCATGACGGCACAGGAACTCGCCACCGCTGTTCAATACGCTGTTCCAATGGTCATGATCGTTGCGAATAACGGCATGTACGGCACCATACGCATGCACCAAGAGCGCCGTTTTCCCGACCGCGTCGTGGCAACCAGCCTCGTCAATCCCGACTTTGCAGCCTTTGCCCGCAGCTTTGGCGCCCTCGGAGAGACGATAATGCACACCGATGATTTCTTGCCGGCGCTCCGCCGCGCCCTCAAATCCCGCCTTCCAACCCTCATTGAACTCAAAATCGACCCCGACGCGATCACCCCGCGCCAGTCTCTCACCGACATTCGGCGCGCACGCAATCGCTGAAGATTTGCAGGAGGCCACGACCATACCCCTACACACTTAGTAGCCGGGTCTGGCGCAAAGTGAATTTTGTCCAACCGCGCGCGTGCTCTAGAACCGTGCCGGTGCGAAGGCAAGCCAGGAGAAGACGATGGCGAAAGTTGCGTGGATCGGGCTTGGCGTCATGGGCTACCCCATGGCTGGGCACATTCTGGAAGCCGGCGGTCATGACGTTGTCGTCTATAATCGAAGCGCGGAAAAGAGTGACGCCTGGGTCGGCGAACATGCCGAAGGCCGAACCGCTGCGACGCCCGCAGAAGCCGCCAAAGACGCCGAGTTCGTTTGTTGCTGCGTCGGAAACGACGCTGATCTTCGCGCCGTCACTGTCGGTGCACAAGGCGCATTCCAAACCATGTCTGCAAACGCCGTCTTTGTCGATCACACGACCGCATCCGCAGAACTTGCGCGCACGCTCTACCGCTCCGCCGCGGAATTGAACTTCGCCTTCCTAGATGCCCCAGTCTCCGGCGGGCAGGCCGGTGCCGAGAATGGTCAACTGACAATTATGGTCGGTGGCGACGCCGATCCCTTTGAACGCGCGCGGCCCATCATGTCTCACTACGCTAGAGCCGTCACTTTGATTGGCCCGTCGGGGTCGGGACAGCTCACAAAGATGGTCAATCAGATTGCCATCGCCGGCCTGCTGCAGGGTCTTTCGGAAGCCATCCACTTTGGGCAGAGATCCGGCCTCGACCTTGATCTCGTAATGGAGACAATCGCCAAGGGTGCGGCGCAGTCCTGGCAGCTTGAGAATCGTTGGAAGACAATGAACGAGGACCGGTTCGACTTCGGCTTCGCGGTCGACTGGATGCGAAAGGATCTCGCCATTTGCCTCGAGGAAGCGCGCCGCAATGGCGCTAGCCTTCCCGTCACAGCGCTCGTCGACCAATTCTATGGCGACGTGCAAAAGATCGGCGGCGGCCGCTGGGATACCTCAAGCCTCATCACACGGCTGGGCGACAAAGAGAGCACGCAAAACTGACGGCACGTGGGGAAACGATGAAGTCCTATCGCAAAGAGCTTTGGTTCAACGTCCCGACTCGGCGCGCCTTCCTCAACATTACGCCCGATGTGGAAACCTGCCTGCGCGAAAGTGGCATCACCGAAGGACTTGTGCTGGTCAACGCCATGCATATTACGGCATCCGTTTTCATCAATGATGACGAGGGCGGGCTCCACCACGACTATGACGTCTGGCTGGAAAGCTTGGCCCCTCACGCGCCTGTCAGCCACTACCATCACAACCGGACCGGTGAGGATAACGCTGATGCGCATCTAAAGCGCCAGGTCATGGGCCGGGAGGTCGTCGTTGCGGTCACGGACGGCAAGCTCGACTTCGGCCCTTGGGAACAGATTTTCTATGGTGAGTTTGACGGTCGCCGTAAGAAACGCGTTCTCGTCAAGATTGTCGGCGAGTGAAGTGATTGAAGCGAGTGGGCGAACCACGGGCCCTTAAAGTCTCGGGAGTGTTCCATGGCTATTACTGCGTTCTATGCTTCCCTTCTCGCCGCGCTCTTCCTCTACCTCAGCGTCAGGGTGATTGGCCACCGGCGCGATGTGCGGGTCGAGATTGGCGACGGTGCGGATCGCGAGTTGCTGCGCCGCATGCGCGTACACGGAAACTTTGCCGAATATGTCCCCTTCACGCTGCTGTTAATGGCCCTCACAGAAAGCCTGGCAGCCCCGCGGGCCATCATCCATCTGATCGGCCTGCTCTTGCTTGCCGGACGCCTCATTCACGCATACGGCCTTTCACAGACACCTCACGTCCTGAAATTGCGCGTTACCGGCATGACGTTGACGTTTGCGGCGCTTGGATTGGCCGCAGCGACATGCCTGTTACTCTCGACCATATTTGTGTTCGTCTAGGCCTTTGCGGCTTCTCCGGCGTTCGCACCGCGCGCAAACTCCAAGGGCAGCGCCGTCGTGTATTTGATCTGTTCCATCGCGAACGCCGAGGAGACCTTCGCGATCTCGATGCGTTCGATGAGCTTCTTGTAAAACCGATCATAAGCCTCAATGTCCGGCACGACGACGCGCAATAAATAGTCGATGTCGCCCGACATCCTGTAGAACTGCACGACCTCGGGGAAGTCCGCGACCGCGCCGTGGAACCTTTCCAGCCAACCGACGCTATGCTGATCCGTCTTGATCGAGACGATCACCGTGACGCCCGCATTCACTTTGTGGGGATCAAGCAGCGCGACCCGGCCCTGAATGACGCCGGCGTCCTCCAGTTTCTGGATCCGCCGCCAGCACGGGGTCGTCGAAAGTCCAACCTCTTTGCCGATTTCGGCAACCGGCCGCGTGCAATCTTCCTGCAGGAGCGCCAGGATCTTGATGTCCATCTCGTCGAGCATCACTTCATCCCAATTGAAATCTCATTTCGAATTTGAGCGCTGTTTGGAGTAGACGTTGCTCTGCGCGTGCCGTCAATCTTTAATCAGCGAAAATTATTCTATTATGCTCGATCGCTTCCGACGGTCGTCACAGCAGGCGCCGGACTTCGTCGCGCAGCCGCGGCACCAACTCTCGCGCAAACCAGGGGTGTGCCTTGAGCCAGGCATTGTTGCGCCATGACGGATGCGGCAATGGCAAGAAGCGCGGCCGGGTGGAGCGATCGATGAAGGTGCGCCAGGAACTCACGGTTTCTGTGACGCGCGGGAGGGCGTCCTCGCCCAAATGCCAGCGTTGCGCATAGCCGCCGATCAGCAGCATCAATTCGATCTGCGGTAGATGCTCGAACAACGGCTCCCGCCATCGGCGCGCGCATTCGCGCCGCGGTGGCAGATCTCCGCCCTTCCCGTCCAGACCGGGAAAGCAGAACCCCATCGGGATGATGGCAACACGACTTTCGTCATAGAACTCATCGCTCGTCACACCCATCCAATCGCGCAATCGCTCGCCCGAGGGGTCGCTGAAGGGAACACCGGAAGCGTGCACGCGCGTTCCTGGGGCCTGACCAACGACGGCAAGCCGCGCTGTCTTGCTCACCCGCAGAACGGGGCGCGGCTCATGAGCGAGCGGCGCGCCGTCAGGATTGCCAACGCAGATCCGGCACTTGCGGATTTCGCCGAGTAGAGACTCTAGGCTTGATCCCACCACGCGTCACTTAGATGTCAATGGTCATGCCATCGTCGGCAATCAGAACCCGTGGATCCTGCACCTCGCCTCGGCGCGCAAGCATCTCGTCGCTCATGTGCGTGATCATCACGCGCTTTGCGCCAAGCCGGTCAAGATTTTCTGCAATATCCCGCCAGGTCATGTGGTAGCCGACCCTCTCGTCAAAGGTGAAACACTCGGAGATGAAGAGATCGGCACCGTGCGCCACCTTGATAAGGTTCTCAACCCACTCTGTATCGCCGGAAAAGCCGATCACCTTGCCGGCCACTTCAAATCTCAAGGCGTAGGGCGGCGCCCCAGAGGGATGGGACACCTCCCAGGGCGTCACTTGCACGCCGCCCACGTGCAGCGGGACGCCATTCTCATATTCGATGAAACGCATCTCGAAGCGGCGCTCGTTCTTCGACGCTCCCGGATAAAGCGCCTCGGCCGCTACGGCGAACCTCTGCGCGATACCGGCCGGTCCCGTCACCGTCAAAGGTGCGGTCCGCTTGGAAACGTAGTGCGCATGTATGAGCCACCAGATCAGGCCGGCGAAATGATCGCCATGCAGATGCGTGATGAAGATTGTGGAAATGGCGCCCGGATCGAGGCCGAGGCGCTGCATCCCAATGAGGCTCGTTGCGCCACAGTCGATGAGGAACGCATTTTCTGGGGCAGCAACATGAAAACAGGTCTGCATCAGCCCGCCGGAGCCAAACGCATCACCTGATCCGACGGTCGTGAGTTTCATCTCCGCCTCATCCGTTCTTCGGGTGGCTCAATCCTGGTTCATTATCGCCGGTTCAGCAATGCATCTGGGAGAAGGCAGACATCGCCGCGTCCGAGGAGTTCTTACGACTTCAAGCTCAGCCACCAAGGTCTCAGCTCCCAGAACGGACGAGCCTGTCCACAAGTCAAACCGCCCAGCCTGCGTTGCGCTCCCGCATCACTGTTGGGAAGAGATGCTGCTGCATTGAGATTCAAGGCGGTCCTCGCTACATAACTCGCATACGCATGTCTAGCCGCGAATTCGTGCGCGAGCCCACAAAGAAGGTTCTTATGGAGACACCGTGCATTGATATCTGCAGCATCGATCCTGCCACCGGCATATGCCGCGGCTGCAACCGGACGGTGGCCGAGATCGCACAATGGTCGGCAATGACGTCTGCCGAGCGCAAGCGCATCATGGCAGAACTGGCGGCTCGACAACCCGCTCTCATCGAGGAGTGAACTCATGACCGCGTGGGTGGTGCTAGCGCTCCTTGTCCTCACTGGACTGTTCTTACTGCTTCGCGGGAACCCCGAACTGCTAACGGGCATGGGCACCTTCGAAATAGGCCTGCTCGCCGTCGGTCTCGTCCTCGTTGGTGTCTACGTAGCGCTATTGTTGGGTGACGAGCGCGTGCGCCCATTGCAGGCAGTCAAGCACCTCTTCGTCTGGGCCATCATCGCGTTTCTGCTCGTGGGGATCTATAGCTATCGCAATGAACTTTCCGGTTTCGCGTATCGCGTTGCGGGAGAACTTGTACCGCCCGGCCAAACGTTGTCCGTGCAATCGGAGCATGAGGGCGAACAGGCGGTCCGCGTGCGGCGCAGGCTGGATGGACATTTCGCAGTGCGCGGTTCGATCAACAGCCAGCCGATGACCCTGCTTGTCGACACAGGCGCTTCAAGCGTCGTGTTACGCCACGCCGACGCCGAGCAGGCGGGCATCGATACCAGCCGCCTCACCTTCAACGTCGCCGTTCATACCGCGAATGGCACCACGTATGCGGCCCCGGTGCGCTTGCGCTCTGTCTCGATCGGTCCGATCACGGTATCCGACGTCGAAGCCCTCGTGGCGCGTCCCGGTAGCGTTAATGAAAACTTGCTCGGTATTAGTTTTTTAAGGCGTTTGCGGTCCTATGAGTTCTCCAAAGACTTCCTGACGCTTCGCAGCTAGAGACCTGCTCTGGCCGAAGCCCACGGGGCCAGGGGATCGGGCAATGGCTACCTCATTGGGCACCAGACATCACATATTCGCCGCGACGGCCTGGGCGATTGCCGTTATCGTTGCCGCTTGCGGCTTCCTGCATTCTGAAACGTTGAGCGCCGGCGCAGAGCGGCTTTTTCGCTTACCGCGACCGGCCACGACGCAAGCACTCCAGAGCGTTGTCGCCGAAAAGGGCATCACGGCGCCCACGGTTGCCGTGGTCGAGATTCCAGTCGGCCGTTCTGGCCACTTCCGTGCGCAGGTTGAGATCAATGGGCAACCCGTCGCGATCCTCGTCGACACCGGCGCAACCATGGTGGCGCTCAGCTACGAAGACGCGCAGCGAGCAGGGCTCCATTTGACCAATGGAGATTTTACCCATTCGGTAGCAACGGCCAACGGTACGGCACGCGTCGCAAAGGTGGTCCTTGATAAGATCAGCGTCGGGAGCATCAACGTGCGCGACGTGCAAGCCGCCGTCTCTGAGCCCGGCGGCCTGCGGACCTCGCTTCTGGGACTGAGCTTCTTGGACCGTTTGTCACGGTTCGATATGCGCCCAGACCTGCTCGTCCTGCAGAAATAAGCTCCAATTAGCTCTGTACGGGCGCGCGCGCTGGCAAAGCACGGCGGGCGGAATCGACTTCCGCTAAGGCGCCGTCTAAACCTCCCCCTCGAACCTTCCCGCTGATCGAGGATAGGCATGATGTTTCCTAAGCCGCGCACCGACTTGAAACCCAATACGCTGGAATTCGAGCGCTTGCCGCTCGTCAAGCCAAACGGATTTCGCGAGTACGATGCGCGCTGGCTATTCCCTGACGAAATCAATCTCATGGGCCTCAACGCCGTCGGGCTCGGCCTTGCAACGCTGTTTTCCAAACGCGGCGTACCCAAGCGTTTCGTCGTTGGGCACGACTATCGCTGGTACTCCGCAAGCGTAAAACAAGCACTGATGACAGGACTTCTCGCTGGCGGCGCAGAGGTTTTCGACATAGGCCTCGCGCTCTCACCCATGGCTTACTTCGCCCAGTTCGACCTTGAGGTTGAAGGCGTTGCAATGGTGACGGCCAGCCACAACGACAATGGCTGGACCGGTATCAAGATGGGGCTAGCGCGTCCGCTCACCTTTGGCCCCGATGAGATGTCTCAGCTGAAAGAGATCGTCCTCAATGGGGCATTCGATACGGCCGCGGGCGCGAAATACACCTACGTATCCGACATGGCCGAGCGCTATATCAAGGCGCTAACAGAGCGGCCCAAGCTGAAACGGCATCTTAGGGTTGTCTCCGCCTGCGGAAACGGCACGGCTGGCGCCTTCGCCCCGCGCGTCTTGGAAGCCGTCGGCTGCGAAGTAATCCCACTCCATACCGAACTCGACCACTCTTTCCCCAACTATAATCCGAACCCCGAAGACCTCGCCATGCTGCATGACGTGAGTGCGAAGGTGAAGGAAGTAGGCGCCGATGTCGGTCTTGCCTTCGATGGCGATGGCGACCGATGTGGAGTCGTCGACAACGAGGGGCAAGAGATCTTCGCCGACAAAGTCGGCGTCATGCTCGCACGCGACATCTCTGCCCTCCATAAGGGCGCGAAATTCGTCGCCGACGTGAAATCGACGGGCCTCTTCCTGACCGATCCCGTGCTGCAAGCGAACGGCGCCACCACGACGTATTGGAAGACGGGCCACTCCTACATCAAGCGTTACAGCCACGAGACCAAGGCGCTCGTGGGCTTTGAAAAGTCGGGACACTTCTTCTTCAATCCGCCGTTAGGACGCGGCTACGACGACGGCATTGTCGCCGCACTTGCCGTCTGCGACATGCTCGACCGCAATCCTGAAAAATCGATGGCCGATTTGAAGAATGCCCTTCCCAAAACGTGGCAATCGCCCACCATGTCGCCTCACTGCGGTGACGAGGTGAAGTACGGAGTTGTGGAGCGCGTCGTGGCGCACTATCAGGCGCTCTTCGAAGGTGACAAATTGGTTGCCGGCCAGAAGATCCGTGAACTCATCACAGTCAACGGGGTGCGCATTGTCTTGGAGGACGGCACTTGGGGACTGGTGCGCGCCTCATCCAACAAACCCGAGCTGGTCGTCGTCGTCGAAAGCCCGACAGCGGAAGCGAACATGAAGGCCATCTTCGCCGACATCGACCAAGAGCTCTCAAAGTACCCCGAAGTGGGCGAGTACAATCAGAAGATCGCCGTGTGAACCAAGTAGGCCTCTGATATCGGGGCCTATTCTCTGCACAGCTTCCGCCTTGTTGCTGTGCCACTCCGTTTGCTATGCTGCATTCGGCAGTTGCACTCGGTTCTTGGAGGAACCCATGAAGCTGAAACTAGCTGTCACTGCACTCCTTACCCTTCTCATTGGCGGACTAAGCGTTGCATCGGTCACGTTCGTTCCGTCCTCGGCGCTCGCTGGGGATGGCGACGGCACCGGCGGCGGTTCGGGCCAAAATGATGGTGACGACTCGGCGTCTGACGGGGATTAGTCCCCGACAGGCGATCAACGAAAATCGTTGAGAGCAGTAGCGCCGTGACCTTTCTAGGCGCGGCGCTTACTGTCGTTGCCTGCAGCTATCGGCGGCAAACGGGGATAGTATCGCCAATGACCGGTACGGTGGCAGCAGAGGCGAAGCGCTCGCGCAAATTCCCCACGTTCTCGCTTCTTGCGTGCCTTGGGTGCATCGCTGCGGCACTCGCGCTATTCTATCCGCCCGTCCGACAGTACGTGAACTCGCAGGAGTACTGGACCGCGGACTGGCGAACCGCCTTGCTGGCGGATCGCGTACCTGACATGCATAACAGCATCGTCGTCGTTGTGTTCGATCCCGACACCTTCGGCGGTGTCGACCGCTCGCCCATTCCACGCGACCTTCACGCCCAGGTGATCCGAGCCTTGGATGCCATGTCACCGCGCGCCATCGGCCTCGACTTTTACTTCATCGGCAGTCAGGGGGCGCAAAACGATCGCATCTTTCTGGAGACCGTGCGTGACGTAAGATCACCAATCGTGCTTGGTGCCGTCGACGAGCACGACCCCAAGTTCAAACCTGGCCAGCTCGCCTATCAACGCCAGTATCATGCGAAGATAGCAAAACCGGCGGGCTATTTGGCCCTTAAATACGATCCCGGCCACATCGTGCGGCGTACTTCCCCGCCGCTCGCGATATCCCAATACAAAGAATCCTTCGCGCGCCAGGTGGCGCTCGCCGCGGGCGCCAAACTCAAAGGACCAGGTGCCTCGTCAAACTCCATGCGCATCGCCTGGGTACTCGGGCCTGGCTACGATACGCAGCCATTTCTGATGATTTCGGCCAAGGAGTTCTTACCTAGTGCCGACAACGCAGGCCTCGGGGAGTTGGAGGACCGCATCAAAGGCAACATCGTGCTGACTGGCATTAATATGCCTAATGCAGACTGGCACGATACCGCCCTTTCGACCTTCAGCGGGAACAAGATGCTCGGCGTGCTGGTTCACGCGCACATCATCGCCCAGCTGGTCGACAACAGGTACTACTTCGAGCTGGAGGGGAATAGGAAGTGGGCCTTCCTGCTCGCCGTCGCTATTATTGGATTTGTGCTTGGCTGGGGAGTCAGGGGAAAGCGCGCAGCTCTTATTAATCTCAGCGTCGCTACAGCCGTCCTCGTCGCCATCGATGCGGGCTTCTATTATTTCCTCAGGATCGTCCTGCCCTTCACCCTGTCACTGTATGTGTGGTTCATCGGCGTGGTGTTGGGCCAACACCTGCGCACGCTGGTATGGTGGGCCTCTGCACGCAGAGAAGCGGCCCTTGAAGCGTGACGACGTCCCCAGCTTAGCCCAACAGATCGACGAAAAATCGCAGCGAAACGCACGCGAGGAAAACCGCGAACGCCAGCTCAAGTCTCCGGCGCGGGATCGCATGCGCCGCGCGCACGCCGAAGGGGGCCGCAAAAACGCTCGCAGGTATGATGATCGCGGCGCCGATGAGGCTCACATAACCGAGCGAAAATGGCGGCAGATTTTCAACGCCCCACCCCGCCCACATGTAGCCAAGCGTTCCCGGGATGGCGATCATCGGGCCGATGCCGCTGGCGGTCGCTATCGCCGGCAGGATTGCAAATCCATAAAGAGTCAAAAGCGGCACAACGAACGTCGCTCCGCCGATGCTCATCAGCGTCGACAACATACCGACCGCTGAGCCTGTGATCTGGGGCCAAGGCCGGGGCGGCAGCTCATCCCCCAATCGCCAATCGTACCGTCCAAGCGCCAGTTTCAGCGCAAAGAGGCCCGCAACGACAGCCCAGATCCACTTCAACGTCATGCCGCTTGCGATTTTTGCCAGCAGGATGCCGACCACGACCCCGGCCACGACCCACGGCGCCACGCGCTTCAAGAGTTGCATGTCGACGGCGCCCTTCGCGTGGTGACCCGCAAACGATCTCAGCGCGGTTGGAATGATGACGGCGAGCGTCGTGCCAAGCGCCACATGCATACGCACGGCCGGATCAACCCCCACCGCCCCGAAGACTTCATATAAGACGGGAACAAGAACACCTCCGCCGCCCACACCAAGGAGTCCAGCTAGAAAACCGGCAATGAGGCCGGTGGCGAGCATTGCGGCAACGATGATAGCAAGCCCGTTCGCGGAGACCCCCGCATCCATGCCCCGCGCTCCCTACTCCGCCGCAGCAGCTTGCTTGTATTGCAGTTGATCACCTTCGGCGATTGCCAGCGCTTCCACAAGGACATCGAGGCCTGCATTCGGCGCGACCGCCTTCTCGCTCAGATGACGGCGGAACGCTCGGCCGCGCGGGCGGCCATGATAAATGCCGAGGATATGGCGCACGATGTTGTTGAGGCGCCCACCTGCCTCCAGATGGCGCGCGGCGTAGGGCATCAATTGCTCCAAGACCTCAGCGCGCGTCGGCGTTGGCCCCATTGCGCCGAAAAACCGCCGGTCGACGTCCGCCAACACATAAGGTGTCTGGTAGGCAGCACGGCCCAGCATCACCCCATCCACGTGGGCCATATGCCCCTCGGCCGCATCGAGATCGGCGATGGCGCCGTTGAGAACGATGGTGAGATCGGGGCGCGCGGCTTTGAGCCGATAGACGCGCTCGTAATCGAGCGGGGGCACCTCGCGGTTCTGCTTGGGTGACAATCCCTGCAGCCAGGCCTTGCGCGCATGCACGATAAAGGTCTCACACCCTGCACTCGCGACACTTTCGATGAATCGCTTCAGGTCTGCTTCAGCATCTTGGTCGTCGATTCCGATGCGGCATTTGACGGTAACCGGAATGGAAACGCGGGCACGCATCGCGGCAATACTGTCGGCCACAAGGTCGGGCTCAGCCATAAGGCAGGCGCCGAACCGGCCCTCCTGCACGCGATCCGAAGGGCATCCGACATTGAGATTGATTTCGTCGTAGCCGAAGTCTGCGCCGATCGCGGCCGCCTCTGCCAACGCAGCAGGGTCAGAACCACCAAGTTGGAGGGCAACGGGCCGCTCATCAGGATTGAAGCCCAGAAGCCGCGCGCGATCTCCATGAAGGATGGCGGCTGCCGTGACCATCTCCGTGTAGAGACGCGCATGACGCGTCAACAGCCGATGGAACGCCCGGCAGTGCCGGTCCGTCCAATCCATCATCGGAGCAACACAGAATTTATGGGACTGAGGTTGCACGGGTATTCCTGGGTTCTCCACACGCTCATCTAGCGTGAAATTGGCTGCCACAGCAGATCGTCCCACGGGCACGCTTTGGCAAGCCCTCTCCGCTACCGGAGGCGCGGGGCTATCGCAAGGGCGGCAACATTATCAGCGTTGTGGAGGTTGCATGAATGAGGGCGATAATGGTCGGTGATGCACTTTGCGACCCTTCCTTGCAGTCCTGGCAAGTGCCGGAAAGACCGTTTGTCCACCCATCCGTGCCGCGCGACGTGCCAGGTCTGATCCGGCACTCATGCCTCAGACGAGCGCGTGCCTGCGGCCCAGCGAATTTGCAGCGTCGTCATGTGAGAGACCCGTTGCCCCTGATTTTAGGCAAGTTGGTGATTTGAAGGAACTATGTCGCGTTCAATTGCCAACCGCCCGCTCTCCAGCTAAGACTCTGACAAGTGACTGTAGAGGGAATCTGTTGGCCATTTGGGCGCGTAGTCACGCATGAATTCGCAAGACATTCCTCGCCAGACGAAGGCCGCGCTCCATCGGGATCCATCTGATGAGCAAGGTGCTCGATGCCCAATGTCTGTTTGGATCAGCCCTGCGTCATTTGTAAACCCTGAGTT
>CAZUKP010000076.1:0-13314 GCA_964620915.1 uncultured Hyphomicrobium sp. | reverse complement strand
TCTCTCTTGGTTTGCAGCTAGACCACTAACGCATTGATCCGTAATGGGTCGATTCTTGCTCGGTTTGCAGAATAGCTTAGCAGAATCAACGTTTGGCTCCTGCCTACGAATCTGGGGGTCGGGAGTTCGAATCTTCCCCGGCGCGCCATTAATTCAATAACTTAGCAGAAGGCTCAATTCGCCCGCCGACTTGCGGGCAACATTTGGGGCAACAACAACGTTCGTTTTTGCGCGTGGTGATCTCTGAAGCGTCCTTCTAGCTCTTTCCTCAGCCAACCCGTGTCGCCCAGTGGCAAATGCCACAGCAGAGATTTTAGAAACGAGTCAGAATCTTCTCACGCTCGAGGTTGTCTTGAGCGTCGCAACAAGGGAGACACCCTGATGTACCAGTCAAGCTACAAATCACTCCTGAAGTCGGCGGCAGTCGCCACCGGTGTTATCGTTCTGTGCGCTTCTGGTCCCGCTTCTTCTGATGAGCGAATTGAGCATCTGGGACCGGTCAGCGCCCATGAGCCCATACTCACCGCCGTAGGCGAAAAGCACGTCATAGCCTTCTACACTCCTGGCAGCGGGCGCTGTGCGCTACAGGCAGTAGTGTCGGACCCTACGGATGCTCAACCTGCCAAATCAGCAACACGGGTTCGGGTGAGCCTAGAACCTGGACAGATCGTCCACATTGATACCGTCGACGAGAAGACGCTCGGTCTGAAGTGTGGCGAACATGCCAAGACGCTTTCGATTAGTGACAACGATGAGCGTGTTGCGTTTGGAATGACATTCGAGTCCCCAGACCGAGTCGTAAAAGCCAACGCCTCAAATTTCTAGGCAGAAGCCATGACAAAACCGAGATCTTTCGGTTGCGGAGAGGCCACTGACAAAAGAGCCTTCAGAGCACTTTACTTCAGCCCCACCGCTAATTCTCCTCTTCCAGCGGTGGGGATTCTTTTTCTGTTACTGCTGTCAAAAATGGGTCTGCCGGCTCGACGCCGGCGCATGCTCACTCACTTGTACCGGTCCCCGATTTCCGTACGCTGTCGTCGGGAGCAAAGGGTCGTGCGTCGATCTCTCTTCTGCATGCTGGTTGCTTTGGCGCTCGTTGCTCCGGCCGAAAACTGGGCCGCAGGGGGACAGATGACACCATGGGAACGAGCCGTCGCTACGCCCAAGGGGCAGCTGGAAAGCCCCTATCCCAATCCTCCCAGCGTCGTCGTCGAAGAAGGGTATCAGAAGTACATGGCTGCAGGCTGCAACGGTTGTCACGGTGGCGGCGGGGGAGGTGGTATGGCGGCGCCCTTGACCAACCCAGTTTGGATATACGGCGATGACGACGACACACTCTTCAGGGTCATCGCGCTCGGCACAGGGACTCTCAGTCCGGAAAATGAATTCGGGAAACTTGGTTATAGACGCACGGGCTCGGAGGCTGTCGTCGGGCCTATGCCAGACTTCGGTGAAATCGTCTTAACGGATGACGACCTCTGGAAGATTATCGCGTGGATGAGATCTGTGCATTGCAAGCGACGTTCCACCGGATGTTGATACCGCTCCGGATCGTCTATATAAAGGACCAGTTTGAGGAGTAGCAACATGACTCGCAGTCCAACATTGAGCGGAGCCGACCAGCGCTTCCAGTCACTCCCGGATGAGAAGCCACCATTAGTACCACTGCCGCCCGAACTCTCATTCGTGCGGTCTCGACGCTCAGGCGGGCAAGTTTGGCTGGCCGGTCACGGACCTAACTTGAGAAAGCGGCCGCCAGAGTTTGATTTCATCGGAAAAATTGGTGGGGAACTCACCGAGGAGCAAGGCTACGCGGCCGCCCGCCTGGTTGGCCTTAATCTGCTAGTATCGCTTCGGGCCGAACTCAATTCTCTAGATTACGTCGATTCGATTTTGCAGGTCGTCGGAGCAATCAACAGTGCAAAGGACTACTATCGCCAGTCCTATGTGCTTAACGGGTGTACCGACCTGATGGTCGAAGTTTTTGAGGGTGCTGGTCGTCCGGCGCGCATGGCATTTGGGGCCGGCGAGTTACCTTTTAATATGGCGATTGAAGCTTCCATGATCGTTTCAGTGCGATCCTGACCATCGTCAGCTTAGAAGACGTGCGCGTAGACTGCATTGAGTTGCACCCCGCCGCTCGGCCTATTCCGATCTTCCACCGGAAAATAGACATTAATGTTGACGATGTTGTCAGCGTTGAATTTGTAGCTCACTCCGGGCCCCATATAGAGCGCCTCTTCCTTTCCTCCGCTGTAGCTCCGACCGTTGAGCTCGTCGTCCGTCAATTGCTTTAGGTAATACCCCGTGAGACCCGCGCTTAGTTTATCCGTAAGGGCATAGCCAAGGGTAAAGTTCACCCAAGCGGCTTGACCCGCCTGTCCGCTTCTAAAGAGGCGGCGTACATTTGGAATCTGAGAGCTGGCGATCTTATCCGTCTCGAAATTGTATAAATAATGTGCGCGCCAAGTGAGCTCCCACTTCGGGAAGGGGAACCAGGTCGCGGCCCAGTAGGGATTAACCGACCAATAGCCCGAGCTCTGGTTGAGATCCACGTTGGAATCGAACTTTCCCGCCGGCGCAATGATCGTCAAGTCGAACCGCTGTGAATACACGATCCGACCACCACGAACGATCGGCGGCATTTGTAGATAGGTTGCAAAGAAAATATCACCAAATCCGGCCCCATTGTCCTGAAGCTGGAGACCAGTGGGGTCAGGACTACTATCCAGTTCAGCAACGGCAACGATCGTGTGAAACCCGAGCGTGCCCCCCAGAACCTGGACCGGCGTCGAGCAGGCCAGCTGAGACGCCGCTCCTGATGTTGCGATCTCGAGATCCCCGAACGCAGGAATGCTCTCGGCATCTTTGTCGTGGATTTCATCCCAATAATTTCGGCGCAGATACTGAAAATAGGCGCAACCGGGATCGGTAGGCAGGAACCCGTCCAGGAAGGTGGTCGCACCGAGATTGATGATTCCCGGCAGTTTCATCAGATCCGGCGGCCGACCAGATGTCTGAGCCCGCGCCGAAACGGCCCAAATCAACGCCAAAGCAATGGTGCCGACGGCTACTAAGGATGTCCATTTGCCCCCAAGCATCACCCCATTCCCTCGGAAATCCGATACCGGCTCAACCACACTACACGTCCTGGCCCAACCTTCCAACCAAGACAACTCCGTCTGCGTCCTATATCTTGTAGGCTCCAGGCACACTCTGTATACAGGTAGGGACAATTAGAAGTAGTAGGCGTCCTTTCAAATAGCTGTGGTATAATTGGTGCTAACTGGCCGCTTCCGGAAGATCAGGCAGGAATAATCCGAAACAAATCAGCACAAGCGCGCATCATTTGCCCAACGGTCCGAAGGAGCTCCAAGAGCGATGGACCAAAAAGCTGCTCACCAAAGGCTGATTGAGAGCTTCTGGCCGATAAGTCTGCGTCTTGCGTTAGCTTCCGGCCAAACATTTGGCTTTTCGCGATCAGCAGATAGCGTCCTGCTGTGGCTCGACATCGTGGGTTCCACGAGGATCGCCAGCCAATTGATCAAGAGCGGCCGAGCCGGCATTGAACAGCTCAGTAAGTTACTTAACCAGCATTTCGACTCCTTGCTCAAAATGATTGTAGCGCATGGTGGCCGGCCCATCATGTTTGCGGGGGACGGGCTGTTAAGCGGTTGGACCTGTTCGGACTGTGAGCCACGCGAAGCAGCATTGCGCGCCGCCCAGTGCGCGGAGGAAGCTTTGGCGGCGCCGATCCCTGTCGGTTCAGACCCGTCTGTTCGACTACATGCGGTATTGGCCTTCGGATCCTGCCAGACGGTAGAAATTGAAGCGACCGACAGAATCGTTTTTGTCACAGTCGGAACGGCTTTACGCGACCTTCAACGTGCCAGCCGCAATCGCGCCGCTGGCCGGCTGATATTGTCACCCGGCGTTGAGAAGATCATCGCTGAAGACGGAGAGATCCTGGACGCACCGGAAGGTGGCCGAATTCTTAATGCTCTTTGCCACCATATTAAACCCGCGCCGCTCTCGGTACCGCCCTTGTCCGAGTCGATGCTTCCTTGCCTCGCAAGGCATCTACCGCACGAAATCACGATAAGCTCCGAGTCGGATCAGATGGCCTGGGCGGCGGAGTTGCGTCGCGTCGCTGCGGTCTTCGTCGCTTTGCCTGGAATCGACTGCGCCAAACCGGATGTCATCGAACGCCTGGAAAAAGTCGTTCATCTCCTCATGCCCCTGCTCCGGCGTTACGACGGCGTATTTCACGAGATGTGCGTCGACGACAAAAGTGCGAATTTGATCGTCCTGTTTGGCGCCCCACCCGCCTCGCACGCCAACGATTCGGCACTCGCCGTGCGTATGGCTATCGATCTTAGGGATACGCTAGGCCGCGAAGGATACCGAAGTTCCATAGGCATTGCGACCGCCAACGCCCTTTGCGGTCTAATCGGCAACGACATCTTCCGCAGGCACATGGTTTTTGGCGATGCCATAAATTTGGCCTCTCGATTGAAAGAACTCGGCGAGGGCGAAATTCAATGCGATCAAACGACGGCGCATGGGGCGCGCGGAGAAGTTGGTTTCGTACCGCTCGGGTATGAGCAGATCGAAGGCATTCCCGGGCCAAGCCAGGTCTTCAGTCCACGGCGGCAGGACAAGCCGGAACCGTCGATCCCGATGCATGGCCGCCAATCCGAGCTCAGTAAGCTCATGAGTGCCGTCCAAGCTTCTCTAGCGTCCAAGACACGACACGCCCTCCTGATAGAAGGCGAGACCGGGATAGGGAAGTCTCGACTCCTCGCCGAGTTTCTCAAAAGTCTTACAGCGAGAGCGGTCCGTGTATTAACGGCCAACGCAGACCGCATCGGGTCGCATACGCCGTTCCACTGCTGGAAGCAAGTCTTCGCTCAGCTATTGGATGTCGGAGGCCTCAGCGAACCCGACGCGAAAACGAAAATATTGGATCGTCTTGGGAACAAGAGCGCATTGCTGACAGCTGTGCTTACGATTAAATTTCCCGACCCGGAAAGGCTTCTTTCTCTGCCCAAGAAGCAGGTTACATCCTTGCGGGCCGATCTATTGCTCTCGCTGTTGCAGGCTGCGGCGAGAGAGAAGACGTTATGTATTGTTATCGACGATGCACATTGGCTGGACGACGCGTCCTGGGACTTCGCATGTAAAGCCGCTGCCGAAGTGCAAGGCTTATGTATGATCGTGGCGACACAGCCGCTCGGAGACGACTTGCATCGTGAGAACTTCATTGGCGCAGGCGCAAAGCCCTTGCTCTTGCAGACGTTGGATGACTCCGAGCGAGACGGTCTCATTCGCGCTCGTCTCGGTGTGGAGAATGTTGCGAAAGAGGTATCCAGCTTGATTGCGGATCGGGCTCAGGGGCATCCGTATTTCTGCATCGAGCTTACCCGGTCATTGCTAGAGGACGGCACTATCGAAGTCGGAAACGGCCGTTGTTGGCTTGCTGCTCATGTGCGCCCTGCTAACTTGCGGCTGCCGGATACCGTTCAAGGAGCGGTCACCCGACGCATAGACCGGCTCGAAGAGGGGCCAAAAATCGCCCTGAAGGTCGCGAGCATTGCCGGCTTGCGGTTCCCCATCTCGCTGCTCAGAGACGTTTATCCGATCGCTCAAGAGAGATCCCATCTAGAGGATTATTTGTCATTACATCAGCGCCTCGGCTTCTTCTCCCCTGAGAAAATTGACGAACAAGACGGGTATGCCTTTCGTCATGGGATTATTCGGGATGTTGCCTATGAACTTGTTCCGCTCGAGCAGCGAGCACAGCTGCACCTTCGGATCGCCGGCTGGTATGAAAGCATCCATGCCGAGGACTTGCCGCGCCACTATTCTCTATTGGCTCATCATCTAGAGATGGGCGGCAAACCTCTGCGGGCAGCGCAGTATCTCATGAACGAAGCCGGGCGCTTGTTCGGGCTCGGCTTGGCGGGGCAGTCGGTGCCGGTCGGACTACAGGCGGCCGGACTCCTGGGCGTTGTGCTACCGACCGACCTCGAGAGCATTGGCCGGCAGTTGGGGGAAGAACAGGCGCGCATCGACGACTTGCTCGGCGATCGCAACCCGCAAGACTTGCTATGTTTGACCGTCTCTCCCGCACAGGAAATCGACGCTGTGTTGGAGATGCTTGTCACCATCGGGCCCCTAGCTTTCCAAAGCCGGCAAGTCGAGCTGTACGCCCTTGTGATAACCACAGCGTTGAGAATTCAGCTCGAGCACGCACTTGAGCACGGCAATGGGCCCAAGGCTGCAGAGGTTTATTCGATGTACTCCGTCATCGTAGGCGGATTCTCGTACAGCCGCCTCAAGAAGGCCGCCTGGAGCCAGCTTGCATTGGACTTGCTCGAAGCACATCGTGACGAACGCTTCGGACGCGTTGCCTTCGTCCACACTTGGTTTCACAACCATTGGGTCGGGCCCATCGATGCGAGTATTCGTTTGTCCCGGGAAGCTGCCGCGTCGGCAATCAGCAAGGACGTCATGTTCGGCTGCTTCAATCTGGCTGCGTGCATCATCTATTTAGCCGCCGCCGGACGTCCGCTGGCCGATGTAATTCAGCAAGCACGGCATCACTTGGCGGAAATCGGGGATCGGGTCGTCAACGCGGCATTCCATGTGAAACTCGAGCTTCAATCGGCCAAGGCCTTGGCCAGCCTCACCGACGGACCGCTCAGCCTAAGCGACGAAGAGTTCGACGAGGAGAAGGATATTGGCTGGATCTGTGATACCGAGTTGGAGAATCAGATTGGCTATTATCTTGTGACGCGCGCCAAGCTACATACACATTTCGGAGATTGGCAGGGCGCGCAAAAATGGATCGAAAAAGTGCAGGAGCCTCGTTCCGAAAGTGGCAAGGAAAGTACGGCCGCAAAGGAAAGCACAATCCTACGGTCTATAAAGGGCCAGATTGCCGAAGTGGAGCTCATACAGTTTTCAGGGCTCGCCGCGCTCGCCGAGGCGGCTTTTGGCGTGAACACGCATTCCGGCAATCTACCGAAGGGCAGATCCTGCGTTGCTAAGTTGGCGAGTTGGGAGGACCAGGCTCCGGCCGCCTCGATGTTCGGCCACAAAAGAGCGCTTCTGGAGGGCGTTCTCGAGTTCTGCGGCGGATCTACGCAAAAGGCCTGCAGCACGCTGGCGCAAGCCGGCAGGGCAGCCGCGTCCAAGGGCTTTTTGAACGATAGCGTCCTCGCCTTCGAATTTCTCGCCCGCTGCTGCCGCAAATCCGGCCGACACGAAGAGGCGGTGAGCGCGCTCAACGAGGCGATCCAAATGTGCGATCGATGGGGCGCCAACGCGAAGCTATCGTTCCTCAAAAAAGAATTCGCCGATGTCGATCCGCTGTTGGTCAGGCCGTCAAACTCTTGTTTCCCAGCAACACAGCATGAGCGTGCATATCAGGGCCGAGCGCAAGAAGCAGTAAGTAAGGGGTCGAAACCTTTTTGAGACTCATTTCCTCTCTTTCCTGCGCCTTTAGAGGCGAAACCGCCAGTGCAAGATTCACGGGAAGGTTCGCGACCGTCATGTTCGCATAGTGTTTGGTCGTGCTAAAGAAGTCGGCAGGCCCGATTTCTACCTTCCACGTGTTGCTGAGCGCGTCAGACGCTTGGTGTGCAATCAGTGTGACGTCCTTACCGAGAATTTTATTATTATCCATCAGCCTTTTAGCTGGTTTGTAGGCCTGATCCCGTCCGAACTGGTAAAACGCTCCAAAACCGCTCGGGGTGATGTTGAAACACGGAGCGATTTGCAGCTCGCTCACCGGCATCCCTGGCCATCGCCAAGAAGGCGACGACCCCGGCACGTATCTGTGAAGATAATTTGCGTTTGACGCGTGCATGACCTCGGACAGATACATGGTGCCGAACTTGCCCGAGTCGGCCAACACCTCCTGGTCTATGACACTCCAACTCTGCCATTCCTCTAACCCGTCGCGCGATCTACCTACGACGACCGCACCGGCCCCATCGCCGGCGCTATAGGCCTGGATCGTCCGGTAGTCGACGGCACGGCTCCAGCCTCCACCAACGACAATGAGGATCGTATCGGCACGCCCGGCGCGTATGAGTGCATCGGCATGCACTAAGGAGACGCTGAAGTTCGAAAAGTCATTGCCAAACGGTACGGCCAGCGAACGTTCGGGTAGTCCTAGGTCTCTATGCAATTCATAGAGTTCGTTGGGCACAATGTGTTGACTTACCGAGGCGCACCCCAAAACGAGGTCGACATCCTTGGCCGCCACGTTCGCCGTTTCCAGCGCCTCTTCTGCGGCAGGCTTCATGATGTCGACTAGCCGCTCATCCTGCCTGAGGACTCTCCTGGTTTCATAGCCATAGAACGGGCCCCTATTGGTCCCCGAAATCAGCCCCCACGATTTCATGAACGCTTCTTCGGCCGCTGCCGTCAGCGCGCCCTGTCCCGAGCGAGTTTTTTCGATGTAATCTTTCAACTCGTTGAGATAGGCGAATATCGGGTCATCGTTGGCACGCACGGCATCGGGAACCGCGTACCCCACGCCGAGGATCGTCGGTTCTAATTTTGCATTTTCTCTTTCATACATGTCAGCATTCCCTGGGCGAACCCTTCACGGACGCCTGGCACCGAGGCGACTCAAAACGCTATCGGATGTCTGCAGGGCGCCTTCCACCCAGGTTTGATACGTCGAATATGCCTCACCGCAGATGTAGCAATGCACTTCCTTATCCGGTTGAATCAAATTTTCATACAATTCCCAAGATCTATACCCCACGTTCCAGAAATGGACAGCGTCCTGCCAGTCCGCGTAAGCTGCATCGATCAGTCTCGACGGCCTTTCTATTCCGTGTAGACGCAACAGGAGCCGCTCCGCCTCATCGACGACAAGGGTCCCCGCTTTGGAGTCTCTCCAGTTATCAAGAAGCCGTTGGTGAAATTCAGAACTCGGTTGCTTGGGAGATAGGCGCACATCGGTTTTGGCCGGCTCGAAGAACGCCGGAGGGTCTGCAAACTGTTGGCTTATCTTCCGACGTTGCCGCTCCGTTGGATGGATGCCGCTATACATAGGCGCCAGAGACGGTTCGGCCGGTATCGCCTCAGAGGTGAGACTCCTCCAATAGTCCGTATTCAGAACATCGTTGTAAACCATGAGCGCTGCAGGCCCTCTTTCCTTGCCCGCGCTCTCTTTAGCCACTTCCCAATAGTAACATTGCCTAATCGGTAGATCCGTCAGCGAGCGACCTTCACCTACACACGCGTCTTCCCACCACGGCGTTTCATAGATCAGAAACAGCTTGAACAGACGAATCGGTGCAACTGCGTTGATATAACCCTCGTCAATGCGTTGCAGTGTGAGACTGTCGCAAAACAGTCGCTCGAGTGCACGTCGGGGCAAGGCAAGGACGAGCGCCCGAGAGGTCACCTGGCCTTTTCCTTCCAAGAGCTTCAACAAGAAAGCGCCGCTTGAGTCATCGTATTCAAATCCACCGAGCCAAGCTTTGTGCTCTATGCGCCCTCCGAGCGCTAGAAAATCCTGTTTCAGCCTCCACGGAAGCCTCTCATAGCCTCCCTTTATCTTCCGGTATTCAACGCCGTCTGCAAAATCGAATATCTCCGAAATCATATCTACTGAATTGTAGCTCGCTCCCAACACGTCGTAGCCGATCGTATCAATCGCAGCCTCGTAGCCCTCACCGCTTATACGGCTCAACAGTAGATTCCAGAAGCCCCAGTTGAACAAACCCAGTCCATCTACGCTCTGACCTTGCAGCCACTCGTAAAGGTGCCCTCGCCCTCTTTTTGCCTGTTCGAGGAAGCCTGGAAGCGCCTTCTGCAGGGCCTGCTCCACAATGCTGAAGGTACCGCGATCCTTACTCGGCTGTTCATAGGACTCCAACTGATACGGCAGCGCACAAGGATCTTTGAGTTGATCGGTGCGCAGCCGACTGTTGCGAACGAAGCAGATGTTGGAGCCACGGCTGGGGTTGACGATCTGGGGTTCCCATTCAAGATCGAGTTCAGTCTCTACGAGATTGACGACCCGGTTTTGGCTCGAGAGGTAGCGCATGCCACCGAGCTCGCACGTTGTGTCGGGCATCGCTTCCGATCGTGCGGATAGCAGACGTCCACCAATTCGATTGCTACTTTCGAACACGCCCACCTTGAGCCCGCCGTCTCGCTGACTTACCCATTCAGCCAATGGGTCGCAAAGCTTACTCTCTGACTGCGCTTTCAATATCCGCCAAGCCGTATAGATGCCGGATATACCGCCGCCCACTATCGCTACATCGAGCTCAGGCTGAGATTCCATTGGACGTCTCCTTCACTGCCGCGCTGACAATTTCGCCAGCATTTGGCGTGCCAGCTCCGAGTCTCGCTCAACCGGAGGGCCATAGGGCGCCAGATAGTACGGAGGAAATCTATCGGGGTTGATCCGCACGACAATCGCTTGCGGTGTCTGGTTCGAGCCGCGAGCCGCCTGCAACGCGTTGCGTAAAGCATCCTTCAGCTCGTCTTGGGTCGCGACCTCGACAGCATCCGCACCCAATCCCTGAGCAAACATTACGAGATCGGCGTTCCCGAGCTTGTAGAGATCCTCGAAGTCCTCCCGGGCCCACCAAGACATGCCTTGTGTGACCATGCGCAGATCGTCCTCGGCCAAGACGACCCAGATTGCGCCGGCCTTGAGGGCCTTGGCGGTGGAAACTTCGGCACCGTGCATCAGGAAGGCGCCGTCACCCACCAATGCAATACAATTGCAATCCTCACCTGAAAGATTCTTACCAAACTTCGCGCCAATGACCCCTGCGGTACCGAAGCCCATAGGTCCCATGCGCAAATTGCCATGGTATTCGATATTGCTTTTTACCACAAAGTAGTGCGCGCCCCAGCC
Source organism: uncultured Hyphomicrobium sp. (assembly GCA_964620915.1). GTDB lineage: Bacteria > Pseudomonadota > Alphaproteobacteria > Rhizobiales > Hyphomicrobiaceae > Hyphomicrobium_A. The sequence goes on along the minus strand of CAZUKP010000076.1, from coordinate 2,414 downwards.
AACGCAATTTCCCGCGTCGATGAAGAGCATGGTGTGGCTATCTTGTTCGTCTATGACCTCCTGCATAACCCGGACCAAGGCCGCTGGCTCTATTCCGTTTGTGTCGTCGCATGAGTCGTAATCGGACCAGTGAATGGGCTTTAACTCGGGATCAATTTCGTATTCCGCTTTTTGGGCAAACGGTGAAACGGTCTCCTTCATCTTGTCCACTTCATCTTGTCGCTTGGCGACGCAATCCTGGTTGGGTTCGCGGGCTGACAGACAGCTCGAAAGAGAGAGGATAAATTGGCGTGCGTCCGCGACAATTCCGTGCGTTATGTTAAACGCCCGACCAATAACGCTCGGGTCTATGTCAACTTGAATGAAGGGACCCTGGGGAAGCAGTATAGGCTTCCACCAGTTCGTCGAGAGATTTCCCAGTGCGGTTCCGATGACGAGCAGCGCATCGCAGCGATCGGGAGCATCGAGTTCCTTCAGCCAGTGGTGCGGCCAACGACAGCTTGCACAACCATATGAGCGAATAGAGTAGCGATCGTCCTCGGGGAAGAGCCCCTTGCCGTCAGGGGTCGTCATGACCGGGATCGCGTATGTGTGGACCAGACGATGAAATGCATCCCTCGTTTCTCCATCGCGCATTGCGTCGCGACACCCGCTTCCGAGAAAAATCAGCGGTCGTTTTGCTTGGAAGATTGACTCGCAAGCCTGTCGAACGTCACTCTCGGACGGCCGGTTACCGATCGTGGTCGTGCGATACTGTTCCCTTCTTTCGGGAAGCGTTGGATAGTTCTTCGCAAGCTTTTCAGCGGCGATATCTTCAGGCACGGACAGGTGAACGGCGTGCCGCGGAACCGCCATGGCGTTGCGAAGCGCTTGTTCGATCAACGTTTTGGCGCTGAATAGATTGGTCAGGTGGGCGCTGTAATGCGTAGCAGCAGTAAAGATGGCGGGTATGTCCAATCCCGACTCGAGTCCTTCCTGCAAAAAGCCACGCCCGAGCGCCTTTTCCGCAACCTCTCCTGTGATTGCAATCACCGCCGAACCACCGCTTTCTGCGGTGAGGATGCCGGTCAGCGCATTCGTCGCTCCCGGCCCGCTGGTCACGGCTACGACGCCTGGCAGGCCCGTCGCGCGATAATAGCCATCGGCTATGAAGGCGGCTCCCGATTCATGCCGGCAAACGATGTAATGGAAGTTCGGGTTGTCCTTGATCTCTTTCAGTAGCGTTTTTATAGCGGCTCCAGGAACGCCAAACAGATAGTTGGCATCCTCTAGTGCCAGATAGTGCAGGAGAACTTTTGCAACGTTTCGCTTCTTGTCGTCTGGCATGATGTGGTCTCCTAAATTCCGGATCCGAACCGAGAACGACAGATGACAAATGACTCGTTATGGGTCAGCCGGATCACATACTCCCAAGACCGCCCCGAAAACGACACGCGTGATGGCAGTCACATAGGGCAAGTTGGCTACCCGGTCGGTCTCACGGTGATAATTGGGATTAGGCTCGCTTACGCCTGGGCATGGAAAGAAATCTTCGCAGGTCAAGCAGGCGGCATACCCACAACGCTGAAAACTGGCATGGTCGCTTCGCCCCGCTGCGCCGTCCGGCGACCTGTACACCTGGGCTGGCTCCAGGTAACTGAGATCGTACTCCTTGAGCATTTCGGATATTCGTCGAATTCTGTTCGACAGCTTTAGTGAGGCAAGCTCGACCTCCCGGTTGTAGTGCGGCCAACGATCTCGGTCGGCAGTGCCGGCATGTGTTTCAAATGAATTCGGTTCTACCCGGTTGTAGGAGATCATATCGAGCTGAAAAACGCCCACAATGCGAGTGCCATTTTCCACTAGAGCCCTCGCATACCGTTGACTTCCGATCAGGCCTTGCTCTTCGGCATTGAAGAGTGCAAACCGAAGCGTGAAGGGCGGTTTTCGACCAGCGAGACGTTTGCACATCGCTTCTGCAAGAACGAGAACCGCTGCCACGCCGCTGCCGTCGTCATCCATTCCGGGAGCATCATGGATCTCTGGGTCGTATTTGTCTTTGCTGTGGCTCTCAACGGCTGTCGAGTCCAAGTGGGCGGTCACAAGGATGCAATCCTCGGATTCGCCGGGAAGCTCAGCGATGACGTTGTCGAGCTGTATCCTCAGGGCTACAGGAACACCATCGACATCTCGCACGCAGTTGCCTGTAATCTCAAAACGATGTCTCGAAACGTCGAAAGCACCGCCAGCTATGTGATCGAGCCTTTCCGCAAGTGCATCGGTGAAGGCAGACATTTGAGGACTCAGGACGTGCCGGTTGGAGCCTACGTTCTGAGACGCTGAAAACTCATCACTAGGCTGAGGCGACCGTGGGCTTGTTCCTGTGACGAACTTGAGCGCTTCCTCCATCCGCGCCTCCGTAATAGAGGAGGCAA
>CAZUKP010000075.1:0-13351 GCA_964620915.1 uncultured Hyphomicrobium sp. | reverse complement strand
GTTGCGCACGGCCTGACGAACGATCCGGCAAACAAGCCGCACGTCATTCTGGTTGTCGGCGTCAACGGCACCGGCAAGACCACGACGATCGGTAAGCTCGCCGCGCAGTTTCACCGCGAAGGCAAGAAGGTCATGCTCGCGGCCGGGGATACGTTCCGTGCTGCAGCCATCGACCAGCTCAAAATTTGGGGAGAGCGGACCGGTTCAACTGTGGTCGCGCGAGATGTGGGGTCGGATGCGGGCAGCCTCGCCTTTGAGGCTTTTCATCAGGCGCGCCGCGAAGGTGCCGATATTTTGCTGCTCGATACAGCGGGGCGACTGCAGAACAAAGATACTCTGATGGAGGAGCTAGCGAAGGTCATTCGTGTGCTTCGCAAGCTGGATACGACGGCGCCGCATGACGTGCTCCTCGTCTTGGATGCTACGACGGGACAGAATGCTCTCTCGCAGGTCGAAGTCTTTCGCGAGCGTGCGGGTGTAACCGGTCTGGTAATGACGAAGCTGGATGGCACCGCGCGTGGCGGCATTCTGGTTGCTATCTCGGCCAAGTACGGCTTGCCCGTTCATGCCATCGGCGTAGGCGAGGGTGTTGACGATCTCCAGCCGTTCGATGCAGGCGAATTTGCGCAAGCAATCGCTGCCGGTTAGCAGGCCACCCAATCTAACCTTGAGAGCCGACCGGCGATGACGATTGAAAATAGAAGGAAGATGCTAGGCGCATGAACGCTCTGAAGCGGTTGATGCCTTTTAACGCCGAGCAGACGGTGAACATCTTGAGCGAGTTCGGGCCCCTCGTTCTAATGTTCGTCGTCAACGCGATGTATGGCATCACGGCTGGCACCTGGGCCCTGATGATCTCGACGGTCGTAGCAATCGCGGCGATGCTGATCGTCCTTCGCCGACTGCCGATCTTCCCCCTTATCGCGTCGACCGTTACAATTGTTTTCGGCGCGATGACCATCATCACCCACGATGCCATGTGGGTGCAGATCAAGGTGACGATTTTCAATTTGATGTTTGCAACGTTCCTGTTCGGAAGCCTTTGGTTTGGGAGAAACTTCTTCAAGTACGTGTTCGAGAAGACGTTTCATTACACTGACGAAGGTTGGAACAAATTCACCTGGAGCTTTGCCTGGTTCTTTGTTTTCACAGCGATCGCGAATGAATTTGTGCGTCTGAGCTACGATGGCCATCACGTCTACGATGTCATCGGCTTCAAGATGGATGGCGTGGGAATTTGGATTGCGTTCAAAGTTGCACTGATCATGCCGTTGTCTGGGTTCTACGCCTGGTATCTGACGCGAATCATGCAGCGCTATCGCATTCCGGACGATGACGTTGGGGCGGGTGCCGCAGTAGCAGACGAACCCATGGATACGAATCCGGTGACGACGGCGGGTTCAAGCCGTGGGACGACCCAGCCGGCAACAGAAAAGGCGGTCGCTTCGAGCGCCGTGGCGCAAGAGGCAAAGGTGCGCTGAAAGTTGCGGCGCCTAGGAGTTAAACGGGATGTCAAACGAGGTTGAAACGAAGCAGGCTGAGCAGCACAGCGGGGTACAACAGCTCTTGAAGCTGCTGGTTGAGGTCGGACCTTTGGTCGTCTTCTTCATCGTCAACGCGCGTGCCGGCATATTTTGGGGCACAGGGTTGTTCATGGCCGCGACGGTGATTTCGCTCATCGCGTCCAAGATACTGTTCCGGCGTATTCCGGTGATGCCGCTCGTATCTGGCGCGTGCGTCTTGGTCTTTGGCGGCCTAACGCTGTGGCTTCAAGATGATCACTTCATCAAGATCAAGCCAACGATTGTGAATGGTCTTTTTGCAAGCGCTATATTCATTGGACTGCTAGCTGGTCACCCGCTTCTCAAGATTGTGTTTGGAGAGGTGTTCCAACTTACAGACGAGGGATGGCGCCGGCTGTCGCTTCGCTGGGCCTGCTTCTTTGTTTGCCTTGCGGTGCTGAACGAGGTTGTATGGCGTACATTTTCCACCGATGTCTGGGTGAGCTTTAAGGTGTTCGGCATCATGCCCCTCACGATGGCGTTTGCCGTGGCACAGATTGGGCTCCTGAAGCGATATGAGCTGCAGTCGGACTGATTAAAATTATTCCGTTAAATCAATGACATATTGAACTGCTATCAGCAGACGGATGAAGCGCACTGTAAATTGTCGCAGTTCGCGCCTAGATTTGGTCTAGACGACACGCATAAAATTGTATTTTCTCCAAATTGGAGCGTTAGTTTTTCCATGCAGGCGAATATGTGGGGTGCGCCATGTTGTTTGCAGTCTGTATGAATTGAGACCCCCTCCGTTGGAATCGACAAGAACATCATGGCACGAGGCAAGGTACGCGCGATGGAAGTTGTAACACTCGACCGGTCGCCAATTCATTTGCTGCATAGGGCAGGCCAGTGCGCTGGCGATATCTTTCAGGGGGAGATGGCCGAGGGCGATCTGACGCCCCGCCAATATGCCGTCCTACTGGCAGTCTCTCAAAACGAAGGCGTGAGCCAGACCCAGCTTGTGGACAAGACTGGTGTCGATCGCTCCACGCTCGCCGACATCGTTCGTAGGATGCTGAAGAAAGGGCTGCTGCAGCGTCGGCGTACAAAGGAAGATGCTCGTGCTTACTCGGTGAAGCTCACCGATGAAGGTTGGCGAGTGCTCAAGAGCGCCGATCCGAAAGCGCGTCGTGTCGACGACAGAATCCTCGCCGCGCTACCAACTCAGCAACGTGAGCGTTTCCTTGAAGATCTGAATTCGATCGTTGAGGCGCTTGGTGGGCTGAACGGAAAAAGTCTGGCCGACGAAGACTGATATTGGTTGCGCAACCTGCGTACGCTTGCGTGCGCAGACCGCCCAATCTTAGGCGGCCCTCGGCAACAGCTTGCGGTTGATCAGCGTCTCCGCGATCTGGACCGTATTGAGGGCGGCCCCTTTAAGCAGATTGTCGGCGACGACCCACATCGCAAGCCCATTCTCGACGGTGGCGTCCTCGCGAATGCGCGATACGTACGTCGCAAACTCGCCTGCTGCCTCGGCGGGCGTGACATAGCCACCATCTTCCGGCTTGTCGACGACCAGAATGCCGGGTGCCTCGCGCAAAATCGCACGCGCGTCTTCAGCGCTGAGCGGCTTCTCAAACTCAATGTTCACAGCTTCCGAATGGCCGACGAAGACGGGAACACGCACGCACGTCGCCGTCAGTCTGATGCGCCGATCTAAGATCTTTTTGGTCTCGGCCAGCATCTTCCATTCCTCCTTCGTGTAACCGTCCTCCATGAAGACGTCGATGTGAGGAATGCAGTTGAAGGCGATCTGTTTGGTGAACTTGTTCGGCTCGACCTCATTGCCGGGCACATACTTGCTCTTGGTCTGTCGCCACAGTTCGTCCATGGCCTCCTTGCCGGCCCCAGACACGGACTGATAGGTGGAGACGACCACGCGCTTTATAACCGCTTCGTCGTGCAAAGGCTTTAACGCGACGACGAGCTGAGCGGTGGAGCAGTTGGGGTTGGCAATGATGTTCTTCTTCGTGTAGCCGACGATCGCATCTGCATTGACCTCAGGAACAATCAGAGGCACATCCTGATCGTATCGCCAGGCCGAGGAGTTATCGATAACAACGCAGCCCGCAGCCCCAATCCGCGGTGCCCACTCCTTCGAAACCGTTGAGCCCGCCGACATCAGACAGAAGTCGGCCTTGGAGAAGTCGAACTGCTCAATGTCCGCACACTTCAGCGTCTTGTCGCCGAAGGCAACTTCAGAGCCCAGCGAGCGTCGCGAAGCGATTGCGAAAACCTCATCGGCAGGGAATCGGCGCTCAGAAAGCACATTCAGCATTTCGCGGCCCACGTTGCCCGTGGCACCAACTACAGCAACCTTATATCCCATCGTTCAGACCTTACGTTTTGAGCAGGAACCGTGCGGCGAGCGCGGTCGCCACCGGACCTTGTTCCGTTGGGGGCGATGACTAGCGCGCGGCACTGCCGGGTGGCAAGAGTCTTGCCGTAAATCGGGGTACAAAGCGTGCGGTTCAGGCCGACAGCTTGGCAAGCTCGTCGATAATCGCCGTTCCCATCTCCGTAGTCCCGACTTGGCGCATGCCCGGTTGCATGATGTCACCGGTTCGAAGGCCGGCACCGAGCACGTTGGCGATCGCCTCGTCGAGAAGATCAGCTTCTTTCCCCATGTCGAATGAATAGCGGAGCGCCATGCCGAAAGAGGCGATCGTGGCGATTGGATTGGCTATGCCTTTGCCAGCGATGTCGGGGGCTGAACCGTGAACGGGCTCATAAAGGGCGCCGGTCTTTCCCGTCTTGGGATCAGGAGAACCAAGGGATGCCGATGGCAGCATGCCCAGCGAACCTGTCGCCATGGCGGCCTCATCGGACAGAACATCGCCGAAGAGATTGTCGGTGACGATGACGTCGAACTGCTTTGGGTTGCGCACAAGCTGCATGGCGCAGTTGTCGGCAAGGATATGCTCGAGATGGATATCTGGAGCGTATGACTTGTGCGTAGCTGTCACGACTTCGTTCCACAAAACGCCGGTGCGCATTACGTTGCGCTTTTCGGCAGAGTGAACCTTCTTGCCGCGTTTGCGCGCGAGGTCGAACGCGACTTGCGCAATCCGCTCAATCTCTTCTTCCGTGTAGATTTGCGTGTCGACGGCGCGACGCTTGCCGTGCTCCAGCGTGACTATCTCTTTGGGCTCGCCAAAATAGACGCCGCCAGTGAGCTCACGCACGATCATGATGTCGAGGCCTTCGACCAGCTCGCGCTTCAGCGATGACGCATCGGCAAGTGCGGGGTAGCAGATGGCCGGACGCAGGTTGGCAAAGAGGTTGAGATCCTTTCGAAGGCGAAGCAAGCCAGCCTCCGGACGCACTTCGTAAGGCACGTCTGCCCACTTCGGTCCGCCGACTGCGCCGAGAATGACGGCGTCAGCGTTTTCTGCCGCAGTCATGGCCTCGTCTGTGATCGGAACGCCGTGCGCGTCGATCGAGGCTCCGCCCACAAGATCCACCTTCGTTTCAAAGGCGTGGCCGCCGCCATTCTCATTGAAAAATTGGATGACCCGTTCGGTCTCTGCCATTGTCTCGGCGCCGATGCCATCACCGGGCAGCAAAAGGAGCTGGTGCGTCGTCATGGGTTGTCTCGTTTCGTGTTGGGAGAGATCGAAGCGAGGTAGTGCTACCTGCTGGGTCGTAAAGGGGCAAGGCCCTGGCTATCGGGGCGCTTGCCGCTGACGGCTCACACGATCTTGTCCTCTGGGGGCGCATCCAAACTGCGGCTTGGCAGCAGTTCCTTACGCTCAATCATGGAGCCGTCCGGTCTAAGGCGGTAGACGATGGGCGCACCCGTCGCAAGTTCGCGATGAAGAATCTCTTCCTCATTCAGGCCTTCGAGGCTCATAAGCAGCGCCCTTAAGGAATTGCCATGCGCGGCGATCAAAACGCACTTGCCGCTCCTGACGACAGGCCAAATTTGCTCGCGGTAGTAAGGCAGCACGCGTTCGGCCGTGTCCTTGAGACTTTCACCGCCAGGCGGGCGCACATCGTAGCTGCGCCGCCATACTTCGATTTGTTCTTCGCCCCACCTGTCGCGCGCTTCTACCTTGTTGAGGCCGGTCAGTTGGCCATAGTCGCGCTCGTTCAACGCTTCGTCGTAGCGAATTTCGATGTTCGACTGACCTATTTCGCTAAGGACGATGTCGAGCGTGCGCTGGGCGCGTTTCAGCTTGCTCGTAAAGGCGACGTCGAACACAAGTCCTTCTGCCCGCAGGGCTCGGCCCGCCACAAACGCTTCTATAAGGCCCTTTTCCGTCAAGTCCGGATTGCGCCAGCCGGTGAACAGATTGCGCTGGTTCCATTCACTCTCGCCATGCCTGAGGAGCACCAAGGTGCACTCTCGACTTTGTGAGTCCGCTACCGAGCAGGTTTCCGACATTCACAGCCCCAATACGTCGGACATCGAATAGAGACCCGGTTCCATAGTGCGCCCCCAGAGCGCTGCCTTGACCGCGCCACGCGCAAAGATCATGCGATCATCGGCGCGGTGCGTCAGCTCCAGCCTTTCACCCGGTCCAGCAAAGATAACCTTGTGTTCACCAACGACGCTCCCCCCTCGCAAGCTTGTGAAACCGATATCATTGCGCGGGCGCTCGCCTGTCATGCCGTCGCGACCGCGGATCGAATGCGCCTTTAGGTTCAGGCCGCGGCCCCCCGCGGCCGCGTTGCCTAGCATGAGTGCGGTACCAGAAGGCGCGTCGATCTTGTGTCTGTGGTGCATCTCCGTAATCTCGATATCGAAGTCCGCATCGAGCGCTTCAGCGGCGCGGCGGACGAGCGCAACGAGAACGTTGACGCCGAGGCTCATGTTACCGGCTTTGACGATCGGCGCATGGCGCGCTGCACTGGCAATCTGTGTTTCATCCGCGTCCGAAAACCCTGTTGTTCCGATGACGTGAACGATGCGTGCGTTCGCCGCCAAGCCGGAAAATTCCACGGTGGCTTTGGGTGTGGTGAAATCCAAAATGCCCTCGGCACGAGCAATGACTTCAAGAGGGTCTTCGGAGACGGCGATGCCAAGGGGGCCAATTCCGGCCAGCGTACCGATATCGGTGCCGATTGCTTTGGAATCGGGTTGCTCGACGCCGCCGATGACGGTGCAGCCTCCTGCCTCGTGGACCGCGCGAACGAGCTCCTGGCCCATGCGGCCGGCAACGCCCATAACGGCGATCTTCATCGTGACATACCTCGATTTGGAGCGAAGAGAATGCGCCGCCGTATGGCAACACAGGGGGCTTAGAGGAAGGCTCGGCCGATTGCCCTTCTTGCTTGTTCTATTGCCGCTTGGAGCAAGGTCAGACCAATGATGGAAGCGGGCGTGATATTGGTCCTCTCTTAATTCTGATCGCCGCCATGTACTACTGAAAGATCAATCCCAGGCAAATGCGATCTTTTGCAGCTTGCGGCCGCCGAACCGTTCGACGGCGAGATCCAAGGGGCGGCCGCCCCGACGCCAATAGAAGTCGGTGGCTATGGAATTGTCGGTGAGCGCCCAGACGACCAGTCCACAAAGCTGGCGCATGTCGAGGTGATGGCGGCACCCCTCGAAAAGCCGCTCCCCAAAGCCCAAACCTTGATGGCTGGGGACGACGTAAATCTCGTAAATTTCGCCCTCGTGGTTTCCGCGCACGCGAGCGGCGCCCATGGTTGCATAACCGGCGATCGTGTCATCGACTTCCAATACCAACAAGCCATCGCCGGATTGGATGGTCTTCGTCCACCAACCAGAGGTCCGTCGGCGAATCATGCTCTCAAGGTGGAGATGGGGGATTATGCCAAGATAAGCTTGTGTCCAAGTTTCTTGGAAGACGTCACAGAGAGCCGGGGCATCCGATGGGTACCCCAAACGTATCTTGCACTTTGAACTCTCACCCAGCATCGGTGCACTATCGCTTCCCGATAATTGACGGCTTGTCCCCTTCGATTGGAAGTATCAGCTTGCACAGACGGTAGCCACACAAAAAAATTAAGGCGCCCGCAAATCTCTTCACGGGCACCTTACTTGGATTTGCCACAAAACTGCATTGTGCCGTGCAAAATGTGCAACGGCAGCAAAGAATTTAGCTGGCCTTCTTCATCTGCTCGAAGGTCTTGGTCGCGGCCGCATTCATGCTTTCCAGCGTCTGCCGGGCAATCTTGCTCGAGAGCTCAAAGTACTCTTTGGTTTGAGAGCTCGCCGCAGCGACCAGTTCCTGAACGAACATGGCCTGAAGGCGGGCCATTTCCTGAACGGTCTTGGCGCGCGCAATGGCTTCTGCCGCGTCAAATGCCGCTTCGGTATTGACGGCCGCGTTCTGGGCCACTTTCTCTCCCAGGCTCTTGGCGCCAGCCTGGGCAGCAAGAAAGATCTCTTCCGTCGCCTTAGCGCCGTCTTGCGCAGCGGTGCTCATCTTCGAGTAGGCCTCGCGAGATTTCGCGACGCTATCCTCGGCGAATGCTTGAACGTTCTCTGGAATGCGGGCGTCTTTTGCTGCGGCCAGCATATCCTGGGCCTGCTTTGCAAATTGGTCGGTCATATTTCTCTCTCCGTGTTTTTGCGTGCGCCGGAAAATACGCGCTCACCGCGTCATCGGGGCCGCAAGTGGGATTCACTGCTCCTCGCGCCTGACAAATGAGCATATAGCAGACCCTGTTGTGCGTTGCAACATCATAATGCTGCGCTGCACCAAATTGTCGGAATTCGCCTAAAGGCGGGAAAATCGGTCGCGGTAGCCCATCGCTGACCGGTCGAAGAGTATGTCACTTGGTCGCAGCGGCCGAGCAAGGGCGACTCCCTCCAACGACCGGCAACGCGATAGGGCCACGTAAGCCTGTCCATGAGCAAACGTGCCTCGGCCCAAGTCGATATAAACGCGATCCAGGGTCAGCCCTTGCGATTTGTGAATGGTGAGCGCCCACGCCAGGCGGAGTGGAAACTGGCGAAAGGTTCCCGTGACATTCTCTACGATCTTCTCTGCGGCCTGGTCGTAGGCGTAGCGCCGTGCCTCCCAATCAACCGGCTCGATCTCGTGCTCCTTGCCGTCGATTTCGATCCAGATCCTCTTTGCCTTGAGTCGAGTGACGCGGGCGACTGTGCCGTTCACCCACCGCTTGTCAGGATCGTTGCGCAGCAAGATGACCTTGGCCCCAGGCTTTAGGAGGAGGGTGGAGTCGGTTGGATGCGCCGTCTCAGAGAATTCACCGGAGATGCCCGCCTCGTAGGGTGTCACGTCTCCTGCGAGCGCTTCGAGGTACGCAATGTTGATTCGCTGAGCTGCAGCATTGGTTGGCGTGAGAATAACGTAGGAGTCTCCTTCGCTCAGGGTCCGGATCGGATGGGTCCGCTCATTGAGGACGACAAGATCCTCCTCAGTCACCTCACCATCACGGATGCGGTTGAGCACAGTGAGGAACGTTTCGTCCCTTTGCCGGAAGACTTCCTCAAGCTCGAGCAGTGACATGCCGCCCCCATCGGAAAGGGTGGGCAAGTTGAAAAAGAATGGCCCGCCGTGCTCGCTTTCAAGGTGCTCGGCAACCTCCCCGCTTTGGACGACCGGCGGCAACTGATGCAGATCGCCGAACAACAAAAGCCTTACGCCGCCAAATGGCTCACGCGGGCGCCCTCTGTTCATGCGCAGCGACTGGTCGATCGCCCACATGAGGTCGGAGCGCACCATCGAAACCTCATCGATGATGATGAGTTTCAGTTTTCGCATTAACCGGCCATTGCGGCTGCGCCGGATGTCGTCACCACGGATGAGCCGGGGTGGAAATCCGAAGAAGGAGTGAATCGTCTGGCCGCCGACATTCACTGCGGCCAATCCTGTCGGCGCCAAGACAACAGCCTCTTGGGACACCATGTCGCGAATGCAGCGTAGGAGCGTGGACTTGCCGGTGCCCGCTCGTCCGGTGACAAACAAGTGCCCGTCACCCTGCCTGGCAAAGTCCAAGGCGGCATGGAACGTATCAGGGGGTGTGATGCCGTCAGGCCAGGATGGGCCGTCTGCAACTGGCAATCGTTGTTCAATTGGTTTTGAAGGTGTCACCGGTCCCCCTGCAATCCAGTAATGTGCTTACCAGGAGCGGCGTTAACCTGAAAAGGCTGCGCCGGCCAGAGGACCTCCGGCCGGCGCAATACTGTTGGGAACGATCAAATGGTGCGACGGCTCAATCGGCGTCGATATCAGTGACCTTGTAGTTCGCGTCGAGCTTCAGGTCATACTGAGCACCATGGCACTTTGCGTCGTCGATCTCGAAAATGCCAGAAGCCTCGGCTTCCTTTTCGTAGGTGCCACCCTCGCAGCCCCACATCGTAAGAGCTTCCTTGATCTTGGCAGCCTCCGCGTCGGAGGGCTTCTCGTCGGCGAAAGCGGCCGAGCTGAGCAGTGCGATGCTGAGAGCAGAGACCAGGATCTTATTCACGTTGGTGTCCTCCATAACTTGCCACGCACGAAATGCTATAACATGCATATTGCGGTGCAAAAAGGCGCGATCCAATCAAATTGGGCTCATGCGACATCGCGTTCGCGCGAGCGCTCCATCTTCTTGCGCAAATTGGGATCCAGCCACCGTTTTCTCAGTCTGATGGACTTCGGCGTCACCTCAACGAGCTCATCGTCGGTGATGTAGGCCATGGCCTTCTCGAGGGTGAGCTTCATAGGCGTGGTGAGTTGCACGGCCTCGTCCTTGCCCGAGGCGCGCACGTTTGTGAGTTTCTTGCCCTTGGTGACGTTGACCTCAAGGTCGTTTTCGCGCGTGTGTTCGCCGACGATCATGCCGACGTAGACCCGGGTCTGGGCACCAATCATGAACGGCCCGCGGTCCTGGAGATTGAACAGCGAGTAAGCTGCCGCTTCGCCATCCCCATTCGAGATGAGGACGCCCGTGCGCCGTCCCGCGATCTCGCCGCGATATGGGGCATAGGAATGAAACAGGCGGTTCATCACGGCCGTTCCACGAGTGTCGGTTAGGAGTTCGTTTTGGTAGCCCAACAGCCCGCGCGTGGGCACGTAGAACACGAGACGCTGACGGCCGCCGCCTGAAGGGCGCATTTCAAGAAGCTCGCCTTTGCGTTCCGACAACTTCTGCACGACAACGCCGGAAAATTCTTCATCGACGTCGATGATGGTTTCTTCGATCGGCTCGATGCGTTCGCCCGTCGTCTCGTCGGTCTTGAACAAGACGCGAGGACGCGAAACGGTCACCTCGAACCCTTCGCGCCGCATGTTCTCGATCAAAATGGCAAGCTGCAATTCACCCCGGCCCGCCACAGTGAAGCTGTCCTTGTCTTCGTTCTCGGTGATGCGGATTGCGATATTGCGCTCCCCTTCCTTCAAGAGGCGCTCGCGGATGACGCGGCTTTGCACCTTGTCGCCCTCTTGGCCCGCGAGCGGCCCGTCATTGATGCGAAAGGTCATAGAAAGCGTAGGCGGGTCGACCGGCTGTGCAAGAATCGGCGTCTCGACCAAGGGGTCGCACAGCGTATCGGCGACAGTTGCTTCGCTCATACCAGCCACAGCCACGATGTCGCCGGCCTCGGCCACATCGACCGGGACGCGGTCAAGTCCACGGAAGCCGAGCACCTTCTGCACGCGAAACGTCTCAACTTGACTGCCATCCCAGTGGAGTGCTTTGAGCTGCTGGTTGGGGCGAACGGTGCCCGAAGTGATGCGGCCCGTCAGAATGCGCCCGAGATAGGGGTCGGCCTCCAGCGTGGTTGCCAACATTCGCAGCGGGCCATCCTCGACCTTGGGCGGGGGCACGTGCTTCAGGATGAGTTCGAACAACGGGGCAAGATTCTCTTTCGGGCCTTCCGGTGCCGCGGCCATCCAGCCGTCGCGGCCCGAGCCGTACAGCACAGGGAAGTCAAGTTGCTCTTCGTTTGCGTCGAGGTTGGCGATGAGGTCGAAGATCTCGTTGAGCACATCGAGATGACGCTCGTCGGGCCGGTCGATCTTGTTGACGACGACGATCGGCCGAAGGCCGCACTTCAAGGCCTTGGAAACAACGAACTTCGTCTGTGGCAGCGGTCCTTCGGATGCGTCCACGAGAACGATGGCGCCATCGACCATATTGAGGATGCGCTCCACCTCACCACCGAAGTCGGCGTGACCCGGTGTGTCGACAATGTTGATGCGCGTGTCTTTCCAAATGACGGAGGTGCATTTGGCGAGGATTGTGATGCCCCGTTCGCGCTCCAAGTCATTGGAATCCATGGCACGCTCAATCACGCGCTGGTTCTCGCGGAACGCGCCGGATTGTTTCAGGAGCTCGTCGACGAGTGTGGTCTTGCCATGGTCGACGTGGGCGATAATCGCAATGTTTCTCAGGTTCATCAGGGTCTTTGTGCGCTGCAAAAGATGCGCGGACCTAGCACATCGCGCACCCACCTGCCAGCGGCGCCTTCATGCGTGCCGGTTCATGGCCGAGTCGTGGCCGGTGTCGCGCATGAAGGAATAAACGATCAGCGAGACGAAGATGCAGCCCGTCACATACCAGTAAAAGGTCGTTTCGTGGCCGATATCCTTGAGGTAAAGGGCGACCCATTCTGCCGTGCCGCCAAAGAGCGCCACCGTGACTGCGTATGGAAAGCCTACCCCCATGGCCCGAATGCTGGTGGGAAACAGCTCCGCCTTAACGACAGCGTTGATCGAGGTGTAGCCGCTGACGATGACGAGTGCACCCATGATGAGGAAGAAAGCAGACCACGCGTCCGTAACGTGCTGGAGCGCCGTAAGGATGGGGACAGTCAAGAGCGTGCCGAGAATGCCGAACGTCATCAACACCGGACGGCGGCCGATTTTGTCGGAGATCGCACCGACCACCGGCTGGAGGCACATATAGACAAAGAGGGTGCTTGCCGCGACGACGGTCGCGGTATCCTTGGAGAAACCGGCAGAGTTCACCAGAAACTTCTGCATGTAGGTCGTGTAGGTATAGAAGGCGACGGTGCCGCCCAGCGTGAGTCCGACGACGATCGCGACCTCGCGCGGGTGCTTGATCAATCCGCGAAAGGGACTGTGGTGCACATCGATCGTCGCGCTCGCTTCCTCGAAGGCCGCGGTCTCGTGCATGTCGCGACGCATAAAATAGACGACGATCGCCAGACCGGCCCCAATGGCAAACGGAATGCGCCAGCCCCACGCCTCGAGTTGCTCCGGTGTCAGCAGCAGCTTTTGCAGCGTCAGCAGGACCAGCATGGCAAGAAGCTGTCCACCGATCAGCGTGACGTACTGAAAGCTTGAATAGAAGCCCCGGTGTTCGGGATGCGCCATTTCGGCGAGGTAGGTGGCGCTCGTGCCGTACTCGCCGCCAAGGCTCAAGCCCTGCACGAGTCGGGCAAAGAGCAGGATCAATGGGGCGGCCACACCCACGCTTTCATAAGTCGGCGTGACAGCAATGATCAGCGAGCCGATGCACATTAGCAGTACCGAAAGTGTAAGGGCCAGGCGCCGCCCATGGCGGTCGGCGAAGTGACCGAACACCCATCCGCCGATCGGCCGCATCAGGAATCCCACAGCAAAAATCGCTGCGGCGTGCAGAAGCTGAGCGGTCTGGCTTTCGGAAGGAAAGAACGCGCTGGCGAAATAAAGCGCGAATGCAGAGTAGGTATAGAAGTCAAACCACTCGACGAGATTGCCAGATGAGCCCACGAAAATCGCTTTGAGGCGTCGGGCCGTGTCGCGCAAGTCAGACGGCGGCACCGATGCGCCGGGCTTTTCGACGGGTTTGGACTCCATGAAGCGCCCTTCCTCGCTGACGCATTTGGTTTGGCGGGATCAGGTGCGCTTTAACATCGA
>CAZUKP010000074.1:0-13475 GCA_964620915.1 uncultured Hyphomicrobium sp. | reverse complement strand
GGCCGTTGCTCCGCCGATGGCGAGCAGGTTGTAGATGTTTGAGCCCAGGATATTGCCAAGTGCCACGTCGGCGTGGCGGCGCAGTGCGGCAACGAGCGAGGTGACAATCTCAGGTGACGAGGTGCCGATCGCCACGATGGTGAGGCCAATAACGGACTCTGAAATATCGAAGGTTCTTGCGATGCTAACGGCGCCTTCGACGAGCAAGGTGCCCCCAATGACAACGATGACGAGGCCGGCCAAGGCGATCCCAATTGGGACAAAAATTCCCAGCCGATCGGCCAGTTTGCGGAGCTGACTGCGATGGTCGATACCGTCGCGCAACTCGTCATACGCCTCGGCCTTTTCGTAAACAGCCGTATGTCCTTCCTTCCACGCCGCCCAAGCTGCGGCCTCCTGGCGGTATGCGTACGTCAGGTACACACCGAGCAGGGCGAGCGCGGCAATCCCCACAATACGGTCTAGAGTATAGAGAATCGATAAGACGAGAAACCCGGTGGAGATGGCGATGACGAACATGCCATCGCGCCTGAGCGCGGTGGAGTGCATTGCAATCGGCGTGACAACCGAAGCGAGCCCGAGAACGAGTAGCGTGTTGGAAATGTTGGACCCAACAAAGTTTCCGACCGCAATGCCGGGAGATCCGGCGCGTGCGGCTTGAACGCTCGTGACGAGTTCGGGAACCGATGTGCCAAAGCCCACGAAGGTAAGGCCGATCATCAATGGCGAGATGCCAATTTCCTGGGCGAACGCGACGGAGCCGCGCACGAGGAACTCGCCGCCGAGCGTTAGCAGGGCCAAACCGCCGAGCAGCAAAAGTACGTCGGTCATGGGGATCCTTCGGTCATGGGCGGGACATGCGACGACCCATCATTCTCGTAACGAAGAATGACCGATCGTCAAACAACTTGAATGGCGACCGACTCAGACGTCGTTGTTCCAGAATCCTCGATCCAGGTCAGTTGGAGCGTGCCGGGCCCCGGCACCTTCAAGTAAAATGCGATGTAGGGGTTGGCTGCAATGCCAGGCCCGAGGTCTGCCGTGAAGACCCTATCGCCCTCGAATGCGGCGGTGAAGGTGTGGATGATGTCGCGGGCAATTGGCTGACCTTCAGCGTCCTTTCGGTTGCCTGTTTCCATGATGTGGGTCGCGAGTGTCTTGATCTCGATCACATCTCCGGCCCGAATGCTGGCTGGGACTTTTATGCG
Source organism: uncultured Hyphomicrobium sp. (assembly GCA_964620915.1). Lineage (GTDB taxonomy): Bacteria > Pseudomonadota > Alphaproteobacteria > Rhizobiales > Hyphomicrobiaceae > Hyphomicrobium_A. The sequence goes on along the minus strand of CAZUKP010000074.1, from coordinate 12,267 downwards.
TGGCGGTTTTCTCATCAGGTCAGAAATCCGTTTTACAGACCACAGCCGCCGACCTTCACATCGACGTTCTGGGCGGCCACGAGAAAGGTGCCATCGCTCAATTCAGCAACGGCGATGACCTCTTGCGATTCAGCAAGGCGCATCCGGCTGACAACGCGCGCCTTGCCGGAGAGCGGGGTAAACTTGAAGGTTGCAACGCTTGCTGCCGGATTGGCGGTTGATAGCAAATGAATGGACTTGACGTAGTCCTCACGTGTCATGGGACTGTCGACTGCGAGAGCGACGGGCACGAAGGCGCCGTTTTCGACCGATTTTGGGATATCCAGTTCCAGCCCCGACCCGATCGGCGTCGCACTGCGCAGAAGCTCTTGGTACGCAATTTCGAACTGCACACTCCTGTTGGCAGCGCTTGAGGGAGCGGCGAAGCCAAGGAGGGCCGCAACGGCGGCCGTGGCGCCGGTGCCAACGACAAAGTCGCGTCGGGAGGTGAGTATAAGTTCTGCTCGGTCGATCATCGCATTCGTGTTCGGTCTGTTTGGCCATCTTGCGGCGCGTTGGCATTCGCCGGTTGCCGGTGGCAAGTTATGTCGCGTACGATACCGGGAAGGTCTAGGCGGGAACAAGAGATCATGGTCAAACTCAATCGCAGAGAATTCGGTCGGCTTGTCGGCGGTGCCGGGGTGGCTGCACTAAGCCCCGTCCTTTTTGGTCATGTGGCGATCGCGCAAGGCGCGGCCAAGATTGTGATCGTGGGTGGCGGAGCCGGCGGGGCCACAGTGGCGCGCGTTCTCAAGAGTGAGGACCCCCAGCTCGACGTGACGATCGTCGAAGAACGGGTGATTTATACCACGTGCTTCAATTCCAACCACTATCTGGGCGGATTTCGAACGTTTGCGTCTCTGCAACATTCCTATGACGGCTTGAAGGAGCTGGGCATCACTGTCGTCAATGACCGGGCCGAGGACGTCGATGCTGCAAAGCGGACGGTGCGGTTAAAGAGTGGCGGAACGCTCAACTACGACCGCCTGGTGCTCTCGCCGGGGATTGGTTTCAAGTATGACGCAATCGAAGGATACTCGGTGCAAGCGGCCGAGCGCATGCCGCACGCGTGGATTGCAGGATCTCAGACGGTCCTGCTGAAGCAGCAGCTGGAGGCAATGGAGGATGGCGGCGTTGTCGTAATGACGGTGCCGGGCAATCCATACCGGTGTCCGCCAGGTCCCTACGAGCGCGTTTGTATGATCGCCAACTATCTCAAGACCAGCAAGCCGAAGTCGAAGCTCGTCGTCTACGATGCCAAGATGACGTTCTCAAAGCAGGCGCTGTTTGAGGATGCATTCCGCAAATACTACGAGGGGATCATCGATCTCAATCTGACGAATGAGATTGACGACTTCAAAGTCGTGCGGGTTGATCCGAAAACGATGGAGGTCGTCACTGCGGCAGGTATCAAGATGAAGGCGAGTGTCGCCAACATCATTCCTCCCCAGAAAGCGGGAGAAATCGCGCAAAGGGCCGGTTGCACGGAGGGTGATTGGTGCCCAGTCGATCCCGCCCGATTCACGTCCACAAAGGTCGAGAACGTATATGTTCTGGGTGACTCTTCGATTGCGGCCGAGATGCCCAAGTCCGCCTTCTCGGCGAACAGCCAGGCAAAGGCGGTGGCGTCCGACATCCTGGCCGAGGTCGCCCACAAGAAGAGATTCCCTCCGCGCTATCGCAACACATGCTGGTCGCTTCTTGCAGCCGACGACAGTATCAAGATCGGCGCGAATTACGCTCCTGCTGAAAAGGACGGTAAGGGGTATCTAAAGGCCAGCGGTGGGTTCATCTCGCAGAGGGAAGAGACGGCGGTGGTTCGGCACAAGAACTTCGAAGAGAGCGTCGCCTGGTATCAGGCCATTATCCTGGATGCCTTCAATGACAAGATCGACAAGCCGGTGAAGGGGTGAACGGTCGTTTGGTTCAGGGGGCCGCATCTGAGCCGGGCAACGAGCCGAAGTAGGCGGCAAGCGCGGCCATTTGCTCCTCATCTAAGGATTGGGCGACCGAGACCATCACGGGATTGGTACGCCGTTCCTCGCGATACGACATCAACAGATCGATGAATTCCGCTTTGGGCCGGCCGGTGATCGAAGGTATCGCACCCGGCGGCCCATCAAGTCGGTGGCAGGACGTGCATTCGTTTGCCAAATGCTTGCCATAGTCAACGGCGGGGCTGTCACCGGCTGTGTCCGCGGCAATTGCGGGCAGCGCACTCAATGTGGCGAGTGCAACGACAACGATCCAGGCGGTTGCATACGGGGTCATTGACCGGTGTCCCTGCATGGTAACCAAAGCACGAGCGAGATTTGGTCGTTTCCCTCCTTGGTTTCCGGCACTTTGAATATCATTCGAAAAGCGCATTGGCCCTGGCCCGATGAGCGATTGTTGAGCTTCCAGGTTCCTTCATGAGGGGTAGAAGCGGTATAGTAGGGTCACAATATGGAGGCAGATAGTTTGATCTGTTCCCGCTCCGCCCAGAGGCGGATAGGTCATATCAAACTCGCGTTGACCTTAACGACAACGAAACGCCCCGAGCCATAGCTTGCCCGGCAGCGTTGCCCCGACCCAAGGCACGATCGAAAAAGGCTTTAAGGATGGTCGAGCTCCTGTACTTCATGCTTCTGTTAGCGGCCGTCATCGCCCTTGGCATGTACAAGGCACCCGCATGGCTTTGGGCATTGGCGATGGCGGTTGCCGCGATTCTGGCTCCGTGGGGGCTCGTGACCCTTTTACTTTGGCTGGTCGCGGTGGCGTTGGGTGCGCTTGCCATTCCCGCCGTGCGCCGGGTCGCGCTCATCAAGCCTGTCTACAATTTGGTCAAGGGCATGTTGCCCAAGGTCTCCGATACGGAGGCACAGGCCTTGGAGGCGGGAACAGTTGGCTTTGATGCCGAGCTTTTTTCGGGAACGCCGGACTGGGACAAGTTGCGATCGATCGCGCCTGTGGTGCTAACGGCTGAGGAGCGCGCATTCCTCGATGGTCCCACAGAAGAGCTGTGCCGACTGATTGACGATTGGCAGGTGCGGCACGCCGAGCAAGACGTACCGGAACACGTCTGGGACTTCGTCAAGAAGAATGGCTTCTTGGGTATGCTCATCTCCAAGGAGCACGGCGGCCTCGGTTTTTCAGCGCAAGCGCAGTCGTTGATCCTTGGCAAAATTGGCTCGCGCTCGCCCGCGACGGTCACGGTTGTCATGGTGCCAAACTCATTGGGACCGGGCGAGTTGATCGAGAAATACGGCACGGAGGCACAGAAGAGCTACTACCTGCCGCGACTGGCTAAGGGCGAGGAGGTCCCCTGCTTTAGCCTAACCGGGCCGACGTCCGGCTCCGACGCCGCTGCGATGCGCGATATCGGCTACGTCACGCGCGGAACTCACGCGGGCGAAGAGGTCACCGGCATACGGCTGTCGTGGGACAAGCGCTACATCACGCTGGGGCCAGATGCGACGTTGGTTGGGCTCGCCTTTCGTTTGTTCGATCCCGAAAACGTCCTCGGCAAGGGTGACGACGTCGGCATTACGTTGGCGCTCATCCCGGCCACCCACCCGGGTGTCAACATCGGGCGCCGCCATATGCCCGGAGGAGCGCCGTTCCCCAACGGACCCAACTCGGGCAAGGATGTTTTCATCCCTATGGACTGGGTGATTGGCGGTGAGGAAATGGCCGGCCAAGGCTGGCGCATGCTAATGGAATGCCTTGCGGCCGGACGGTCCATTTCCCTGCCTTCGACCGCGACGGCCGGCGCCAAAGCGATGTTGAGATTCACGACCGCATACGGTCGCATTCGCAAGCAGTTCGGGTTGCCGATTGCACGAATGGAGGGCGTCGGAGAACCGATTGGCCGCCTTATCGAGACAGCCTACGTGAGCGAAGCGGCACGCGGGGTCACCGCTGCGATGGTGTCGCGCGGAGAGCGGCCTTCGGTTCTGTCAGCCGTGATGAAGTACCAGACGACGGAAATGATGCGTCGCGCGGTCAACGATGCCTTCGATATTCATGGTGGGCGTGCGATTTGCGACGGACCGGCCAATTATCTTCAGGCCGCCTACAACATGGTTCCGGTCGGGATTACGGTCGAGGGGGCCAACATACTAACGCGCACGCTTATTGCTTTTGCTCAAGGCGCGCTGCGATCTCATCCTTATCTCTACAAAGAGATTGAAGCGGTTCAGCATCCCAATCACGCGCGAGCGCTCGATATGTTTGATCGCGCATTCTGCAGTCACATCGCCTTCTCGGTCTCGAACGCGACGGGTGCGCTGTTTCACAACGTCACTGGCGGCCGTTTTGCTCGCGAGCCGGTTCATTCCGCCGACGTGGCCCAGCACTATCGGCAACTCGCTCGGTCCGCGCGCAACTTCGCATTCGTTGCCGACGCGGCAGTCATTACCCTTGGGGGTGGGCTTAAGACGAAGCAAAGGATCACAGGCCGTCTGGCAGATGCGTTGTCGGAGCTGTACTTCCTTTCGTGTACGCTGAAGCGCTTTGAGGATGACGGTAAGCTTGCAAGTGACCGGGACATCGTCGATCTGGCAGCGGAGAACGGACTTTACCGGTTTCAGGAAGCCTTGCGCGGGGTGATCGACAACTTCCCCGTCGTGCCGTTGGGCTGGGTGATGCGGGCGATCGTCTTTCCCTTCGGCGCCCCATATCGCCGTGCGAGCGACAAGCTCTCGCAGCGCGTCGTCAAACTCGTGTTGGACGCACCCGAGGTGCGCGATCGGCTGACCAGATTTATCTTTGTCTCGAAAGATCCCGACGATCCGACGGGCCTCTTGGAGGTCACGCTGGAGAAACTTGTTGAGGCGGAGCCGGCGGAAAAGAAGCTGGAGCGTGCCATTCGCGCGGGAACGGTGCGACGGTTCCACGGCATCGACTGGATTGGCGATGCGGTCGAGAAGGGCGTCATCACCGAGAGCGAGGGTGCTTTGCTGCGCGAGGTCGAGACCCTTACGGCTCGGGTCATCGCCGTCGATGATTTTGATCCTGCAGAACTCAAACCCAACTATGCAACGATGGGGCACAATTCGCGCAGTGCGGAGAGTGCAGCAGCAGAATAGACCGTTGAAGAGCGGCCCTGAAGGGCCGGCGCTTGAGGCTCTATGCAGGCCCTCAGCCAGTAGAAAGGTTTGCGAATGTTCAAAGCCGTATCGAGGCCACTACCCGATCTGAAGGACTGGGACTTCTCCATCGATCAGTGGGGAATTGCCTGGGCCAAGTTCGACCGGGAAGGCGAAAGCCAGAACTCGCTCGGCCGGCGGCCCTTGGAAGAACTGGCCCAGATCATCGAGAACGTCGAGGGTGGCGCACGCAAGCGCGAGGTTCGCGGACTGGTTATCTATTCGGGCAAGCCACGTGGTTTCATCGTGGGTGCGGACGTCCGTGAGTTTTCCGACCTCAAAACCGAGATGGAGGTCATTGAGAAGCTGCGTCCGGTGAATGCTCTCTTTGATCGGATCGAGCGACTTTCAATTCCGGTCGTCGCGGCTATCAATGGGTTTTGTCTGGGTGGCGGCCTCGAATTGGTATTGGCGTGCCACTACAGGATCGCCACGCGGGATGCCTCGACCAAGCTCGGCTTCCCTGAGGTGAAGCTAGGCATCTTCCCAGGGTTCAATGGCACGGCCAGATCGATCCGACAGGCAGGAGCCCCATCTGCCATGACGGCGATGCTCACCGGCAAGATGCTGAGTGCATCGGCCGCGCGCGCGACCGGGTTCGTTGACGAGCTCGTCGCCAGCGCCGGTACGCTGCCGTGGGCGGCACGCAAGGCTGTTCTGCGCGGCAAGAAGTCGAAGCCGGCGGGACTTGCCAAGTCCGCGCTGTCGATGTGGCCAGCGCGTGGTTTTCTCGCCAATCGCATGCGCCAGGAGACCAAGAAGAAGGTTCGCGAGGATCATTATCCTGCGCCCTATCGGCTGATTGATTTGTTTGAGCAGCACGGCGGGAACGAAGACGCGTTGAAGGCGGCCGAGACGCGAGCCTTTGCGCCGCTTTTGATTTCCGATCAGTCGCGAAATTTACAGCGCGTATTCTTCCTTTCTGAGCTTCTGAAAGGGCAAGCGCCGAAGGGGTTGGGTTGGCGTCCGCGGCGCGTTCACGTGATCGGTGCCGGCACAATGGGGGCCGATATCGCCGGGTGGTGCGTTGTTTCGGGTATGGAAGTGACGTTGCAGGATGTCTCAAGCGAGCAGATCGAGAAGGGTATTGCGGCACAGTCGAAGCTGTTTTCCCGCAAGTTCAAGACGAAGGCGCAGCGCGATGCGGCCAAAGCGCGGTTGATCCCCGATCCCAATGGTGAGGGCCTGTCGCGTGCCGATACCGTGATCGAAGCCATCGTTGAGAATCTTGAAATCAAACAGAAAGTGCTGGGCGAGGTCGAGGGCAAGATGAAGGAGGGGGCACTTCTTGCCACCAACACGTCTTCACTCGAGATCGAAGACATCGCCAAGGGCTTGCCGGATCCGGGCCGGCTCATTGGCCTGCACTTCTTCAATCCTGTCGCGCTGATGCCGCTTGTGGAGGTCGTGCGCGGTGCTTCGAGCCGCGAGGACGAGGTCAACCGGGGTACGGCTTTCGTCACCGCGATCGACAAGTTCCCACTCATCACCAAGAGCGTTCCTGGATTCCTCGTCAATCGGGTGCTCACCCCGTACATGTTTGGTGCCATGCAGCGGTTGGAGCACGGTGAAGATAAGGAGAGGATCGACGAGGCGGCGCGCACATTCGGGATGCCCATGGGCCCCATCGAACTTGCCGACTCGGTTGGTCTCGATGTCTGCGCGCACGTTGCAGAAATTCTCAAATTCTCTTCCGAAGGCTCGCGGCTGCAACGCCTTGTTAAGTCCGGACGCCTTGGAAAGAAAACCGGCGAAGGCTTCTACACCTGGAAGGATGGAAAGCCGGTCAAGTCGGAGGATAAGACCTTCGACAAGGCGGAGATGGAACGTCTTGGGCGCGAGTTGATCGAGCCGATGATCGTCGAGGCTCAAAAGAGTGTCGATGAGGGTGTGGTCGAAACCGCCGACCTGGTCGATGCCGGCGTTATCTACGGCACGGGCTTTGCGCCGTTCCGCGGTGGACCACTTCACTACAAGGCGGAACAAGAAAAGGCTGCACCGGAGCAGGCGGCGGCTGAGTAGCAATTTGGGTGCCAGCCCCTTCGGGGGCTGGTGCGGTCTGGATACGAGTTGGAGTTTGGGCCGGACAATAACCGGCACCAGGAATGGATAAGGGCGAGCGCATGCAGCGATTCTTGAGGCGGGTAGCGGTGATTGGTGGGGTGCGGATCCCCTTTTGCCGTTCCAACACGTTCTATGCCGATCTCTCTAATCTCGACATGATGACGGGAGCCTTAAACGCGCTCGTAAGCCGCTACAACCTAAAGGGCCAGCATATAGACGAGGTCGTCGGCGGGGCGGTCGTCACGCACTCCAAGGATTTCAATCTGACGCGTGAGGCGATCCTAGGCACGCAGCTGTCGCCTTCCACGCCGGGCATCACACTCATGCAGGCGTGCGGCACAAGCCTCCAAGGCGGGCTGGGAAGTGCGGCCAAAATTGCGGCGGGTGAGATCGAATGCGCCATTGCGGTCGGTTCGGACACGACCTCCGATGCACCGATCGTCGTTTCCAAGAAGCTCGCCCAGCGTTTGACGCAGGCGTCTTTGAAAAAGTCGACACTCGACAAGCTGAAAGTCTTCAAGGGCTTCTCGCCGGCGGAGCTGATCCCCAAGCCGCCCGCAGTCACGGAGCCGCGCACGGGGCTGACCATGGGCCAACACTGTGAGCTTATGGCACAGGTCTGGGAGATATCGCGCGAGGACCAAGACCGATACGCGCTTGAGAGCCACAAGAACGCCGTCGATGCCTATCGCTCAGGCTACATGGATGATTTGGTCGAGCCCTTTGAGGGCGTGTTCCGCGACAATAACATCCGCGAGGACGCGACACTTGAGAAGCTCGCCACATTGAAAACGGCCTTCGAGAAATCAGACCAGGGCACGTTGACGGCTGCGAACTCAACGCCGCTGACCGATGGAGCGGCCGCGGTTCTGCTCGCCTCGGAAGACTGGGCCAAGAAGCACGATCTTCCGGTACTTGCATACGTGACCTACTCGCAGACCGCTGCGAATGACTTCGTCGGTGGGGATGGTCTGCTCATGGCGCCGACGATTGCCGTGTCGCGTATGCTCGATCGCGCTGGCCTGAAGCTGGACGACTTTGACTTCTATGAGATCCACGAGGCGTTTGCCGCGCAGGTATTGTGCACGCTCAAAGCGTGGGAAGACGCAGAATACTGTAAGGAACGCTTGGGCAAGAGTGAGCCGCTCGGGTCCATCGACCGCTCCAAGCTCAACGTCAAAGGCTCGTCAATTGCCTTTGGTCATCCCTTTGCGGCCACGGGTGCGCGAATTATGGCCAATCTCGCCAAGCTCCTGAGCGAGAAACACGGTCGCGGCCTCATCTCCATCTGCACTGCTGGCGGCATGGGTGTCGCTGCGATCATGGAGACCAAAGATGCCGCAGAGCTGCACCAGGCCGCCTAAGGTCCACTCGACAGCCGCGCCAAGGTATGCCACCCACGCGTTCGCAGGAAACGAGGGTGGGTGCCGGTATGGCCAAAGACAGGCAAGCACAACAACTTGAGGCGGTTCGCGGTCTTGCACGAGAGCTGGCCGAAAGGCTCGACCTCAATGCTTCGTTGAGGCTTTGGGATGGCTCCCTTGCGCCGCTTGGCAAGAACGTGAGTGGGCCGTTCGAATTGCACATTGCCGGCCCCGGTGTGATTGGTTCGCTGTTGCGCCGGCCAACGCTCGATAACTTCATCCGCCATTACGTAAAGCGGGGTATCGATTTTTCGGGCGGAACCCTCATCGATTTTGGCTCGCAGCTCAATCGCGGCGGCCGTTCCGTCAAGCTCAAGGGGCGCGAAGCACTGAGCATTGTCGGTAAGCTCACCCCGTTTCTATTCGCCCGAGGCGACAGCCAGAGGGAAGATGAGGGCTTTGAGGGCGAGATTACTGGGCGCAGCCGCAAGACCGCCGACAACAAAGACTACATCCAGTTCCACTACGATCTATCGAATGAGTTTTACGCGCTCTTTCTCGACCCGGAGATGGTCTATTCCTGCGCCTACTTCACCGATTGGGACAACGATATTGCCCAGGCGCAAGTCGACAAGCTGGAGATGATCTGCCGCAAGTTGCGCTTGAAGCCGGGTGAGCGCCTCCTCGACATCGGATGCGGCTGGGGCGGATTGATCTGCCATGCGGCAAAAAACTATGGCGTCTACGCGCACGGCATCACTTTGTCCGAAGCACAGCTGGACTACGCGCGCGAGAAGGTGAAACGGCTCGGGCTTGAGGACAAAGTGACCGTCGAGCTCAAGGACTACTCGGCGATGTCCGGCCGCTTCGACAAGATTGCCTCGATTGGAATGTACGAGCACATCGGACTCAAAAACATTCCGTTCTACATGAGCAAGATGCGCTCACTGCTTACCGAGGATGGACTTTTTCTCAATCACGCGATTGCGCGGCGCGCGCCAAAGAAGAGTTGGTTTAAGCGCCGGATGCGGCCTGAGCAGCGGGCGATTGCGAAATATATCTTCCCCGGCGGCGAACTCGACGACATTGGCCACTCGATCCATGCGATGGAACGCGCAGGGTTTGAGGTGCAGGACGTGGAAGGCTGGCGACTGCATTATGCACGCACGTGCAAACTGTGGTGCGAGCGTCTCACCGCGAACCAAGAACGCGCGGTGGAATTCGTCAGCGAAGAAAAATACCGGATCTGGGTTGCCTATCTCGCGGGCGTGTCGCTTGCCTTCTCGCGGGGAACACTTCGTATCTTCCAGACTCTTGTTTCCAAGTCCGCCAAGCGACCCCCGGCTCTGCCGCCAACCCGGGCGGACCTTTATCGCTGACAGCTTGGGGCGATCATTAACTGCCGCGCCCGGCCTCCTCAGCCTTGAGCTCCTTCTTTGAGAGCTTGCCAATCATCGTTTTAGGTAGCGTGTCGCGGAACTCGATAGCCGCGGGCATCTCGATCTTGGAAATCCTCGGGCTGAGATGCTCCAAGATCTCCTCCTCGGTGGCCGTCATTCCGGCTTTGAGCTTGATAAAGGCCTTCGGCGCTTCGCCGCGTTTCTCATGCTTGATGCCAATGACGGTCACTTCCTCGACGGCCTTGTGCTCGTAGATCGCTTCCTCGATCCGTCGTGGATAGACGTTGAATCCGGAGGAGATGATGAGATCCTTGATCCGGTCTTCGATGAAGAAGAAGCCCTCGTCATCCATTCGAGCTATATCGCCGGTCCGCAGATAGTCGCCGATGAACTGTTGGGCCGTTTCCGCATCGCGCTTGTAATAGCCCAGCATGACTTGGGGACCTTTGATGCAAATCTCGCCCTTTTCGCCTTGCGGGACTTCCTTTGATGGGTCAGCCAAATCCCGCAAGGAAACGATCGTTGCGGGCAGAGGCAGTCCGATGGAGCCGGACTTAACGGGCCCATTGATGGGATTGCACGTGGCAACCGGCGAGGTCTCCGACAGACCGAAGCCTTCAACCACCTTGCAACCGGTGATGGCCTCGAACTTCTCTTTGACTTCGACGGGGAGCGCCGCGCCGCCAGATAGGCAAAATTTGAGGGACGATAGGTCGAAGGTCTTGATCTTCGGATGGTGCATGATGGCGTTGAAGAGCGTGGGAACGCCGGGCATCACCGTCGGGCGCGACTTTGTGATGAGCTTGAGCGCATCATCGAGCAAGAAGCGCGGCATGATAATAATTTCAGCCGCCTTTGCGATGCCGAAGTTCATAACGACGGTCAATGCAAATACGTGGAAGAAGGGAAGGATGCCGAGAACGCGCTCGGCGCCGTCTAACAGATCCGGTGCCCAGGCAGTGACCTGCTGGGCATTCACGTAGATATTGGCGTGGGTGAGCATAGCCCCCTTCGGCGTTCCCGTCGTGCCACCTGTGTATTGGAGCACGGCAACATCGCTCATCGGATCGATGGAAACGGGGTGGAGCGCTTCGTTGCCAGCGAGCACGTCCGCGTCGAGGATGACGCGGTCTCGCGCCGCTGAGGCCAGTGGCCGCGCAATCTCCTTAGAGCGGAACAGCCGGAAGAGTGTTGCCTTCGTATGCGGGAGTAGGCTTGAGAACGAGCAGACGATGGCTCGCGGCAACGTCTCCAGTTGCAAGAGCGCGTCTACCTTCTCGAAAAGGGCCTTCAGGTCGAGCGTCACCATCAGCTCGGTGTCGCTGTCTTTGATTTGGTCGGCAAGCTCACTCACTGTGTAGAGCGGGTTGAAATTGACCACCGTGCCGCCGGCTTTGAGTATGGCGAAAAAGTAAATGATGAACGTTGGCGTGTTTGGCAGGAACAGCCCGACCTTCGTTCCCTTCTTCACTCCCAATCGCTGTAGGCCGGCCGCGGTTTTGTCGACGAGGCTGCCGATCTGCGCGTAGGAATGCGACTTTCCGAAAAATGACGTGGCCGGAAGGGTGCCATGCTTGGAGACGGCCTCGTCGATCAATCGATAGAGAGGGGCGACCGTAAGTGGCATGTGCCAGTCGACGCCCTCCGGATAGCGTCTGAGCCACGGAAGGTGGGCCTCGCCCTCGGGCGAGGGGGCGTGAGCAGGGCCTATGTCCGACATCGTATAGGGGCTCCACGAGGGCTCGTTTCTGGCCGAGGCTCTGGCGGGCCAGGTGGGACCTAGCGTCAATCTCCTTGGTAACATGACGTTGAGAACCACTATGCTATTGAGCACATTATCAGGGGCATTGGCCATACCGGGAGCGGCTCGCTTCAGGATACAGCGGCGACGTCTTTGATTTGCGCTCGCCACAGACCTGCCAGGATTGGTAGGTTTTCAGCGGCGCAAAAATCGGGCCCTTTCAGGTGGCTGGCCCCTCGCAAGGCCTGGGCAAGCCGGTTGGCTGGACTTGATAGGCGTTTAAGTATATGTGACGCCTCAGTTTGTTATGATGCTGGCCTTGGACTAGTCAGGACCGAAACGACACGTCCCCCTGTCTTTCTAAAGCAGGGGTGGGAGAGTGATATGGACGAAGTTGGAACAAAGATCGTCGAGATCCTCAAGAAGCACATGAAGGAGCCGATGGACGATATCTCGCTATCGACGCCTTTGACGGATCTCAAGATAGAGTCGCTCGACCTTGCGATGATCGTTTTTGACATCGAGGATAC
>CAZUKP010000073.1:0-14010 GCA_964620915.1 uncultured Hyphomicrobium sp. | reverse complement strand
GCGCACGCTCGACGTTGTAGTCGGCGTTCTGGAGAAGCTTAAGGATGATGTTTTCAACATCCTCACCGACGTAACCAGCTTCGGTCAGCGTCGTCGCGTCAGCCATTGTAAATGGAACGTCGAGGATGCGCGCCAACGTCTGGGCAAGCAGCGTCTTGCCGCAACCGGTCGGGCCAACCAGCAGGATGTTCGACTTCGCAAGCTCAACGTCGTTGTTCTTGGAGGCGTGGTTCAGTCTCTTATAGTGATTGTGAACCGCAACCGAGAGCACCTTTTTTGCGTGGTCCTGACCGATCACATAAGAATCGAGAACCGTGCAGATCTCTTGCGGGGACGGCACACCGTCGCGCGACTTCACCAGAGTGTTTTTGTTTTCTTCCCTGATGATGTCCATGCACAGCTCGACGCATTCATCGCAGATGAAGACCGTCGGGCCGGCAATGAGCTTGCGAACCTCGTGCTGGCTCTTACCGCAGAAGGAGCAATAAAGGGTGTTCTTCTCTTGAGCCATTCGTCGTGCCTCACCCCTCCTTAAGGGTATCCCGGGGTGGTTCTGACGGTGCGGATCGGCACCCTAGAACCGATTGGCGGCAAGCCCGGCAGAGGGCCTGCTCGTTGGCTTTGAATCCAATACCGTGATGAGAGCACGCTAGCGTTCTCTAGATCAAGATTGGATTAACAAGTGGCTCTCCGCCCACGGGCAAAGCGGCTGGATTGCCACAGTTTTCTGTCCACGCGGCGCCCGGCTCTGTTTTTGTGAAGCAGATACCGGCGCAACCACCGGTAAAACCTGAGATACCGGCGGTTCCGGTCCGAATCATTGCAGGCACCTGTTCCTTGAGCAGGCCTAGCCCTGCAAAGCCGTCCCAATTGAAAGATCGGCGGTAATTGCGCCCCTAGAAAGGCGCGTGGCCCATCATCAGGTGGCCGGGGACGGGCTGCCCGCAGGGCCAAAGTCTGCTTCCTCCCGATGGGACAGAACCTTGTCTATGAGGCCGAATTCTGTGGCCTGACCGGCAGTCATGAAGTAATCACGATCGAGCGTACGTTCAATAACATCATAAGACTGGCCAGTGTGCTTCACGTAGATCTCGTTCAGGCGCTTCTTCATCTTAATGATGTCTTCGGCATGCCGCTCAATATCAGAGGCCTGCCCAGAAAACCCACCCGATGGCTGATGGACCATGACCCGCGCGTTGGGCAGCGCATAGCGCATGCCCTTGGTGCCTGCGCACAGCAACAGCGACCCCATTGAGGCGGCCTGCCCGATACAAAGAGTCGCAACCGGTGGGCTTACGAACTGGAGCGTGTCGTAAATGGCAAATCCCGACGTGACGACACCGCCCGGCGAGTTGATGTACATGGAGATCTCTTTCTTCGGGTTCTCGGCCTCGAGAAAGAGCAACTGCATGCAGATCGACGCGGCCATGTGATCTTCAATGGGGCCGGTCACAAAGATGATGCGTTCCTTCAGCAGCCGCGACGGCAAATCATAGCCGCGCTCCCCGCGGTTCGTCTGCTCAACGACCATGGGCCAAAACGTATTCTTGAGTGTTGCGACCGGATCGCGCATGGCTTTGTCTTTCCTCTTGATCGCAGGGGCGCGCACAAAGATTGAATCGCGCAATGCCCCTCTTTCATGGTGAAACAGGCAGGCCGGCGCAAGACATTGGCCGACCTTTCCCGCAATTGCGTTCCTGCTTACGTCTCGGTGGCCGCGGCAACCTGCTCAAAGAGTTCGTCTTTCGACACCTTCTTCTCCGTTGACTTCGCCTTGGACAGAATAAAGTCCACGACCTTGTCCTCGAAAATGGGCGCGCGTAGCTCCGAAAGGGCACCCGGCGTCTTCTCGTAGTATTCGTAGACCGCCTTTTCCTGCCCAGGGAAGCGCCTGGCCTGCTCGATCAACGACTGACGAAGTTCATCCTGGCTGATCTGGATTTTGTTCCTCTCGCCGATTTCCCCGACGACAAGGCCGAGCCGAACGCGACGTTCGGCAATCTTGCGGTAATCGTCCCGAGCGCCTTCTTCGGTCTTGCCTTCGTCCTCAAGCGTCTTTCCAGAACGCTTCAGGTTTTCGTTGAACTGCTGCCAGATGGCCTCGAATTCGTTCTCGACGAGGGATGGGGGCAACTCGAAACTATGTGCCTTTTCAAGTTGATCGAGAATCTCGCGCTTCAGCTTGCTGCGAGAAGCCGAGTCGTACTCGTTCTGAATTTGCTGCCTCACCAACGTCTTGAGAGTGTCTAGGCTCTCAACGCCAAGCGTCTTGGCAAAGTCGTCATTGACCTCCGGGCGCACGGGCGCAGCGACCTCTTTTACAGTTACGTCGAACGTTGCCTCTTTGCCGGCCAGCGTGTCGACTGGGTAGTCATCGGGAAAGACTGCTTTGATCGTGGGTGTGTCACCAGCCTTGACACCCTGCAGGCCGTCCTCAAAACCGGGGATAAAGTTGCCTTGGCCAAGGACGATCTGCACGTCCTCCCCCGTGCCACCTTCAAAGGCCTCCTCACCGAGCTTGCCGGCGAAATCGATTGTGAGCCGATCACCATCCGCTGCGGCGCGGCCCTCTTCAGGCGCCCATGTCGTACCCCGGTCGACCAGCTCATTGATGGCCTTATCAATCGCTTCGGTCTCGACCTCGGACACCAATCGCACAAGTTGTAGAGACTTGAGATCAACGATCTCGAAGTCAGGCAGAACCTCAAAGCTCATCGAGTAGGCCAAATCGGCCTCGCCCGAGAATACGCGCTCCATCTCGTCTTTGTCTTCAGGTAGCGAAACGCTGGGCTGCGCGGCAGGCCGCTCATTCGCCTCTTCGATCGCCTTAGAGCTTGTTTCCTTGATGGTCTGCTCAAGGATCTCAGCCATAAGCGAGCGGCCAAATACCTTCTTGAGATGAGGGGCAGGCACCTTGCCTTTGCGGAAGCCCTTGAGTTGTACCCGGTCCTTGATTTCATCAAGCCGCTCAGAGAAACGCTTGCCGAGTTCGTCAGCGCCCACCACGACTTTCAAGGTGCGCTTCAAGCCTTCGTTTTGGGTTTCGGTTACCTGCATCGTTCCCTAATCGACTCCTTGCTCGGCCGCGTGGTGCGGGCGGAGGGACTTGAACCCCCACGGCCTAGGCCACCAGAACCTAAATCTGACGTGTCTACCAATTCCACCACGCCCGCGTACCGCGCCCCGCCTTTGGACGCGGCGCTTGGCCAATCGCCCACAGAGGCTCGCTTTCGAAGCAAGTCTCATATGGCTATAGGGAACGGTCAGGCGAAGGTATATCGGCCTGAGTCTCTTAAAATCAACGTCAATTCGCCTCACCCCCTGTCGCAGCCTGGGTTCCTGGGCCGTTCATGGGGTATCGTTGCCACCGCTCACGCCCGGCTTTGCCCTTCATTTCACCGAGCTAGGAGGTGCAGACTTGCCTTTGCGTTCAAGCGTCGTCGCCGCAGTTGGGCGAACGCCCCTCATCAAGCTTCGCCGGGCTTCCGAGGAGACCGGCTGCACCATTCTGGGCAAGGCGGAATTCATGAACCCTGGCCAATCGGTCAAGGACCGGGCCGCGCTTGGCATAATCACAGATGCAGTCGAACAGGGCCGCCTGCGGCCCGGGGGCACCATCGTCGAGGGGACTGCGGGCAACACCGGAATCGGTCTCACAATTCTTGCCAAGGCCATGGGCTTTCACACTGTCATCGTCATTCCCGAGACCCAGTCGCAAGAAAAGAAGGACACGCTGCGCATCCTTGGGGCCGAGTTGATCGAAGTGCCGGCGGTGCCCTTCAAGAACCCCAACAACTACGTGAAGTACTCCGCGCGCCTTGCCGACACCCTCAACGTGACAGAGCCCGCCGGCGCCGTATGGGCCAATCAGTTCGACAACGTCGCCAACCGTGACATCCACATGACGACAACAGCTCAGGAAATCTGGGACGACCTCGATGGCAAGATCGATGGCTTCGTGTCGGCGGTGGGCTCTGGGGGAACGCTTGGAGGCGTTTCAGTTGTACTGAAAGAAAGGCGTCCCGAAACGCTTATTGCCCTAGCCGATCCGCCCGGTTCCGCGCTCTACGCCTATTACACGACCGGCAAACTTGAGGCCAAAGGCTCATCGATCACGGAGGGCATTGGACAAGGTCGCGTCACGGCAAATCTTGAAGGTGCGCCGATCGATGTGGCCTTCCAGATCCCCGATGCGGAATCGGTTCAAATCGTCTTTAATCTTATCTCTGAGGAGGGCCTCTGCGTCGGCACCTCCAGCGGCGTCAACGTGGCGGGCGCGATCCGGCTCGCCAAACAGATTGGCCCTGGCCACACGATTGTGACCCTCCTGTGCGACCCTGGGACCCGCTATCAATCAAGGCTGTTCAATCCCGAGTTTCTGCGCTCTAAATCGCTTCCCGTACCAAGCTGGATGGCCGGCGAGCCACGGACCCTGCCAAGCGTCTTTGCCGATCCAGCAACCAACTAATGAAAGCTTCGCCGCTGCACCAGGATCACGATCCTTGCAGGCGCTCGGACTTTTGCCTATTTCGCTAGGCAGACGAACCGCTCCCGCCGGTGACGCCGCCCCTGCGCTTCGCCAACCAGCTGATACACGCAATGGAGACAAAACGTGCTCGCTACCGCCAAACAATGGATCGTGGAGACAGAATGGCTGGCCGAGCACCTAGAGGCACCGGATCTGGTCATCCTCGACGGAAGCTGGCACTTGCCTGGTGCCGGTCGCGATCCAAAGGCCGAGTTTCGGGGCGAGCACATTCCAGGGGCGCTCTTCTTTGACATCGACGATCTCTCCGACGAGACGTCATCCTTGCCCCATATGCTTCCGTCCACCGTCAAATTCGCCTCGCGCATGAAGAAGCTGGGCGTGGGCGATGGAACGCGGATCGTCATCTATGACACCTATGGACTCTTTTCGGCACCGCGTGTGTGGTGGACCTTCCGTGCCATGGGCCACGACGACGTCGCAGTCCTCAATGGAGGCCTCAAGAAATGGAAGGCCGAAGAGCGGCCGGTCGAGGATGGTCCTGCCATGCGGCGGCCGGAGGTTCACTATACCCCGGTGATGAATGCTTCGCTCTTGCGCGACATTGACGACATCAAGCAGGTGATTGCCAACAACTCGTGCCAAATTGCTGACGCGCGCCCTGCAGGGCGTTTTGCCGGCATTGACCCCGAGCCGCGCCCCGGCTTGCGCGGTGGGCACTTGCCTGGATCGCGCAACGTTCCCTCGCAGACCCTCCTTAATGACGACAGCACGCTCAAGTCGCCGGACGAACTTGCGCAAATCTTTGCGGATGCCGGGGTCGATCCCTCGCATCCCGTGATCACAACATGCGGATCAGGTGTGACCGCCTCCATTCTCTCTCTGGCGCTTGCCGTGCTGGGGCAAACCAATGCCGCCGTCTACGACGGGAGCTGGGCCGAGTGGGGCGCTGATGAGTCATTGCCTGTGGAGACGGGTCCGGCGAAGTAGATCAGCGACAGCTGAGCGACCTAATCCTGTTCTCGTTTTGAGTGCACGCTCAAATCCTCATCGAGATTTCGTCCAAACACAGAAAACGAACGCTCAGGCCGTCATCAGCCCTTGCTAGGTGTTGACCTCACCAAGACCCTGCGTCCAAGGTTTGCGTAAAGAACAAAGGTGGGGGTGACGTCATGGCCTTTCATTTGTGGGCGGTCGGCGACGCTAGCGCAGAAAAACCACAAGTCTCCACCGAGTCCGAGGCAGCAGGCTATGCCGCCGGCCTTTTGACGTGGGCGCTTGCCGGCAGCGTTTTCGTCGCTGTCAAAATGGCTATCACGGAGATGCCGCCGTGGACGTTCTGCTTCTGGCGCGTCCTCCTCTCTGCGCTCGTTCTGGTGCCGCTGGTCGCCAGCCATCACAGCGACATGCTCGCCTTCTTGCGCAAGCGGTGGCCGGAGGCGCTGTTTATCGGCGCGATCGGGTTGGGTCTGACGCAAGGCGTTATGTTCACGGCGCTTGGTCATACGAGCGCGGTCAACGTCGGTATTATTTTTGGCATAACACCCATTGTGACGATGGTCGCTGCCCGCTTCGTCCTGCACGAGCCCATGAACAGTTGGCAAGGGCTTGGTTCGGTGATCGCCTTTGCAGGCATCGTCTTCATTGCCGTGCACGGCAGCCTGACGAATCTTTTGGGGCTCAAGTTGGAGTTAGGCGACATTATTGCGCTTGGCGGCGTGGTGCTGTTCGCTGGCTACACCATACTGCTCAAACGGGCGAAGTTTGAGCTTCCCAGATTGCCGTTGCTGGTACTTCTGCTTTTCGGCGGCGCCATTGCCACGTTCCCCTTTTTCCTTATCGAGTTCGTGCGAGGTGAGCACGCGAACCTGGCGGAGACGGGCTACTTGGCGCTCCTTTACACGGCTATTCCGGGCGGCGCCTTGATGTACCTTTTCTACAATTGGAGCGTCGATGTGCTTGGGGCTTCGCGCGCCGGCGCACTGCTCTACACGCAAATGATCTTCACCGCGTTCTTCGCTTGGCTCATCATCGGCGAAGCGATCGAGTGGTACCACTACGCCGGTGCCGGTTTGATCATCATCGGTATTCTGTTCGTGACGCTTTTGAAGCCTGCGGATCCGGCAAGCGCACCGAAGTGAGGACTCGAAAGAGGCTATCGCGCCGCCGCCTTTAGGCTGTCGAGGAACTGCGCGACCCTTTCGTTGTCCGGCTCGAGCTCCTTGAGAAGTTCGGCACGCGGTATGGCCGACGAAAAGTCGCCGACTTGGGCTTCGTAGGACGCCAAAAGGTGAAGCAAATCACGGTCGTAGGGGTGCCGGGCGAGAGCCCCTTTCAGCATCGCGATGGCCTCGTTCGGCTTGCCGCTTCCGTGCAGGGCCACGGCTGCAACATAGGAGAACCGCGGCGCATCGGGCGCGAGCTGGGCAGCCTTCAACAGCATTGGGAGTGCGTCATCGCTGCGCTTCTGGCGCACGAGCGACAGCCCAAGTGCGTGCAAGAGTTCGGCCTGGTCGGCGTTGATGACAAGGGCGTCACGCAAGACCTTCTCTGCGGCGGCCTCGTCTCCGCCTCGACGCAGTGACTCCGCGAGCGCGACGTAGGCCGGTGCAAAGGTTTCGTCGATCTCGATCGCTGTCGTCAAGGCGGCTTCGGCTTCGTCGCGTTGGCCACGCGCCAGGTAAAGGTTCGCCAGATTGAAGTGGGACTCCGGGCGTTCGGCGGTGAAGCGCTGCGCGGCAATGTACTCGGCAAGCGCAGAGTCAAAGAGCTTGCGATCCTCGGGCGAGAGTTGCTGCTCAGGCTCTCCGGCCAGAGCCCTCGCGGCATCCATGCGCACAATGCGATCGCTATCGGCAAGACGGTTCGGCAGCAGCGAACTGCGCAGGCGCGCGGGAGTCTCAGCCAACGCCGACACGGCCGCCATGCGCACGAGGGGCTCCTTGCTGTCGAGCGCCGATGTAACGGCTTCAAGCGCCTTTGGTGAGGGGTATCGCCCAAGACGAACAATGGCACTCGCGCGCGCTATTGGCGATTGGGCCTTATCCCCGGCCACACGAATGAGCTCCTTCGGAGCGCCGGGCGCGCCGCTGTCGCCATCATTCAACGCCTTGGCGAAATCTTGATAGCCCGGCTTCGGCGAGGGGTACCAGGTCTTGATCGCGTCGGCCGCCCACGATGCGGTCTTGTCGGTGTGGCAGCCGTTGCAGGCATTGGGCGTGGCCAACAGGCTTGTGAGGTCGGGACGCGGAATGCGTATCGAGTGATCGCGGCGCTGATCGACGATCATGTAGGTCGTCTCGGGCATGTGGCAGCTCACGCATTGGGCCGCCTTCGTACCGGCCTCATGGTGATGGTGCTCTGGCGTGTCGAACACTTTCGGCGCGTGACACTGCGCGCACACTGCGTTGCCGTCCGCGCGTAGTTTCTGAGTGTGCGGATCGTGGCAGTCCGAGCACGTCACGCCCGCGGCATTCATCTTGCTCTGCAGGAAGGAGCCGTGAATGTAGACCTCATCGCGTTGCTGGCCATCGGCATGATAGAGCCCGCGATCCAACAACGCGGGGCGGAAGGCATCGTGAAAGCGCGGCGTCTGCGCATCGGAAAATTGCTGACGGCGCGCATGACATGGCGCGCAGGCTTCGATCTCTTTCGCGGTTGTGCGCGGCACCGAGCGTGTCGCTGTCGGCTGGTCGGCGCGTGACCACGACACGCCCTTGCGCTCATCGAGGCTTTGCGAAAATCCCTTGGCGTTCCCATCGTAACCGCCGCCGTCATCCGCCTTGGCCGCCCAGGCGACGTGTTGCGAGGCCGGACCATGGCACGCCTCGCACCCCACGTTGATCTCCGACCAGGTCGTGTCGAACGTCTTGGTCTCAGGATCGTAGTTCTTTTTCAGGTTCGTCGAATGACAGTCGGCGCACTGGTAGTTCCAGTTCTGATCGATGCCGGTCCAGTGCAGCGGATCGCCCGCCGGAATCTTCCGGTCGGGATAGAGGTGGAACCAGCGCTGCCCCCCCTCGTCCTTCGGGCGCGAATCCCAGGCGATGCCCAGCGCCTGCACGCGTCCGCCCGGCAGCGCGATCAGATACTGCTGCAGCGGATCGATGCCGAAAGTGTATTTGATCTCGAAGTCACCGAGCTTGCCGTCAGGCCCGTCGGTGTTGACCCAGAACTTTCCGTCCTTCTTGAAGAAGGTGCTTGTGACGCCGTCCTTGGTGAATGTCGCGCCGTCGAAATCGCCCAGCATCGTCGCGTCGGTCGCATCCTGCATCGCCGCAGCGTGCTGCGAACTTGCCCAGGCCGCATGCTCGGACGCGTGGCAGTCGGCACACGCGGCAGAGCCCACGAACTGCGGCGCGGCGGGAGCCCCCGTGATGACTTGCGTGTCCGTCGCCTCCGCCGTGACGGCCGGGGATTGGAACTGAATACCAATGACCGCGAACGCCACTGCATACACGGCCGCGAGAAGCGCGGGCACGCGCAGCGATCGTTTGGCCAAGAGGGTCAGGACAGTCTTCAACGAGGCTCGGTCTCCACAGGGTCAGAGGAAGAGTTCGCCACTATAACCGACCACTGACCATTCAGATGCCCGTCGAAATGATAAAAAGGATAAGGACAAACAAAAATATGTATGTCAGTCCCGTCCATCGCATCCGCGACTGATATTCCCGCAACTCCGGTGGCAGGATTCGCGCCCAATAGACATAATAGGACCCCTCTCCATAAAGTTGTTTGCGAATGTCGGTGGGGAATGGAAGTTTCGAAAGTTCGCGGCAATATTTGTCTTGGCGCACTTCGAGCAATACAACGCTGACCCAAAATAGAACGTAAAAGGCTGTGCCGACCGTCAGACCAAATCCGTAAAAGAAAAAAATTGAGATTGAGGCCCATACCGCGAGAAACGCTACTAACTTCACAACGTCAAATAGGCGGCGCTTCGGGCAAAGCTTACGAGCAAAATCATCAAGCGTGAGCGAGCGGAGGGGCGGCTCCTGATAGTCGAGAGGGCCTAAAGTCCGGGGTTGCGAAGGCGTTGTCGTAGGCACCCGTCAACTCCTCCCCACGCACCAGATTGAGACCAATACATGCCAGAGCGGGCGCGCGCCGCGAATCGCGCCGGTCACCCGACTCTACCTGTGTGATGTTATCTCAATCGGCGGACGGTGGGGGGAAGATCTGCTTCCAGTCGTTCTTCATGCTGATGACGACCCAACCGTCTTTCTTTGCCTCGTCGTAGAGCGCCTGGGTGAAGGTTCCAACCTTTGAGTCCGGCAGTCCCTCGGCCGGTCCATAAGCATACTCGCGCTTCGCATCGTCATGCAGCACCAACATCGCCAATCGCGCGCCATCGCCCGCCTTTGTGTACTCCAGCATTTGCCGGTCGCCATCGGAGTTCCCGAAAGCCGCGATGGGTCGTTGCCCGATGTGCTGGTTGATGCCGATGGGCTTTCCCGTCTTGTCGTCGACGAAGTTCATTTCGGGCAATCGCACCAGCGTCGGCTTCCCGTCCCTTATTTCAAACTTTGTCTTGATGCTCGATCCGACGACCTGATCGGGCGGGATACCGTAAATGTCCTCTGAGAACGCCCGGATGAACTCGATCCCGCCTCCCGAAACGATAAAGGTCTTGAAGCCGTTGGCGCGCAGATAAGAAAGCAGCTCCAACATCGGCTGATAGACAAGCTGGGTATAATGCCTCTTGAAGCGTGGATCCTTCGCCTTGGCCAGCCAATCCTTGGAGATCTGTTTGAAATCCGTTGGTGTCATGCCGGCATGGGTGGCCATGATAAGTTCGAGAATACCCTTCTGACCTGAGGCGGCCAGTGTCTTCATGTCGCCTTCAAGGGCGGCTTTGAAAGGCTGCTTGTCCTTCCACTCAGGATGCTGCGGGGCGAGCTGCTTGACGCGGTCCAATGCAAAAACGAGCTGCACGTAGGCGGGCTGCTCGATCCAAAGTGTGCCGTCGTTGTCGAACGTTGCGATACGGTCGGCCGGCGCGACATAATCCGAGCCGCCTTCTTCCGTGACCTTCTCAACGAAGCTCACGATGGCGTCTCTGGTGGCACCGTCGTTCCAAGACGGCAGCGGATCGGTCTGCGCGAGGGCCAGCGTGCCGAAGGCCAAGCTGGCAGCAAGTGCCAGCGCGAAAGCCACAAAGAAGCGGTGATGAGATCTCATAATACGCTCCTAAGTCAAAGACGAGGAATGTGCGTGGCGGGCGCTCGATAGGGCGCCCGCTCGATGGCTTCACACTCGGATACGCCGCTACTCCCCAGCGTGGCTACTCGTCTTCATTTCCTTAACCTGCTGGAGAACCTGGTCCAGGTTGTAACTTGCCGGGTTCTGTAGGGGCGGGTAGTCGACGTAGGACTCGAGATGCTTCAGCCAAAGCGCCTGGCCGATCGGCAGCATGTTCCAATCGTAGACATAGGCGGTTACCGGACCAGCAAGGGCCCCGCCGGTACCGAAGAGAGTCTTGGTGTGATCGCCGATCGAGGCCTCAAATGGATCGCGCTTGATGTTCACCACCTGGGTCCAGTGATAGGGCAGCGCGCCAGCGACGAAGCCGCTCGGGCTCTGCGACACCATCGAGAAGTAGATCTTCCAGTTTTTGTACCGCACCGCCGACGGCACCTTGCCGGACCAGTACAAGAAATGGTCGCGCGCCGACTTCTCCGACGTGCCTTCCAGGTAGGCGCGCTGATTGACACCGTCGAGCGTTGTCTTGACGATGCCAGGGTACTTCCCTGCCTCGATCTGCTTCTTCAGCCCGTCGCCTTTTGGACCACCCGCGATTTCGACGAACGTGGGCACCCAGTCGAGTGACGAGAACGTGTCGTTTTTCACAGTGCCCGGCTTGATATGGCCCGGCCAGCGTACGACCATCGGGGCACGCATGCCGCCTTCCCAGGTGGTCAGCTTGCCGCCGGCAAAGGGAGTGACGCCGCCGTCGGGATAGGTGATCGTCTCGGCCCCATTGTCGGTGGTGAAGACGACAATCGTGTTGTCGAGCTCACCCATGTCCTCGAGCTTTTTCAGGACATAGCCGATGTTGTCGTCCATCTGCTTCATGCCGGCTTCGTTGACGCCCCAGTCCTTGCCGCCGGGCTCGCCCACCATGGCCATGTACTTGTCGGAGAGTACGGTGGTGATGTGCATGCGCGCCGGGTTGTACCAGACGAAGAACGGCTTGCCGGTCTTCTCGGGATCGTTGCGATCGAGGAAGTCGATGAGCTGGGTCGAGATCTCCTCATCCACCGTCTTCGACCGTTCCAAGGTGAGCGGCCCCTCGTCCTTGCAGCTCTGGTTTTTTCCAGTACCGTCAGACGAGGTGCAATGGAGCACCGGCCGGGGCGGTGTCATGCATAGCCCGTCCTTCGGATCGATCGCGCCAGGCACCGGATCGAGGCCCGGAACCGGCGTGTTCTTACAGGGTGGGGCGACAGCCTGCTCGGTCGGGGATTTATTGATGTCGGGGAAGCTCACGCCCTGCATCGCGTCGAGGTGGTACAGATAGCCCCAGAATTCCTGAAAGCCGTGCGCGGTGGGCAGCGAGTCTGCATGGTCGCCCAAATGGTTCTTGCCGAACTCGCCGGTTGAGTAGCCGAGATCGTGCAGGAACTTGGCGAGTGCAGGCGTGCCGGGCTGCAGGTAAGACGGGGCGCCGGGAATTTCCGGCAGGGTCATGCCGGCGCGGACCGGCTGCATGCCCGTGAAGAAGGCAGTGCGCCCGGCCGTGCAGCTCTGCTCGGCGTAGTAATCGGTGAACATCGCGCCTTCCTGACCGATGCGGTCGATGCTGGGCGTCTCACCGACCATAAGGCCACGATGGTAGATGCTCGGCTGCATCCAGCCGATGTCGTCGCCCATAATGAACAGGATATTGGGCTTCTTGTCTTGTGCTTGAGCGGTCACCAGCGGGACTAGGGCAAGCAGAACAGCCGCAATTGGCCGCAGGACTGAGCTTAGGATCGAACTCATTACCTTTACTCCCAACAAATCGATGTGGTCACGCAGGCGCGCCGGGCGCGGGTAGGACCGGACCGGCACCGCGTTCTTCTATTGAAGACCTTTACTCCCAACAAATCGATGTGGTCACGCTGGCGTGCCGGGCGCGGATAGGACCGGCCCGGCACTCAGGTCTTCCTATTGAAGGTCGGCCTGGAGTTTGCCGAGCGCCTTCTCCAACTCCTCCATTTGACCGCCGACGGTGAAGCTCGCCGGCTTCTGGCGTGGCGGATAGGTCTCGAAGGTCTTGAGGAACTTGCCCACATAGGCTTGCGCGGGAACCAGGATGTAAGCACGCGAGATCATCCAATCGTAGTAGGTATTGGATGTGATGTCGGCGCGCTCGTAGGGATCGCGACGCAGATTGAAGATCTTGGGCACACGCAGCTCCGTGAACGGCTCGGCCCAAATCCTCAGCGTACCCTTCGCACGCTGTTCCAAGAACACGACCTTCCAATCGTGGTAGCGCAAGGCCATCAGGTCGCCGTCGTCCGAGAAGTAGAAGATCTCGTCGCGCGGCGACTTCTCCTCTTGGCCGGTCACGACGGGTAGGAAGTTATAGCCATCGAGATGGACCTTGTAGGTGGTGCCGTCGACGGTGTAGCCGTCGAGCAGCTTCTCCTTGACGTCCGGCTGCCCGGCCGCGGCGAGGAAGGTGGGCAACCAGTCCATGTGGTGCATGATGTCGTTCGACACCGAGCCCGCCTTGATCTTGCCAGGCCAGCGCACCATCGCCGGCACGCGCCAACCACCTTCCCAGTTCGTGTTCTTTTCGCTGCGGAACGGCGTGGTGCCGGCATCGGGCCACGTGTTTTGATGTGGTCCGTTGTCGGTCGAGTAGAACACGAGAGTTTTGTCGGCGATGCCGAGATCGTCGAGCGCCTTCAGGAGCTTTCCGACGGCCCGGTCGTGCAGCACCATTCCGTCGGAATATTCATCCTGCCCAGAGATGCCACGGTCCTTTTCCGCCACGTGGGTGCGGAAGTGCATGTGCGTGCCGTTCCACCAGACGAAGAAGGGTGTGCCGGCCTCGTTGGCTTTCTTGATGAAGTCGATGGCCGCTGTCACCGTCTCGTCGTCGATCGTCTCCATACGCTTCTTGGTGAGCGGTCCGGTATCCTCGATCTTCTGCTTGCCGACCTTGCCGAAGCGCGGATCGACGGTGGGATCGTCGGTGTCGGTTGCCCAGCTATGCATCACACCGCGCGGACCAAACTTTTCGCGGAATTTCGGATCCTTCGGATAGTCCTCGTCCTCGGGCTCCTCCTCCGCATTCAGATGGTAGAGGTTGCCGAAGAACTCATCGAAGCCGTGCAGCGTCGGCAGGAACTCGTTCTTGTCGCCGAGATGGTTCTTACCGAACTGCCCGGTTGCATAGCCTTGGGCCTTGAGCAACTTGGCGATCGTGGGATCCTCTGCGCGCAAGCCGAGATCGGCACCGGGTAGTCCGACCTTGGACAGGCCGGTGCGGAACACGCTTTGGCCGGTGATGAAGGACGAACGGCCCGCCGTGC
>CAZUKP010000072.1:0-14060 GCA_964620915.1 uncultured Hyphomicrobium sp. | reverse complement strand
TGCACCCACGCCGGTTTTCAAGACCGGTGCCTTAAACCACTCGGCCACCCATCCAACTTTTCCCCCTTGCGCGCGCGGACCCTATACAGGGATGAGTCCTCTCTCAAGTGCGTCACGTCTTTACTCAATCCTAAGCACGAATTGTCATCGTTGCGACGTGTTTAGGCCCAGCTGAGCCTCCATGATGGTGGCGGTGGCGGGCGCTCGTTGCGAGTAGGTATGCGTATGTGCGTCACCAATTCCCGCGCCAGGACCGTGCGTGCAGGCCGTCTCTTCGAGGCCGCTGGCAGGTTCTTGTGGCCGCGGCATCTGAAATTCCGCCCTACAACTTTGGCGCTTGTCGCGATCGCAGCCACCGGGTGCTCGCAGGGCGGTTCCGCACCGGATCCAGAATTGGGGGTGTCGGCGAGCCCGCGGGTGTCGAGCGGGCTGGGGCGTACACCCAAAGGCGGTGGGAGCTACAAGGTGGGCAAGCCCTACAAGGTGGCAGGCCGCTGGTATGTGCCGCGTGAGGACGAGACTTACGACGAAACGGGCGTTGCCTCCTGGTATGGCAAGGCCTTTCATGGGCGGCGCACGGCCAACGGCGAAGTCTACGACATGAACGCTTTGTCGGCCGGACATCCCACTTTGCCGCTACCGTCATATGCTTATGTCACGAACCTGGACAACGGCCGCACCATCCTTGTGCGGATCAATGATCGTGGTCCCTATGTGAACAATCGCATTATCGATCTGTCACAACGCTCCGCACGTGAGCTCGGATATTCCAGTCGTGGATTGGCGCGGGTGCGGGTTCGCTATGCCGGCCGCGCTCCGCTGAATGGAGATGACAGACACGAGCGGCGCCACCTGGCCGCGCAGACATGGCATCGCGCCGGGACGCAGTATGCCCAGCAGTCACCCAACCCGCGGACTGCCCAGGTGCGGCGTTATGAGCCCGCACCGAGCTGGTCGGTCACGCGTTATCGCGGTCAACTCGCTTCAGGACAAAGCCGATCCCAATCAACCGGACGGCGCTCGAGCCTCGGCGGACCGCCGCTCGCGTACGTTGAAGCAGGCCAGTTTGAGTCCCGCGCGAGTGCGGAGCGTATGCGCCATGAGCTGAAAGAGTTAGGGCAAAGCGAGATCGTACCCTTGCAAGCAGACCAAGAAGAGACGATCTTCAGCGTACGAATCGGCCCCCTCGCAGAAACAGCGGCAAAAGACTTGGTGCGCCAATTGGCGGCCCTGGGATTGGGCGATAGCGCAATTGTGCGCGACTAACGGGTCATCTTTTCGCAGCGCACCTTGACACAAAATCGCTACGAACTTGATAGTTAGTCGAATGGAAAACATCGATTTGTGAGGACCAAAACCGGCAATGCCCGATCTGAAAATCCGGCACGTCCACAACTTCTTCTTCACGTTGAGCGCTCTGGCTGCACTCGCGGTGGCAGCGCTGGTATCTGGTCAGGTTGCTGCAGGTAACAGCAAGTCGTTCGGCACCAATGCCAAGTCCGCGATCCTGATGGACGCCGACACAGGCGCCATCCTTTTTCAGCATAACGCAGACGAACTCCTGCCGCCGGCGAGCATGAGCAAGCTGATGACGGCGGCCGTTGCGTTCAAAGCCTTGAAGGATGGGAAAGTATCCCTCGACGATGAGTTCGTCATGAGCGAACACGCCTGGCGCACGGGCGGCGCCCCATCGCGTACGTCGGCGATGTTCGTACCCCTCAACAACAAGGTGACAGTCAACGAATTGCTTCAGGGCATGATCGTTCAGTCGGGCAACGACGCGGCCATTGCCATTGCGGAAGGTATGTCCGGTACGGAGGAAGCCTTTGCAAAGCGCATGACGGAGGAAGCGCGCGGCATCGGCCTTGAGAAGTCGACGTTTGCCAACCCGAGTGGTCTTTATAGTCCCGATCAACTTATGACTGCGCGCGAGCTTGCTGTACTGGCGCGCCACCTCATCACGGAATATCCAGAGTTCTACAAGATCTTCAGCCAAGAGCGGTTCAAATACCGGCGGCACAATTTCATCAACCGCAATCCGCTGCTCTTTGCAAAAATTGGGGTCGATGGTTTGAAGACGGGCTTCGTCAAGGAGTCCGGATATTGCATGGTTGCCTCGGCCGTGCAGGACGGCAAGCGGCTGATCGCCGTTGTGATGGGGCTGCCGTCCAAGAAGGCGCGAAAATCGGAAATGACCAGGCTACTCAATTGGGGCTTTCGCAGCTTCGGCTCATTCAAGCTATTTGAAGCTGACGAGGTCGTCGCGTATGCCCGCGTATGGGGTGGGGAGAGCCTTTATGTGCCACTGACGGGTGATGGAGAGCTGAAGGTGATCCTGCCGCGATTTCCGGCCAATCCTCGGCTGAGGGCAGAGGTGATTTATGAGGGACCGCTAAAACCCCCCATAAAGAAAGGCGATCAGGTCGCCACACTGCGGGTCATCAACGAGTCCAATGCAGTCAATGAGGTGCCGCTCTATGCGGCAGAAGATGTCGAGCCCGGCGGATTGGTGCGCCGCGGTCTTGATGCACTTGCCCATTTGTCGGTGTCCTGGATCCAGCTCTAGCGCTTCCTCTCTTTTGCGTGATACCCACTTCTAAGTAGCCGGACGTTGCCCGGCGACGCGGTTTTGTGCGGAGAGATGAGGCGGTTTTGCGCCCGGTAACATGGCTGATGGAAAGTTCATCACGTTTGAAGGGGGCGAGGGCTCCGGCAAGTCGACCCAAGCTCGACTGCTGGCCGAGCGTCTGCGCGAACGAGGACTTGATGTCGTCCTAACGCGGGAGCCGGGTGGCTCACCCTTTGCCGAGGCGTTGCGTTCGATCATCCTTGATGCTGAGACGCCGCCGCATTCGCCCTTGTCCGAGGCTCTTCTTTTTTACTCCGCTCGGGCTGATCATCTCGACAAGACGATCCGACCTGCACTGGAAGAAGGCCGCTGGGTGATCTGTGATCGGTTTTCTGATTCCACGCGCGTCTATCAATGCGCGGCAGGTGGCCTCCCGGTGCACATCTTCGAAGCGCTCGAAGAGATGATTGTAAAGCCGACGACGCCGGACTTGACGATCGTGCTCGACCTGCCTGCTGAGGTCGGACTAAGCCGCGCGGGGAACCGGCGGGAAGAGACAGCGTCGGCGAGCGCCAAGCCAGACGCCTACGAAAAGCGTGCGCTGGAATTTCATCAGGCATTGCGCGATGCCTTTGTCGCTATTGCGCGATCCGAGCCGGCGCGGTGCACTCTCATCGATGGAAATACGCAAGAAGACATCGTCGGCCGAGAGGTCTGGCGCGTTGTCGATCAACGGCTTCTTGCTGAGGTTTGCTGATGGCACGCGCGACCGCGACCGCTACCATTGATGTCCTGCCCGAAGCGGACCGCCTTGAAGGCACACCGCACCCGAGGGAAACGGTAACGCTGTTTGGACATGCGGAACCTGAGCGCAATCTTGCAGAAGCTCTCTTCTCAGGTCGCATGCACCACAGCTGGTTGTTGACGGGACCAGAAGGGATCGGCAAGGCGACGTTGGCCTACCGATTTGCGCGCGCGGCTTTGGCGCAGCCGGAGGAACGGGACGCGAAAAGCATTAGCCTCGATGTAGGCGCTGACACGAACGCCAGTCGTCAGGTTCGCGTTCTGTCGCACCCAAACCTGCTCGTCATTCGCCGGCCGTTCGATTCGAAGACAAAAAGATTCACGACAACCATTCCCATCGACGAAGTTCGTCGCCTGCGAATGTTTCTAGGGCACCGGACGGCTGGAGAGTCTTGGCGGATCGTAATCGTCGACCAGGCAGACGAACTCAACGTGAATGCCGCCAACGCGTTACTAAAGTCGCTGGAAGAACCGCCGCCTCGCACGGTGTTCCTGCTTATTTCCTCTGCACCAGGGCGTCTGCTCGCAACTATTCGATCGCGCTGCCGGATGCTCCCCATGCAGCCATTGAGCGATCCCGATTTGCGCAAGGCGGTTGAACAGGCACTCGCTGCGACGGGGCAACAAGGACCGGGGAGCGAAGACTGGCCAGTGCTGTGGCGTCTCGCAGACGGCAGCGTGCGCCGGCTCCTCAGCTTATGGGCTGGTGGCGGACTGGATCTGTATAAAAGGATTGCAGGTGTCGTCAGCGGTCTGCCGCAGCTCGACTGGCGCCAAGTTCACGCACTCGCGGATGAGCTACAGCCTTCGGCCGCCCAACAGCAATTTGAGCTTTTTTTTGATTTACTCTTAGACCAGCTGGCCCGCCTGATCCGGGCGCAGGCGGCCGGTGAAGGTACGCCCGACGAGCAAGCGCTATCTGCGCGCGTGATTGGGGAGGAGCGTCTTGCCTCGTTTGCCGGGCTGTGGGAAAGAGTAGCCCGTCAAAAAGCCGTAGCGATGGCGCTCAACCTCGATCGCAAGACCTTAATTCTTGAGACCGCGGGGGCGCTCGCGACCGCTGCACAGAACCGAAAGTCCGCCTAGCCGATGGATGAGATGCCACGATTGCCTTCGTTGAACCGCTTCACTCGAATGTGAGGCGGATACGCACAGTGCAAACCGCACAGACAATCCCCGTTAATCATCCATTTGCCAAAGCGAGGACTGCAGTCCCATGAGCGGGCCTTCAAAATTCTATGTCACAACCGCCATTTCCTATCCCAACGGGCAGCCGCATATCGGCCATGCCTATGAAGCGATTGCGACCGATACCATTGCGCGATTCGAACGACTTGATGGGAAGGACGTGTTCTTCCTGACGGGCACCGATGAGCACGGCCTGAAGATGAAACAGACGGCGGCAAAGGAGGGTCTGACCCCGCGCGAATTGGCCGACCGCAACGCCAAGCGCTTTCGTGAGATGGCCGGACTACTGGGGCTGTCGAACGACGACTTCATCCGCACGACCGAGCAGCGACACTATCGCGCCAGCGAGGAAATTTGGCACCGCATGGAACGCGCCGGAGACATCTTCCTGCAGAAGTACGCCGGTTGGTATGCTGTGCGCGACGAGGCTTACTACAACGAAGCCGAGACGACGATGTCGCCTGAAGGGGTGCGCGTTGGTCCGCAAGGCACGCCTGTCGAATGGACCGAGGAGGAGACGTATTTCTTTCGGCTCTCCGACTATCAGGACAGGCTGCTCGAGCACTACGAAAAGAACCCCGACTTTATTCTTCCGCCCGAACGCCGGAATGAAGTCGTGAGCTTCGTCAAAGGCGGTCTGGACGATCTCTCGATCTCGCGCACGACGCTGGGGTGGGGAATTCCCGTGCCTGGTGCCGAACCGCATGTCATGTATGTGTGGGTCGACGCGCTCACCAACTACATAACGGGCGTTGGTTTTCCCGATGAGCACAACGAACTGTGGCACTACTGGCCTGCCGATGTGCACGTGATCGGCAAGGACATTCTGCGCTTTCACGCCGTCTATTGGCCGGCGTTTTTGATGTCGGCAGGTATCGAGCTGCCCAAACGCGTTTTTTCGCACGGCTTCGTTCTCAACAAAGGTGAGAAGATGTCGAAGTCCGTCGGCAACGTCGTCGATCCGTTCGATCTCGTTCACGCCTATGGACTCGATGCCGTGCGTTACTTTTTCCTGCGTGAGGTCAACTTCGGCTACGACGGCAGCTATACGCATGAGGCGATCGTCAATCGCATCAATGCCGATCTTGCCAATGACCTCGGGAACCTGGCTCAGCGATCACTGTCGATGATCGCCAAGAACTGCGGCGGGAAAGTTCCAGCGCCCGGCGACTTCACAAAGGCCGATGAGGCAATCCTCGCGGCTGCGGACGCCATGTATCAGAAGGCACGCGAGTCGATGGACCGGCAAGCCATCACGAAATACCTCGATGCGGTGTGGGCCGTCGTCGCCGAGGCCAATCGCTACTTCGCGGGCGAAGAGCCCTGGGCAAAAAGGAAGACCGATCCCAAACGGATGGAGACGATCCTCTATGTGACGGCCGAGGTTGTCCGGCAGCTGGCTATTTTGGCGATGCCCGTCATTCCGCATTCTGCCGACAAACTGTCACAACAGTTGGCCCAGCCCGAAGATGTCCACGCGTTTGCGAATCTTGGCAAGGCGGGCCGTCTGGTGCCGGGTACGGATCTGCCCACGCCAGAAGGTGTGTTTCCGCGCTATATTGAGCCGGAAGCCGACAACGAGGGCCAAGGGTTCGGCGCGAAGGCCGGCGCCGGCAAGGACAAGAGCAACAAGGCCAAGTGATGAAGCTTGTCGATCACCACTGCCATCTCGACTTTCCGCAGTTTGCCGATGACCGCGATGCGGTGATCGCGCGCGCTGAGAAGGCCGGCGTGGCGCTGATGGTGACGATTTCGACGCGCATTCGCAATTTGCCAGAGCTCCTTGCGATCGCCGAGCGATACCCGAACGTCTACTGCTCGGTCGGCACGCATCCACATAACGCGCATGAGGAGCTCGACATTCCGGTCGACGAGATCGTTCGCCTGTCGCAGCATCCCAAGGTCGTTGCCATCGGGGAGGCGGGGCTCGATTACTACTACGAGCATTCTACGCCGGAGGCACAAGCGGAAGGCTTTCGCCGCCACATCGCGGCCGCACGAGAGACCGGCCTGCCGCTTGAGATTCACACGCGCGAGGCCGATGAGGACACCGCGCGCATCCTTGAGGAGGAACACGCCAAGGGACCGTTTCCCGCAATCCTGCACTGCTACACCGGCGGCGCCAATCTCGCTGCGCGGGCGCTACAACTTGGTCTGTATGTATCGTTCACCGGTGTCGTGACGTTCAAGAAGTCGGGTGCCTTGCGCGATATCGCCAAGTCGGTGCCACTCGATCGTCTGCTGGTTGAGACAGATGCGCCGTTTCTGGCGCCTGTGCCGTTTCGGGGCAAGACGAACGAGCCCGCTTATGTCGTCCATACTGCGGCGGCCCTCGCCGAAACGAGGGGCATCTCACGAGATGAGCTTGCCGCCGCAACGACAGAGAACTTTTTCTCACTTTTCACGAAGGTCCCCCGCACGGCGGTGGCCGACCCTGCGCCTGCATGACTTTGCGCGCGACGATCCTTGGCTGCGGGTCCTCCGGCGGTGTGCCGCGCATCGGTGTGATGTGGGGCAAGTGCGATTCCACCAATCCCAAGAACCGGCGGCGGCGCTGCTCGCTCTTGGTGGAACGCATGGGCAGCGGTCGCCACACGACAGTGCTCGTCGACACGCCGGCCGATCTACGAGAACAATTGCTGAGTGTGCGTGCGACCATGCTCGATGGCGTGCTCTATACGCATGACCATGCCGACCACACACATGGGATCGATGACCTGCGCATGGTGTGTTATGCGATGAAGCGCCGGATCAATGTGTGGGCGGACGCGGCGACGCTTCAAAGCCTGCGCGAGCGGTTTCGTTATTGCTTTGAGATGCCGGAGGGGTCGAGCTACGCGCCGATCCTTGACGCGCATGTGGCCATTCCGGGAGAGGCGGTGCGCATCGATGGTCCGACGGGTCCGCTCGAGGCGCTGCCGATCGCGCAGGGGCACGGAGATGTCGGCTCGCTCGGGTATCGGTTTGGCGGTCTGGCCTACTCGCCCGATATCAGCGACGTGCCCGAGGAGTCCGTTCCCTTGTTGGAGGGCCTGGACGTCTGGATTGTCGATGCTTTGCGATTCACGCCGCATCCGAGCCACTTTCACGTCAAGCGCACGCTGGAGTGGATTGCACGCGTGAAGCCCAAGCGCGCAATCCTCACCCATATGACGACGGACCTCGACTACGATGCGCTCAAGCGCGAGCTGCCCGATGGCGTGGAGCCGGCCTACGACGGCATGGTGATCGAGGTGGGCTGAGGACGCTTGACGGGTTATGCGTCGGTGTCGGCGGGTTCGGGCTGTTTCTTGCGGCGGACCCACTCGGAAAAGCGCACGATGCGGCCGTTAAATGTGCAGGCCGGCGAGACGAGCTCGATAAAGAGCGGTGCGACATCGTCGGGCGCAGGCAGCTTGTTGGGGTCCTCACCGGGGAACGCTTTGGCGCGAAGCTGTGTGCGCACGGCGCCGGGATCGACGAGGTTTACGCGCACAGTCGTGTCTGCAACCTCGCGGGCATACGTCTTGGCGAGCGTTTCAAGGCCAGCTTTGGACGTGGCGTACGGCCCCCAATATGCATTGGCGCCGTCTGCCTCGCCCGCCGTGACGAAGAGGGCCCGGCCGGCGTCAGAACGCTTCAGAACGGGATCGAGCGTGCGGATGAGGCGCCAGTTGGCGTTGAGGTTGACGTCCATGACCGGGCTCCAAGCGTCCACGGCGACGTGGTGGAGCGGTGATAGGGGGCCAAGGATTGCGGCGTTCGCGATGAAAATGTCGAGCTTGCCCCAGCGTTGAAAGATCGTGGGACCGAGTTGGTCGATCTTTTCCCCGTCGTTGAGATCGAGGGCGAGCAGCGTTGCCTTGCCGCCAAGAGCACGGATCTCGTCGTCGACCTCTTCAAGGGCGCCGCGGGTCCGGCCGGTGATGATGAGATGGGTGCCGTGGCGGGCAAGCGCGATGGCGACGGCACGGCCAATACCGCGCGAAGCCCCTGTTACGAGGGCGAGGCGGTCCTTGAGTGGATCTTTGTTTTTCATTGTCGGGCCTCAAGGCGCGTCCTGCCCGCAGAGCGTCTGGGGCGCAAGCTGGCACGGCGGCAGCTTATCTCGGGCCAGGCTGTGTGCAAGCGCCTCGCGCCTTTCTGGTTTCCGCCAGAAGGGGGTGGCAGGCAATTCCCGCACGCCCAGCGGTCGCAGAGGGCCGTCTAGCCTACCTCGGCGAGCAGTGAGAGCTGGCGCGGCGTTGTGCGTCCGCCTTGATCGGTCAGCAGGGTCGGGTATTCGCCTGTGAAGCAATGATCGGTGAATTGCGGGTTGTGATTGTCTCGGCCGTCGAAGCCCACGGCGCGGTAGATGCCGTCGACCGATAGGAACGCAAGCGAGTCCGCGCAGAGGAACTTGCGCATGTCCGCCAGATCTTTGTTTGCGGCAAGGAGGTCGATCTTATCGGGTGTATCGATGCCGTAATAATCGGAGTGCGTGATCGGCGGGGAGGCAATGCGCATGTGCACTTCCTTGGCACCCGCTTCATACATGAGTTCGACGATCTTTTTGGACGTGGTTCCGCGCACGACGCTGTCGTCGACCAGGACGATACGGTTGCCGCGAATGACGCTCGCGTTTGCCGAATGTTTCAGTTTGACCCCCAGCGCGCGGATGCGTTGTTCCGGCTCGATGAAGGTGCGCCCAACGTAGTGATTGCGGATGATGCCCAGTTCGAAGGGGACATCGGCCTCCTGGGAAAACCCGATGGCCGCTGGGACCCCTGAGTCGGGGATGGGCACGATGACGTCGACATCGGCGGGCGCCTCGCGCGCAAGCTGCACGCCCATCTGTTTGCGGATGTCGTAGACGGTCCGGCCGGCAATGACTGAGTCGGGACGTGCGAAATAGATGTATTCGAAGATGCACGGGCGCTGCGGGCGCAACGGGAAGGGGCGATGGCTCTCCAGGCCTTTCTCGGTGATCGCGACAACCTCGCCGTTCTCCACCTCGCGCAGAAATTCCGCACCAACCATGTCGAGAGCGCACGTTTCAGAGGCGAGTACATAGGACTGGCCGAGTTTGCCGATCACGAGGGGCCGGATCCCGATCGGATCGCGCGCACCGATCAGCATGTCGTTGGTGGAGCAAACGAGGGCATAAGCGCCTTCAATTTGGCGCAGCGCTTCGATAAAGCGTTCGACGATCCGGCGTTTATTGGAGCGGGAGAGCAGGTGAAGGATGACCTCTGTGTCAGAGGTCGATTGGCAGATGGCGCCCGACGATATCAGCTCTTGGCGCACCGTCAGCGCGTTCGTGAAGTTACCATTGTGGGCCACCGCAAAGCCGCCCGTGTCGATGTCGGCAAACAGCGGCTGCACGTTGCGCAGCACGGCGTCGCCCGTGGTCGAGTAGCGGTTGTGGCCGATGGCGATGTGGCCCTTCAACCTCTCGATTACGCTCACGCGCGAGAAGTTGTCGCCGACGAGCCCCATACGGCGCTCGGAATGGAACTGCTTACCGTCGTAGGTCACGATCCCGCAGGCTTCCTGCCCACGGTGCTGCAAGGCGTGAAGACCGAGCGCGGTAATCGCCGCAGCTTCGGGGTGGCCAAAAATGCCAAAGACCCCGCATTCCTCGCGGAGCCTATCATCGCTGTACCGGAGGTAGCCCGGCCCGCGTTCCTTTGGATCGGCTTCGAGACAATTGGTCATTGGCCACCTCCCGCTGGTGCCCTGCCGCTGTCCGACAACGTTACGCTACGTTAACAAACGTGCGCCCGATCCAGACTAAACCACGCGCACCCGCCAAGTGACACAAATATGATACTTTTTGCCCACCGCAAGAGCCATTTGGTCGCTCTTGATCCCCTGCAGACGTGATTGTTGGTCGCCCTGTTCGTCTTGCTCGCCTGGCGGTGCGGTGAGCGAGGAGGGGAGATTGTATTCCAGAACCGACCGAATGGCGTTTCCGGTGCTCTGGATGTAGGGCAGCGACTTGGATTCGCGCACCCACGGAAACTGCTGATCAACGTTGGGGAAAAAGGCTTCATAAAACATGTAGGGGATGACGATGAGGATGAAGCCCCGGAAAACACCGAACAAAAAGCCAAGGATCCGGTCGATCATGCCGATCCGGCTATCGAGAATTGAGTCGGAGATTCGCGCTGTGATGAGGTGCACGATAATCAAGACGATAAGGAAGATGATCGCGCCCACCACGATCTGCGCAACGGCCACCTGGGTGCCCATCTGCTGGGCCAGCTCCTGGGCGAATTCCTTATAGAAGAGAACGAAGTAGAGAACGGCAGCCGCCGCGATCAACCAAGAGACGATCGACAGCAGCTCGCGGGCAAGGCCGCGGTACATCGCCAACAGCCCTGAGATGAAGCAGACCGCAATGAGTGCTGCGTCCAAATAAGTCAGCGGCCCAATCATCGTCGAGGTCCCCGTCGTCGGCTGGATCTGGCCATGGCAAGACCCGCGCTTGTCAGTCGCATGACATCGACTCGTCTGCAAGCTCTCTCAAATGACAGACTCGTTGCAGCTTGAGCTTGCTCGATCCCTGTTCGAGATCGCCTTGAGCAGGCATGAGGGCGCATCGAAAGCCTAGTTTCTGGGCTTCTTTCAGGCGTGCGGACATCAGTGGTATCGCGCGCACGGCCCCTGACAGGGACACTTCGCCGAAGTGCACTTGGTGTCGCGGAATGGCAACACCGGACAACGATGATACGAGCGCGGCGGCTGCGGCGAGGTCAACGGCGGGCTCGGTGAGCTTCAAGCCACCAGCAACGTTGAGATAAACGTCGTGGCCCGAGAAGGAAACACCCGCACGGGTTTCAAGCACCGCCAGCAACATCGAAAGCCTGTTGGAATCCCAGCCCACGACGGCCCGGCGGGGCGTTCCCAGGCCCGAGGGAGCGACCAGGGCCTGTATCTCGACCAGGAGTGGCCGCGTCCCCTCGATTCCGGCGAAGACGGCCGCGCCAGGGCTCGAGGCGTCCCGATCGCCCAGAAAGAGCTCGGAAGGGTTGGTAACCTCACGTAAGCCTCCAGAGGCCATCTCGAAGACGCCAATTTCGTCGGTGGCGCCGAAGCGGTTCTTGACGGCACGGAGAATGCGATAGGTGTGTCCGCGGTCTCCTTCGAAATACAACACGGTGTCCACCATGTGCTCGATCACCTTGGGTCCAGCGATCTGTCCCTCTTTGGTGACGTGCCCCACAAGGAGCAAGGCACTTCCAACGCGTTTGGCGTGGCGGATCAGCGCCTGGGCGGCGGCGCGAACTTGGCTCACGGTACCGGGTGCGGACTCGATCGCCTCGGACCAAAGAGTTTGAATTGAGTCTATGACAATCAGATCAGCGGGCTTGTCATCGGACAGAGTGGTGAGGATGCTCGCCAAATTGGTCTCGCAGCCTAAAGCCACTGGTGCGTCGCTGAGGCCCAAGCGCTCGGCGCGGAGCCGAACCTGAGCCGCTGCCTCTTCACCGGAAAAGTAGATCGTGCGCTTACCTCGGTTGGCGAGCGAAGCCGCCAACTGCAGAAGGAGGGTGGATTTGCCAATACCTGGCTCGCCGCCAATCAAAAGCGCTGACCCGGGGACGATTCCTCCACCCGTGACACGGTCGAGTTCGACGAGCCCGGTCTGAAACCGTGGAGTCTCATTGTTCTCGCCCTTGAGCGTTTCCAAGGCAACCACTCGTCCCTTCACGGACGGGGCGAAGCCGGAGCCAGGAGGAGCAATGGCCTGGGACTCCTCCAACAGAGTGTTCCAATCCCCGCAGGCCGGACACTTGCCGGCCCAGCGCAGGGACTCAGCACCGCAGCTCTGGCAGACAAACGTCGTCTTCAAGGCTTTAGCCATGAGGCCTCAATCGCCGTCGTTGAGATAGACGCGGTGGAACCGCGGCCCAAGCCGCGTCAGCACCTCATAACCAATTGTGCGCGCGTGTGTGCCGACAGTCTCAATAGGAAGCTCTGGAGCGATCAGATCGACCCAGTCTCCTACCGCGGGCGCCGGGTCGGGAACATCCGTAATGTCGACCGTGATCAGGTCCATCGACACGCGCCCGACGATCGGGGCAATCCGTCCACGAATGCTGACAGCGCCACCCGGCTCGTTGTTAGAAGCACTGGCGTGACGAAAGACACCGTCGGCATACCCGGCAG
This sequence comes from uncultured Hyphomicrobium sp., assembly GCA_964620915.1. GTDB lineage: Bacteria > Pseudomonadota > Alphaproteobacteria > Rhizobiales > Hyphomicrobiaceae > Hyphomicrobium_A. The sequence goes on along the minus strand of CAZUKP010000072.1, from coordinate 1,366 downwards.
CCACCGTTGCAATGCGACCAGTCCTACGCACCCGATAGGTCGCGGAATAGCCAATGCGGTGGCCAGGCGAAACGTTGCGGATCTGCAGGATACGAGCGCTGACCCGGACGACCGGTTTCACCGGTGTGGTCCGACCGGCCGCCGCCTGGCCGCCGTAGAGGGCGTATCCGGGCCGAACGAGATGAAAGTGGAAATCGGAGCCCAGCATGAGGCCATCGGAAGCGGCAAGGCTCGCGCGGGCTTGTGGGAAAAACTTGTGAAGGCGTTCAAAGCTTTCGAGCTGCTGACGGTTCATCGCGTGCCCGGCCTCGTCCGCGCAGGCAAGATGGCTCATGACAATCGTAAGGTTGAGACGGCTTAAGAGCGCTTCGTCGTGCACGAGGGCTGCGACGTCCGACTGATCCATGCCAAGGCGGTGGAGGCCCGTATCGACATGAAGTGCAGCAGGCGCTGTTCTTTCGTGTTTGGTGGTCTGCGCGACCCACTCACGGACCTCATCTAGGTTGCCGAGAACCGGGGTGGCACCAATTGCGGTCAGGTCTCGTGCTGTCCCCGGCAAGAGACCGTCGAGAACGTAGATGTCGGCGTCCGGGGCGAGCAAGCGTGCATTCGCGGCTTCGTCAGGTGTCGCAACAAAGAACGAGCGGCATCCCGCAGACGCGAGCGTGGGGATGACACGTTCGGCGCCAAGCCCGTAAGCGTCGGCCTTCACGACCGCACCGCATTCGGCGGGCGCTACGAGTTCTCCAAGCGAGCGCCAGTTTGCGCGGATCTTTGCCAAGTCAACCGTGATCATGCCCGTTGCACCGGCAGGCAGTTTCCCGGCCGACCGATCGAAGGCCGCTGGGCTAGGCCTCTCGGCAACGTGTAGGGACGCATCCGGCGTGTTCGCGGTCTGGCGCATGCGGCGGCCCTGGTTGTCATGCATGGGACTTCTCCCCCGAGAAGCCAAATCAGCCCCCAGGTTTAGGCCGGAATCACGGTGCAAACGAGGCAATGCTTATCCCGTGTACCCGGGGACTTGGTAGTCACGCGCAAGGTTACCGAAACGGGTGTATTGCGCCTCGAAGGACAGGGGAACGGTGCCTGTGGGGCCGTGGCGCTGCTTGCCGATGATGACCTCGGCTTTGCCGTGAACGAGGCTCATCTCCTGCTGCCACTTGAGCATTTCCTCGACATTCGACTCCGACGGCTTCTTGCGCTCGACGTAATACTCCTCGCGGTAGACGAACATCACGACGTCGGCGTCCTGCTCGATCGAGCCCGACTCGCGAAGATCGGAAAGTTGCGGCCGCTTGTCATCGCGCTGCTCGACCTGACGGGAGAGCTGCGACAAGGCTAGGATTGGTACGTTGAGTTCCTTGGC
>CAZUKP010000071.1:0-14176 GCA_964620915.1 uncultured Hyphomicrobium sp. | reverse complement strand
TTGGACCGAGAAGGACGGACGGAATACGAGCAGTCCTAGTTGGACTAGGCCTATGCGGCAAGCTCTAGGAAGCAGTTCATTACGACGCGTCGTGAAAACATCCTCAAACAAGCCGACTCCCCATCGGCTCCCTTGGTGACACGCGTAGCCGCAGAGGTCAGCAAACCGGCGCGGATTTCTTCCATCGATGTTCTGCGCGGCCTCGTTATGGCGCTTATGGCATTGGATCATACGCGCGATTTCTTCAGTACCAGCGGATTCAATCCTCGCGATGTGATGCAGCCGGCGCTGTTTCTTACCCGCTGGGTGACCCACCTTTGCGCGCCCACTTTCATCTTTCTCGCGGGGCTTTCGGCCTTTCTGTATGGCCGCGGGAGGGATACGGGGGACTTAAGCCGCTTCCTGTTTATTCGCGGCTTTTGGCTAGTCTTGATTGATTTCACGCTAATTAAGTTCGGCTGGAGGTTTGAATTCGATCTCTTCCGCATGACCGCCGGCATTATCTTCGTAATCGGAATATCGATGATCGCTCTGGCGGCACTGGTTTGGCTACCGCGTTGGGTCACTGCAGGCATGACCCTCATCATGCTCGTCGGACACAATCTGCTCGATAGTATCAGAGCCGAAGAGCTAGGTGGGGCTTCCTGGGCTTGGCACCTCCTGCATGAGCCCGGTCTCATACATCTCGGCGATGGGGCGCAACTCTATGTTCTTTACCCGCTGATCCCATGGATCGGCGTGATGGCCGCCGGCTATTTGCTTGGCCCGGTGATGCAGCTTGAAGCGCACATGAGGCAGCGTATCTTATTTCAACTTGGCGCGGCTATCACCCTAGGTTTCATAGTCCTCCGCGCGACCAATATTTATGGCGATCCCGCTTCATGGACGACTCATGAGACATGGCTTGCGAGCCTGCTCTCCTTCCTCAATTGCGAGAAATATCCCCCATCTTCCCTCTATCTGATGATGACGCTAGGACCCGCGTTAATGCTGCTCGCTTTTTTCGAGCACCACCGGGGCGCTTTCGCCCGGTTCCTTGCCGTATTCGGACGGGTTCCCTTCTTCTATTACGTCATCCACATCTATCTGATTCATTTGCTCGCCGTCGCAACCGCCTTCGCAATGACCGGGGACTTAGTACGCGCGCCTGAGATCGGCTTAGGCCTTGGCGGTGTTTATCTCGTCTGGCTCCTGGTGCTTGTTATGCTCTATCCAATCTGTCGCTGGTTCGCTGAGCTGAAAAACAGCGGTAAGGAATGGTGGTGGGGCTATCTGTGACGTCGAATGTGCGGTGATAGGTCCAGTGCCACACCTCTAGGAATCGTCGGGAACGTGAATGTGGTGCAAGATGCGTTGGACAATTGGCGCAAGTATAATTCCGATGGCTACAATGAACACTGTTCCTGAAACAAGCGCGTAAAAGCCAGCGAAAAATCTGCCCCACGGCTCTTTGGCATGGCGAACCGGGCCCTGGCCAGACAGAACCATAACGGCATCTTCAAACGACTGATGCCAAGGAGCAATGTCCGTGGAGCCGTCCACGGACGAGTGGATCAGCGATGTCCCCTTTACCCCCAAGAGCGGACATTCTCTGCGGCAGCTTGGATGTCCGCTATGTGCCATTAGCAGACCTTAGCAGGATAGGGTGTCCCGGCTCCCGCTCACTCGTAGCGCAAGGCGGCCATTGGATCCAGCCGTGCCGCTCGGGAAGCTGGGTACGCGCCGAAGACCAAGCCGACTGCAGTGGAAAACCCGCAGGCTAGTATGACGACCCACGGACTGATCAGCACGGGCCAGCCGCTGTATAAGGCCACCACAACCGCCGCTGCCGATCCGATGACAACACCGATTGCCCCGCCGATCACGGTTAGCACAGTCGCTTCGATGAGAAACTGGCGGTGGATATCACGACGGCTGGCGCCAACGGCCATACGCAAGCCGATCTCGCGCGTGCGCTCCGAAACTGAGACTAGCATGATGTTCATGATGCTGATGCCACCGACGATCAACGCAACTGAGGCGATCGAAGCGAGCAGGATTCCAAAAACGCGCGCCGAGTCTTCCTGGGCCGCCAGTACATCGGCAGGATTGTAAATGCTGAAATCGTCAGCAGCATCGCTCTTCAGCCGGTGGCGGTGGCGCAACAGCCCTGTGATCTGTTGCTTGACCTGCTCAAGAGAGGCTGAATCGTAGAATTTCACGATAATGTAGTCGAGTGTCCGGCGGTTGAGCTCACCTTCGTGCTCCAAGCCCGGCACTCGGCTGCGCGCCGTCGTCAGCGGAATGACGGCAACGTCGTCGCGGCTCTGGCCATAGGCAGTCTGGCCCTTCTTGTCGAGTACGCCAATGATCGTGAAAGGAACGCTGCCGATGCGCAGCATATCGCCGAGACGGGGCTGATTATCGAAGAGCTTTTCGGCTAACACCTGGCCGATGATCACCACCTTCGCCGCCGACTCGATCTCGGTCTCGTTAAATGTCCGTCCGGCGGCCAAGGCCCATTCGCGGGCCAAAAGATAACCGGAGTCATTCCCAGTCACTGTGGTCGACCAGTTCCGGTTGCCTGCAATGACCTGCGCCGTTCGAAAAATCATAGGAGATGCGATCTGGATTCCAGCCACCTCTCGCAAAATGGCAGACGCATCTTCGTCAGTGAGAGTGTGATGGGTACCGCCAGCAAGGCGAGCACCGCCTTCCTGCGCGGCCCCTGGCACAATGTACAAGATATTGGTGCCGAGGCCCCGGATCTTTTCGGTAACCCGCGCCTGCGCGCCTGCGCCAATCGCCACCATGCAGACGACGGCCGCGACGCCAACCACGATGCCAAGAACGGTGAGCCCGCTCCGCGCCCGGTTTATGCCAAGCGCGCGCCAGGCAATGCGTACGCTTTCTAGATAACTCACGGGTCACAGCCTGTTAGAGATTCAACGGAGTTGGCCAGCTGGGCGGCTTCGGTCTGCGAATCGCTGACGATGCATCCGTCATCGAGCGTGATTTGACGTCGCGCGCGTCGCGCAACCTCCGGCGCATGGGTGACCACAACGATGGTCCGGTTATCGCTGTTCAAATCCGCGAATAGGGACAGGATTCCGTCCGCTGTTTTGCTGTCGAGCGCGCCCGTCGGCTCGTCAGCGAGAATTAGAGCGGGATCGCTCACCAGTGCGCGGGCGATGGCTACGCGCTGCTGCTCTCCGCCGGAGAGTTGATGCGGCCAATGATCGAGCCGATGTGAAAGGCCCACTCGGTCTAACGCAGCGTGCGCCCTGTGCCGCCGCTCCTCGCGCTCGATGCTAGCATAGGCCAGCGGTAGCTCCACGTTTTCTGAGGCACTGGATCGCGCCAGCAACGAGGACATCTGGAACACAAATCCGATCTCGCAACCGCGGAGGGCAGCGCGCGTGTCTTCGCCGAGACTGGCAACGTCGCGCCCCTTCAGCGCATACTCCCCGGCGTCTGGCTTTTCCAACAGCCCCAACAAGCTCATCAGCGTCGATTTTCCCGAACCTGAACGCCCAACGATGGCGACAAACTCACCCGACTCGATTGCAAGGGAGACCTTAGAGATGGCAGGGATGATAGAGTCAGCTGTGCGATAGTGCTTGCTGAGATTTACTGCGCGGACCAGCGGTTCGGACATGGGCTCAAAACCCCAAGCGGAATCCGAATGAGCCTTTTCCTACGCCTGCCGTGGCAACTCCAACGATCACCGGCTCGCCTTCGCTTAAGTCGCCGGAGTGCAATTCCGTGCCATTATCGTCGCTTCGCCCGACGGTAACCGGCACCGATGACGGTCGCTGATCCGGGCCGATCACCCAGACCGTCGCCGAGCTGGGGGAATCCTCGGGCGCCACGTCTTCTGTTCCTACTGGCCGAAAGCGCAAGGCCTCGTTGGAGATCTTCAGGATATCGTCGCTCTCGTCGATCAAAATGCGAAGGCTTGCCGTCATGCCCGGAAACAGCAGTTGCTCTGGATTGGGGGCCGAGATGACGACCGTGTAGGTCACCACGTTCTGAACCACCTCGTGCGCCATGCGCACCTTCCGGACTCGGCCTTCAAAGACGTGGTTTGGGCGAGCGTCGACCGTGAAGGTCACGTTTTGCCCCGGCTTCACCTGTCCGATGTCGGCCTCGTCGATCTTGCCATGGACTTCCATCTCACGCAGGTCGTTGGCGATATTGAATAGCATCTTTGCCTCGAGACTGACGGCCACGGTCTGGCCCGGATTGACGTCACGCTTGATTATGACGCCGTCGATCGGCGCACGCAGCTCGGTTCGCGCGAGATCGTGCTCCGCCTGTTCGAGCTCCGCGCGCCTCTGTTCGACGACCGCCTCTGCGTTCTCAAGATTGGCCTCAGCCATGTGGAGGTCAGCTTCGGCAATGACGACGGCCTCGCGCTTTATTTTGATTTGTTCGACGAGGGCGAGCATGTCAGCGGCTTGCGCATCACGCTGGGCTTGCGTGGCGCTCAAATCGGCTGTTGAAACGCTGCCGCCGCGAGCCAGAACGACCTTTCTTTGGAGCTGCCTCTCGGTCTCGTCGAGTTTGGCTTTCAACGCGGCCTGATTCGCCTCTGTCACGTGGGGGGCCATTTGTGCCGTTGTAAGCTGAGCCTTGGCCCGCTCAAGCGCGGCGCTTTGGACCTGAACATCAGCCTGGGCAATCCGCAAGGCCGCTTGGGCCTCCTTTACCTTGGCGTCAAAAGTCCTTTGATCCAAGCGCGCGATCACCTGACCGGCTTTTACGACATCATTGAACCCCACCAAAACTTCGGCCATGCGGCCGGACAGCTCTGAGCTGACATCCACCGTCGAGATAGGGGTGACGGTTCCCGTGGCCCTGACCACGGTGGCGATTCTGCCGCGTTCAATCGGTGCGGTTATGTATGTGTGCGCCGCCCTAGGGCTTTGATGAAACGCGTATAATAGACCAGCGGCTATCGCCCCGATAATTGCTACAATTGTAATGATTGAGCGCGACACGTGCACCACGCACTGTGATGATGTTGTTGGTTACGCAGTGTGTCGCAAACTCCTATCCACTTGATTAATCGGTTCGTTCACTTTCAAACCAGTCCGAGCCACAGGTCGCAAGCGGTGCGGGCTCGGTTCGTTAACCATAAGTTAAGATCGCACAATCTTCGTCCATGAGGTGATAGATCAGTGTACAAACTGCTGATATATTTGCGCTCGCCGAGCACCCGGCGCGGCACCACAGTTCAGGTGAGGCGTTCCGGGCACATCTGAAGGAGATGTTCCATGCGTACGAAACTTCTTTCAGCACTCGTAGCCTCTGCAACACTGATCGCGCCTAGTGTAACGCTGGCAGATCCACCAACCGTTAATCCAGGCTTCATCAATAAGAGAATTAAAGCGACTTGTGGCACCCCCGGTCAAAACGTCCTGAATGATCCTGCGTCGCAATTCGCACAAGAGCGTAACGCCACTAGGAAGGCTGGCTTAATTTTTGGATGCGTTGTCATCCCGCCACCTGTTCCTGGTCCATAAACGGGGCGAAATAGACCACTGAATCCCGCGTACACACGCCGCTCTAAATGCATGTCCGACGTGGGTCAAAAGCTGATGTGAGGTTGTCGACCAGGGTCCGCTTTGGGTCAGAATCAGACCTTTGAGCGTCTGCTTTGGATGTCCGTTTTACTCCCGAAAGCGGACATGCGGTGGGCCCGCCCAGAGAGTCCGCTCAGTGCCACAAGCGGAAGTAACCGTTTAGCGGGCAGTCTGGATATAGCCCCAATCTGTTACCTCCGTGTCACAGCTATTCCGGCCGAAATTGACTAAGATTGACCGTGTTATGCGTGCATGAGGGTGCCTTTTCTGGACATTCTTGGAGGTCCAAGTGCAGGTCGCGCTAGATGGGGGAGATCAAACAAAATGAAAATCAAGGGGGCAATTGCCACAGCGCTTTTCGTGAGCGGCCTCTGCATTCAGCTGCTCTCGGCCGCGGAACCGGCGGCTGCCCAACAGGACCGCACTCACCTTTTAGGCGATTGGGGCGGTGCCCGCTCCCGGCTCGCTGAACATGGAATCATCTTCGATTTTCAGGCGACGCAATTTTACCAGGGTGTCGTTGATGGCTCCGCTGGCACCAGCGATTGGCAATACGGCGTAAAGGGAGACTATTTCCTGACGGTGATCGGCGAAAAAGCTGGGCTCTGGAAGGGCATAATTTTCAACTTGCACGCGGAAACACGCGCTGGCGACGACGTCAATACTCTATCGGGGCTATCCCCAGCCAACGTAAATATGTTGATGCCCAATTCAGACAACACGACCGCGATTACCCAGGCGATGGTGATCCAGATGGTCGGCGAGCAGACAGGTCTCCTCGCTGGAAAGCTCAATGCCTTGGACTTGGTTGATATGGTCTTTCACACGGGCCGTGGCATCGACGGCTTCATGAACGCTTCGCTTGTGGTCCCAATCGGGATGGGGCGGACCGTACCCTTGGCGTTGCCCGCTGCTGGTGTTCTCAAGTTCAAGGGCAAGGAAGTTCAAGGCGCGGCGATGGTTTATGACCCTAACGATTGCGCCACCACGACTTGCTTGGACCCTCTCTTCGGGGATGGAGCCGCTCTCGCAGGCCTGTGGAAATTCTACACTGGCGGCGGCCATGATGGCTCGCGTGCGGGGTATGTCAGCGTCGGCGGCACTTGGAGCGGCAAAGAATATAAGGTGGTCGATCCCGGGAGCTTCTTTTTCAATCCGGGTGAAGGCCTATCTCTGACTATGACACAGGAGTCCTGGTCCATCTTCTCCGTCATCGACCAACCCTTGTGGACGGACGCGATAGACGCGAACCGGGTTCTCAGTTTCAAGGGCATGTACACGATCACTGACGGCGAAGCGAACCCTATCAAATGGACCGCGACCGCCGCTCTCGAACTCAGCAGTCCTATCCGAGGTCGGGACAACGATATGTTCAGCGTCGGCTATTTCCACAATGAGCTGAGCGATGGTTTCAAGAACGCGGTCGGCCCTCTCCTGTCCGTCGCGGCAACCATTGTGAATAGAACGCCAACTAGGATCGCGATCGAGGATACGGACGGGTTCGAAGCCTACTACAAGGCGCAGGTAACCCCCTGGTTTGCCATGACCGGGGACCTACAGGTCATAACGGCGACCCTGAGTAGTAACGACACCAAGCTTGTGACTGGCGTCCGGGGAAAGCTCACATTCTGAACGACTCTTGGACCACCCATCGCTTCAGCGTGATCGCGTCGGTCTGCGATGCAGACCCGGGGCGACGTCATTGGCAAGGCTGGTTACGCTTGAAGTCGACGATGTTCGCCTGGGGTCATTAGCGGCATTGAGGCGCGGATTTGCGATGTTCTCTCTGCCCAGCCTGGGGCCAGAGACTCCACTAGCCGCACTATTGACCTCGCTTCTTAAACTGGGAGGAGAGCGCCGAATCCAGGTAGCTTGTTAGCTTGCTGTCGTTAAATGGCTTGCCTAAAAAGCCGACTGCTCCCGCGCTGAGTGCGCGGTCGCGTATTCTCTCATCAGGAAACGACGTCACGAATATGATGGGGGTCTGCCGACCTTGGGCAATCAAATGGTCCTGAAGCTCGAGCCCGCTCAAACCTTTCATCTGCACGTCCAAAATAAGGCAATCGGTCTCGTCGATATCGGAAGTCAGAAAGTCTTCCGCTGAGGCGAAGGCACGAGCATTATAGCCAAGAGACCTGACCAGCGCTTTCGTTGACTCTCGCACAGATTCGTCGTCGTCAACAATCGAGATCATCGGAGTTTTCGACAATTCCTGTTCCCTGGAGGGCGCACGGCCCCCTCTTGGTTGCTTGGTTCCAGCGCAAGGTGAGGGAATCGGCGGCCGAATTAAAGTATACTTAGGTCTAGGATGTCATTCGCTTGAGCGCTTAACGCCGAGAAGATCGGCCATCCTGATGAGGTCCGCTAACGACTTAGCCTGCATCTTCCGCATGAGGTTGCCACGGTGCATTTTCACCGTAACCTCACTGATCCCCATGTCGCCGGCAATCTGCTTGTTCAGAAGTCCGGTTGTAACTAGCTCAAAGACCTGCCTTTCGCGGATCGTCAAAGTGTCAAAGTTGGTTCTCACGGTGGCCAAGTGTCCCTCGGCTTCGCGCCTCGTGCGATCGCGGGAAAGTGACTGTCGAACAGCGTCGAGGAGATCCTGGTCCCGGCATGGCTTGGTCAAGAACTCCACGGCGCCAGCCTTCATCGCCTGAACGCTCATTGGGATATCCCCGTGTCCCGTCAAGAAAACGATCGGGATCTCAATCCCACTCTCCACCAACTGATTTTGAAAGTCGAGACCGCTAATGCCCGGTAGACGGACATCGAGCACCAAGCAACAAGGAACGTCCGGGGGCTCCCCTTCTACGAACCTATCAACCGATTCAAACAGCTCGACATGTAAGCCAACCGACTCGAACAAGCTTTTCAAAGAAGCACGGATGGAGGCGTCGTCATCAATGACGAGCACTGTCGACTCCATTGCTGATCGCGCGTTCATCAATCGCCGCTCAGTCTCTCGCCTGGAAGGATGATATGGAACGCTGAGCCGTAGGGAGTTGCGCTCTCTACGGTTATGCGACCACCATGCGATTCCACGATCGACCGGCAGATCGACAGTCCCATTCCCATTCCCTCTGACTTCGTCGTGTAAAACGCATCAAAGATCCGTTTTTTATCGTCAGGCCCAATACCCGTTCCGGAATCCTCTACCGCTATGAGCAAGTCGTGACCATCATGCTTTTCAGAGCGCAAGCGCACCAGTCGTTCGCGGTCAGCAATGTATGTCACAGCATCGGCGGCATTCATCAGCAGGTTTAAGATAACCTGCTGAAGTTGAACACGGTCTCCCCACACCTTGGGCGCGTCATTGGCAAGATCGACTCGAACGGACACATCATATTTCTGGAACTGGCCCTCAGTAAGCCTCATGACCTCGTTTATCAGCTCATTAGGATCGACCTGGACCCTGCGTCCGTCACCCTTTTTCACCATCGCGCGAACGCTCGCGATTACATCACTGCCGCGCAGACCATCGCCCACGATGCGACTTAATGCTGCCTTCACCTCTTCAATGTTCGGTGGTTCCCTATTAAGCCAGCGCATAGCCGCACTTGCATTGTTAACCACGCTTGCGAGCGGTTGATTGATCTCATGCGCGATCGAAGCTGCCATTTCACCCATCGATGTTAAGCGAGCAGCCCGAGCCAGTTCGGCTTGCATCGAGGCGAGATGTTTCTGCGCATGGCGCTCCTCAGTGATTTCACGGCCGTAGACGTTTACATAGGCTTCGCCGGGGACCGGTATTACCGAAAAGTTGAATAGGCGATCGCTCGAGGTGAACTCTACATGCCAGGTTTGCCTGGCTGTATAGGCATCGATCACCGCGGTCCGGAGCTGTTTTATCAAGCGACTGCCGTCGTTCTCGAACAAGCCGGCCAGAGCGTGCGCCGCAGTGTTAGCAAAGAAAACTTTACCCTCGCCATCCGCCCTTAGCACCGGGTTGGGATTCTCCTCCGGGAACTTTGCCATATCGCGCATTTTCTGCTGTGACCGGCGCTCTTCCGTAACTTCGCGCCCGTAAAGGTTTACATAGGCTTCGCCGGGGACCGGTATCAGGGCAAAGGCGAATAGGCGGTCGCTCAAGGCGAGCTCTACTTCCTGGTTCTGTCTGGCTGCAAAGGCTGTGGCCACCGCCGTCCCGAGCTCTTGCGTCACGTCGTTATCCGCCAGCAGCCCAACCAACTCGCGTGCTGCTGCATTTGCAAACAGAACCTCACCTGTGACGCCGACTCGCAACACTGGGTTCGGGTTCTCATTTTTAAACTTCTCGACATTTCGGCTCTGCTGTTGCGCTCGGCGCTCCTCAGTGATCTCACGCCCGTAAAGGTAGGTTTCCCCGGGTACTGGGGTCACAAAAAAGGAAAAAAGCCGCTGGCCTGAGGAAAACTCAATTTCGCGGCTGTGCCTGGCTGCATGGGCTGCGGCGACCTCTACCCCCACTTGATTTGCCAGGCAGCTTCCGTTGTTTTCCAGCAAGCCGGACAATTCGCGTGCTGCTGCATTTGCAAACAGAATCCCACCTGCAACGCCGACTCGCAACACCGGGTTCGGATTCTCCTCGGCAAACTTTGCCATATCGTGGACTTGCTGTTTGGCGATCGCGTGTGTGGGCTTATCGTCTTGCATAACCTTCAGCGCTCACTCGATTAGTTTGCCGGCCTATGCCTCTTCTTGACCGCGAAAAGACCATGGGATCAGCTCGCCAACAATCAAAAGTTTCGTTTTGATCCTGCATCACAAATTCCATTTCTTCTGCATCAGATCTAAATGCCCATCTGGCTTTCCGCCAGCGCAACTCCCTCGATGCGCGCCCTGATCTTAGCAAATGCAATTTCGCGTGCCGTTGATTGATCGTCGCCAAACGGCGAGAAGCCACAATCATCGGTGACCCCAAGCTGGTCTAGAGGGACGTACTTCGCGGCCTCGATGATGCTAGCGGCAACTTCGTCAGGCGTCTCTATCTTGGGATTAAGCGGGTCAATCACACCGACGAACACTTTCTGATCTGCCTGAACGTGGTCGCGCATGAGTTTGAAGACCCGCCGCTTGTTCCTCTCGGCTGCAACGGCGCACATGAAAGCACCGACTCGAATTTTGAAGAGCATAGGGAGCAGATCAGCGTAGTCGACGTCCGCCGAATGTGTCGAGTCCTGGTCGCTGCCAGGGCATGTGTGAACACTGATCCTCTTGCGCTGTTCCGGTGTGAAGCGATCCAAAACCTTGTTGATGAGATCGACGAAATGTTCGAGGAGTCTTTGTGACGGGTCCAGCTTGACCGAGAGGCGCCCTTCTGTGAAGTCAAGCTGAACCGTCTCGGCACCGTTCGCAAAGCAGCTCCTGATATCGCTCTCCGACTCGACAAGTAAATCCTCAAGAAAGGCTTCGCGCGGATAGTCTTTGATAGCGGCATCCGGGTACAAGAGGCTTAGAGCGGATGGTGCAATGACGGCCTGCTTGAGCGGCAATTTCGTGAATCGTTTCGCCCTTTGCACATACTCACCAGCGTAGCACGAATATCGGAAGGGTCCTCGAGTAAGCCGCGGAAGCTGACGCACGTGACCATCAGCGAATGAGATCGTCACTCCGTCAGGCGCCAAGTTATCCAGACCATCAAGAGGATAAGACACGAAGGTCGACTTTGTCTGCTCACCATCGGTAATGATGGGCGATCCCGTCGCCTCGAGATTAGCAATTGTTTCCGCGAGCGCCCGGTCGCAAACAGCGTCAAATTCTGATTGGGATATAGTTCCCGAACGATACCTCTCTAGCGATTCAATCAGATACTTGGGACGCGGTACACTTCCTATAGGCTCAGTGGGAATCCGCATAAGCCTTTGCTCCAATCTGCCCTGAATTGCGGCACTGTTTCCTGTCAGGGCCAGACTCGAGCAGGCGTGTTAGCGAAGTACGTATGGACGCGTCGTCATCAATGACGAATACCACGGAATCCATCTGTGATTGTGCTTTCATCGGTCGTCGCTGCGTCCATCGCCAGGAAGAATTACCTGGAACACCGAGCCGTGTGGAGTTGCGCTATCGACGGTAATGCGACCGCCGTGCGATTCTACGATCGTGCGGCAGATTGACAGCCCCATGCCCATTCCCTCGGATTTCGTTGTGTAGAACGCCTCAAAGATCCTTCTACGGTCGTCAGGCTCAATGCCCGTTCCGGAATCCTCCACCGCAATGAGTACTTCGTGACCATCATGCTTTTCGGATCGTACATGTACCAGCCGGTCGCGGTCAGAAGCGTATGTCACAGCATCGGCGGCGTTCGTCAGCAAGTTTAGAATAACCTGTTGGAGTTGAACACGGTCTGCCAAAACACGGGGCACGTCATCGTCAAGCTCAACTCGAATCAACGCGCCGTGCTTCTGGAACTGGTCCTCGGCAAGCCTAATCACCTCGTTTATCAGCTCATTAGGATCGACCTGGACCCTGCGTCCGTCACCCTTTTTCACCATGTTGCGAACGCTGCCGATTATATCACTACCGCGCAGGCCGTCGTCCGCGATGCGACTCAACGCGGCCTTCACCTCTTCAACGTTCGGCGGTTCTCTATTAAGCCAACGGATGCCCGCGTTGGCGTTGCTGACCACACTCGCGAGCGGTTGGTTAATCTCATGTGCGATCGAGGCGGCCATTTCGCCCATTGTTGTTAGTCGAGCCGCTCGCGCCAGTTCGGTCTGCATCGAGGCGAGATGTTTCTGGTCTTCCCTTTCTCGCTCCCGCGCCGCAGCAAGATCCTCGAGCATCGCATTAAAAGCTCGAGCGAGCCGACCAATCTCGTCCTTGCGGTCAAGATCAATTCGCAGACTATAGTCCTTGGTTTGTCCAACCTTGTCGGCAAGGCCCTCAAGTTGGCCAAGCGGCTGCACGATCTGGCGGTAAGCCATCACCGCGAAGAGAATACTGAGACCCCCGACCAGTCCGATCAGAAGAAGGCTGCCGTAGAGCTTTCCGAGCAGGCCCGAAAGTCGCTTGTTGAGGAGCCGCTCAAGCTCGGTGCGCGCTGTGGTCCAAGCCTGATCGGCGCTATCCAACACACTTCGATAGGATCGCGCAAGCTGCGCGGCGTTGCCTTGACCGCGTATGGTTGAGCTTGCCGCCTGTAAATATGCCTCGACGGCGGACCGCATGGAGCCAACCGCCCCTCCGACGGTCTGCTTCAATTGATCGTCGTTGTTGCGGCGGCGGGCGGCCGCAACGTTCTGCTCAATCTCATCGACTGATGCACGAATCTTTCCGTCCAGGAGAGAGGTTCGCGCCCGCTCGATACTTCCCACAGGCAACCCGGCCGGTGGTGTCGCGGACATCAACGACCGTAGTGCAGCAACGTCGGAGAATAGGTCAGGCATCCGCTTAACGACGATATTCTGCATGTAGTAGCTGTCCAAATCCGGATCGAGTGTGAGATTGGATTCATCTCCAATCCGGCTGGCGAGATTGTGCGCCTTGGTGAGGGCATCGCCGATAAAGCGGCTACCGTCATTACTGGACACGTCTGATGACAGGGCATTGGCCGCTGTCATCAACTCTTGGGCGGGTTCGGCAATATGAAGCCCGTTTTCACTTTCATTTTCCGCTGCGGCAAGTGCTTTGAGGCCGGCATCTATTTGCTGCGCCTTGGTGCTCGTTGGCAGCTCGGAATCCTGCGCCAAGATGGCGCGATATACCTGTTGCAGAGCGTCAAGGTACCGCTCGCCAACGAGTTCTTTGCGAACGAACTCGATCGCAATATGCTTTTCTTGAATCAGGCTGATGGTCGACAGCACGATCGAGCAAATGAAAGCCCCGCACAGCAGAAGAAGCTTCGTGCTGGTACGCAGATTCTTGAACACGCCCGATATTCGCTCGTTAGCTGCCCGAGAGACTAGCTCGGAACCTTAGACCGTTTTTGGGGTTTCTCCTACCAAATCCTAAACCAAAGTATAGATGCGCCTGACTTTTCGATATGGGCGCTGACCCGAAGTACGATAGAGCGTGAAGCACGCCCTGCTTAGGCTTCGACCCTATGAGAAGCTTCTGCACGGGGAGATTTCACATGGGTGATCTGGTTTATAGGGCGGCGACCAGTCTCAAAAGGCGCTCTGGCTGGTTTCCGATCATCACCTGCACAATGGGCATTATCGTCAACGCCGTCAGCGAATGCGTTGGCAGCCAGATACTGCAAACGGTTCCTGCTCTCGCGACCATGGGCGGTGATGGAGTTGGTCTCGGCGCGGTCACGATGGAGCTCGGAGCCAACACGTTAGGTGCGCTGCTCATAATCACGCTCTGCATCCTTTGGAAATTGCCCTCGCGACTGAGCTCAGCATTCCCAGGAGCGTTCGGTGTGCCAGGGGAAACCGGCGACCCGAAGCGGCGCAACAATGCAACGCCTGCAGTTAGCGGAATGAGGACGGGACTGTTGTGAACTGAGAAGGAGCAAAAGATGAGAGTAACAGCCATTGGGCCCACCGTCTGGTTATCGGTTGGCCTATGCGTGTCATGCCCAGCCTGGGCTCAGGACACGGAAGCGAAGACCGAGAAGCCCAACATTTTGGTGATCTGGGGCGACGATATCGGCCAAGGCAATATCAGCGCCTATACCAAGGGCC
>CAZUKP010000070.1:0-14313 GCA_964620915.1 uncultured Hyphomicrobium sp. | reverse complement strand
AAGCGCCGGATCGCGATCGATATCTGCGTCCTGGCCGGCCTTTACACAATCAGGATTGTTGCAGGGGGTATTGCGACGGGAATTGCGCTCTCCGTTTGGCTGCTTGCGTTCTCTATCTTCTTCTTCTTCTCTCTTGCTGCGGTGAAACGGCAGGCAGAATTGGTGGACATGGCTGAACGCGGACAGTTGAACGCATACGGGCGCGGTTATCACGTCAACGACGTCGGCATCATGAGCATGATCGCGCTTGGATCGGGTTATGTCTCTGTATTGGTCATGGCGCTCTACATCAATTCCCCCGCTGTTCTGAAACTCTACGATCATCCAACCGCGCTTTTGGGCATCTGCTGCGTATTGCTGTACTGGATAACACGCACGGTCATGATCGCGCATCGCGGCTCAATGCATTACGATCCTGTTGTTTACGCCGCAAAGGACTGGATCAGCTGGATTTGCTTTCTGCTGATCGTAGGTTTTGCACTCGGTGGGACTGTGCTGTGACAGCCTTGCCAACGCAAGGCTGATGGCAACCGCATGAAACTGTCAGGTTGGGGCCGGTTTCCTGTTCATGACGCGGCAGTCTTTTCGCCGGGAGGCGAAGCAGCGCTAAGGGAGCGCGTTCGTTCCGGTCTGGCCATTGCGCGCGGCAACGGCAGGGCTTATGGCGACAGCGCGGTTAGCTGTGCAAACACGCTCGACATGCGGCATTTCAACCGTGTTCTTGCTTTTGACGACTCTGCGGGGCAATTGGTTGCGGAGGCCGGCGTATTACTGAGCGATGTGATCGCGACATACCTGGCCAGCGGCTGGTTCCCGTCGGTGACGCCGGGAACCAAATTCGTGACCATCGGCGGCATGATCGCCGCCGATGTCCACGGCAAGAACCACCATAAGGTTGGATCCTTTGGGCGATTCGTCGATTGGATCGAGGTGATGGGGCCGGACGGCCAGGTTCGGCACTGTTCTCGCGACGACAATCAAGATCTCTTCAACTGGACCGTTGGCGGTATGGGGCTGACCGGCGTCATCGTCCGGGCCGCGTTCCGGCTGCAGAAGGTGGAGACCGGCTGGATCAAGCAGACCTTGATCCCGGTCGCCAATCTTGCCGCGGCGATGGACGCGTTCGAGCGGTACCAGGACGTGACCTATTCGGTTGCCTGGATCGATTGTCTCGCTACCGGTCCGGCCTTGGGGCGATCCCTGGTGACGCTTGGCGACCACGCCAGCCGCACCGACCTGCCCGCCAATCGGCAAAGGGCACCTTTCGATATCCCCAAGAAACGTAGGCTGACTGTGCCGTTCGACGCGCCGGGCTTTGCGCTCAACCGGTTCACGGCGCGCCTGTTCAACGCAATGTATTACCGCCACGGCGCGAGAAGAGCAGGAACCACCCTGGTCGACTGGGACAGCTATTTCTATCCGCTCGATGCCATTTTGGACTGGAACCGGATCTACGGCAGGAAAGGCTTTGCGCAGTACCAATGCGTTCTGCCGCTCAACACTTCGGCCTCGGGTCTCGAGGCTCTGCTGAAGCGGATCTCGCGGGCCGGCCAAGGATGCTTCCTCGCTGTCCTCAAGCGCTTCGGCGCGCAGGAAAGCCCGTTCTCTTTCCCTATGGAGGGCTACACCCTGGCGTTGGACTTTCCCGTGACGAAGAAATGGCTGGCGTTGATGGATGAACTTGACCGAATTGTCATCGATCATGGCGGAAGGCTCTACCTCGCCAAGGACAGTCGGATGAGCGCCGCGACCCTGCGCCGGACCGACGCGCGAGCCGAGGCGTTCGCCGAAATGCGGCTAAACTCGGCAGCCCGCCCGGCCTTCATGTCTCAACAGGCAGAACGGCTCAAGCTCTGACGTCTAGGGCTTCTGCATAGAGCCCTTGATGTAATCCTTGACGATACCGAATATCCCCCGGGAAAGGAGGCCATCGAAGGCATCGATCACGGTGTCGATTTGCTCCCGCGTCACGATCAAAGGCGGTTCCAGGCGGATGACGTTGCGATTGTATTCGGTGAAGGCGACCAGCACACCGTAGTCGCGCAGCAACAGCGCGCCGGCGAACCCACACAAACTGCCCTTAAGCTTGTCGTCCAGGACCGAGATGATTTGGCGCAAGCCTATTGGCATGGTCTGGGAGAAATCCTCGAACTCGACACCAATCATCAGGCCCTGGCCGCGCACGTCCTTGATCAGGCCGGGGTATTTTTCCTGCAGTCCGCGCAAGCGCTCAAGCAAATAGCTGCCCTGCTTGTGGGCGTTCTCCATCAACCGCTCGTCGTAGAGGATGTTTAGGCCCTCAATGGCCGTAATGCAGGCCTCGCCGATCCCGCCGAAGGTGGCGGGACCGTGGATCATCGCCGTCTTTGGCGTGCCGTAAGCCTTCATGTAGACCGGCGTCCGGGAGATCGTCGCAGCCATCGCCGTCTTTCCGGCGCCCAAGGATTTGGCGAGCGTGACGATGTCGGGCACCACGTCCTCGTGCTCGAAGGCAAAGAATCGACCGGTTCGACCCATGCCGCATTGCACCTCGTCGGCGATCCACAACACATCATGCTTGTCGCAGATCCGGCGCACTTCTCGCCAATAGCCTTTGGGTGCTGCGACGATTCCGGCGCCGCCCTGGATGGTCTCGAGGATCACCGTGCCGATCGACCGATCGGCGCTGAGCGCGGCATCAAGCGCCGCGGCATCGCCGAACGGGACGCGCGTCCGGTTGTTGAGCAGTTTGAAGGTGGACTGGTATAAATCGGAATCGGTTACCGATAGTGCGCCGCGGGTCTTGCCGTGGAACGATTGTTCGGCGTAGGCAATGCCTGCACGGTCCTTGCCCTGGACCTTTTCGGCGAGCTTGAGCGCCGCTTCAACTGCCTCTGACCCTGATGAGCCCAAGAACACCATGTCGAGGTCGGCAGGTGCAATCTCGGCCAGGTTATGGGCCAGGGCAGCCGCATATTGCGACATGAACGCCATAGCGATTTCATGGCGGTTCTCTCCCTGAAACCTGTTGCGAGCTGCGAGCACGCGCGGATGGTTGTGGCCGTAGCCCACCGAACCAAAGCCGCCGAAGAAATCGAGAATCTTGTTCCCATTCTTATCCGTGTAATACATGCCATCGGCGCGGTCGATCAGAACCTCATGGAATCCCAGGAGCTTCATGAAGTGATACTGGCCAGGATTGAGATGTGTGCAGAAATAGTCTTTGGTCTTCGCCACATCGAGGGCCTTAGCCTCTTCGACTGTTAGGAGATCAGGCTTGGAGATAGGGTTGACCGTATCGTTCATTCGACTGTCCAACTGGGGGTCTCAACCTACGCTCGGGCAGGGTCGGGCTCCTACCCTGGAATCCATCGGAACTTTGTCATTTGCCTGGTACAAGTATCCCAGGGCGGTTTCTGCCACCACGTGAATATTCTTCCAGGCGTCCGTCAAGTCATGACCGCGTTTCTTAGGCCATGTTTCAGGACCGGAAAAGAAGTGAGCAAAATATTGAATAATCCTCGGTACGTAACCGTTCTTTTCAAGCGACTTATCTCTCGGAGGTGATTTCGGTGCACGATCGCCTCCAACGATACGGGCTGACCGGTTTTCGCCTGGTCGTCGCTGCTGTTCTGCTCGGCCTAACGGCGCCGCAAGTTTTGATTGTCTGCATGGCTGCCGGTCTCGGTGCGATTTTAAGCAGCGTCATCTCCCTGTTTTCTTGCGGAACCGCGGCGGCCCTGGTGTCACGGGCCTTCGCTGCCCATCTTCCAGCTCGGCATCGCGTCCTCTTTGCTTTGTGGTGCATCCTAAGCCTGGTGGCGGTGTATCAACTCGGCAGGATGAGCGTCTTCATGCTGGACGCAGAGAAGGAGGCATACGCGGTAAACCCGGCAATCTCGATAGACAGAGGGAAGCCCTTTTTTGCGAACCACAACTGCCTTACAGCCTATGCCATAGGCGGTTACCTGGCAGGACATGGCGTTGAGAACATCTATGATCCACGCCAATACGGAAATGCTGAAACTTCCACCCCAATCCATGACCGCATCGGTAACACATTCACGATTGACCCGTACCTCTATCCGCCGCCCTTCTTGATCTTGGCGAAACTATTGTTCGCCACCAGCGACGACTTCTTCCAAATTCGTACATATTGGTTTGCGCTCAACGTGCTGGTTGCTATCGCTGCTATCGGGGCGATGGCGGTCTGGATCGGTGGCCGCGATTTTAGCGTCTATTGGCTGTCACTGCCCATGGTCCTTGCGGCGCCAAATCTGCATGCCACGTTTCAGATCGGCAATGCTCACTTCTTCATCATCTGCCTCGCAGTGTCAGGCATGCTAGCGTTCGAGAAAAAAAAGGAGTGGATGGGTGCGACGCTGCTCGGCTTCGCGATCGTGTCGAAGATTTTTCCCGGTATCTTGCTGGCTTATCTGCTTTTTCGCGGACAATGGGGGGCAGTATTGCGGACCGGCGTGGCGATTGCCGCTTTAAGCCTGGTTACACTCGTTCTGTATGGTGATCGTCCGTTTCATGCGTTCGTGGAGTTTCAGATTCCGCGTCTTGCCAGTGGCGACGCCGAGTTGGCACGAAGGTTTCCGGCAACGATCCTTACCAACTGGTCCCTTCTCGGCGTAGCCTATAAACTGGAGATGCAAAAACTATTGATGGAACTCGATCCAGCGCAAGTGGCCGATGCGATGAAGATCACTTTTGCGATCGTGCTGGTTACGCTGACGGCTTTTGTCGGCCTTAGGCACGCGCGTAGTTCATTTCTGTCGGGCGGTACTAGCCTCAATGAACGTGGAAGGCTGATACAGACGCGGACCTGGCTGGCGCTGATTGTTCTCGGGCAAATGCTGAGTCCGTTCCTGCCATGGAGCTATGGCAGCCTCGCGGTCGTGTGGCTGATCGCCTTGCTCGCTGCACCGAGCGAAAGGCCTATCTTGCGCGGCCTGCTGGTCGCCGTGGCGTGGCTTTTCTTTGTCGTTACGGTACCGTTTCCGATTAAACCGGAGAGCACACTGCCCGTAACACTCTTCGCCTTTTTTGTTGCGGTGGCGCTGGGCATATCCGTGCTGATCTTGGCAGGACGGATACAGCCTTCTACTTCGGCGAGATTTCACACGACTCAGTAGACGACTGCTTCATGAATCGACATAGATTGTTTTTTGCCCTCTCCATTATTGTTTCAACGACTATTGTCCTCCTGGGAGCCGAATCTCTTATTCGACTCGCTCGCATTTTTTTTCCAACCGTAGGGCGCTTGGTCCTTTACATTCCGAACCATCGGCATGCGAGCGAGGAGTTTTTGCACGACGAATTGCTAGGATGGAGAAACATACCGGACGCTGAGTTTGTTACGTTTGGACGGTCGGGATGGACGAATTCACACGGGTTCAGATCACCCTATTACCCTGTCGGCAAGCCCGAAGGTAGAGAAAGAATTTTGGTGCTGGGGGATTCGTTTGCTTGGGGCTATAACGTCACGAATGAGGACACGTTCTCTCGTGTTGCGGAAAGGAAATTGCGGGCTGCAAACTTTGAAGTTGACATTATAAATGCTTCCGTTTCGGGGTGGGGGACAGACCAGCAATATCTTTTCCTGCTTCGCGAAGGGCTCCGATATAGACCGGATATAGTAGTGCTCGCCCTTTTTGTTGGAAACGACCCATTGAACAATTCTAGTTCGCGGCAATATGGCTTAGAGAAGCCATACTTTGTTGTCGAGAATGGTGAGCTCCAATTAGAAAATGTACCGACCCCTTTGCCCCATCCAGCGTTTGGGAAAATCGAGTTGTCTTCTATTGTCAGAGCCAGCGAGCTTCTGCAGTTCGTCCTATTCGCGCTGTGGAGCGACGACAATGCGCTAATGCTTTTTGACAGGGCTGGGCTGATCTCCTTGGGCGGCAGAACGAAAAGTACAAGCAATGAATTTGATGTTGCACTTACAGTCGCTCTCATTAGACAAATGCGAAACCTCTGCCTCGAAAGTGGGGCCACATTTGTGGTGATGAAGTTCGGCAGTGATCATGTCGCAAGGTGCGGCTGGGAGTTGAGGCGACAGAACTGCGTTCCACTATATCGGCAAGTACAAGAAGAATTTGGCAAACTAGCCCACGAGTTTGATTTCTTCGATCTGGACGCCGAGTTCACAAAAAGGGGACACTCCACGGAGCAAATGCTTAGCGGTGGAAGTCATGCCCATTGGGGTGAAGGGGGACATCGTGTAGCTGGCGAACTGTTGGCAGATTTCTTGGCAACAAAGCTGAAATGACGGTCTGAGCCAAGATCACAACTCAACAGAAGAGACAGTAGCAGCACTAGGGTCTCATCCACTCATAGGCAACCTTTGGGGCGCTATTTCTTATCGAAGCGTCCGGCCGTAAACGTCCTCAAATCGGACGATATCATCCTCATCGAGGTAGCTTCCAGATTGGACCTCGACAAGAAATGCCGGGATCTTCCCTGGATTGGCAAGGCGGTGTTTCTCGCCGACGGGGATGAAGGTCGATTGGTTCTCGCTAAGAAGCTGGACCGTGTCTCCTTTGGTGACCTCCAGCGTGCCTTTGACTACGACCCAGTGTTCGGAGCGATGAAAATGGCTCTGCAGTGACAATCGCCCACCAGGCTTCACCATGATGCACTTGACTTGATACTGCTCCCCCTGGGTGAGCGTCTGATACCATCCCCAAGGTCGATGTACTCGCACATGGTCAACGGTCTGTAACGCACCGTTCTTCTTTAGATGCGCGACGATCGTTTTTACCGTCTCGGCGTATTCCTTGGACACCACCAGCACCGCGTCTTCGGTCGCCGACACAACGACGTCGCTTAATCCAACGACCGCAACCGCCGCCCCACTGCTATAGGCAAGGCTGTCTCGTGTTTCCTCAAACAGACACTCGCCATCGCCGATGACGACATTGCCGGCGTCATCCTTTTCAAGCTGGTTCCACAGCGCACACCAAGAACCAACATCACTCCAGGGCGTGCCTAGCGGTACGCAGGAAAGACTGTCGGCTTTCTCAGCGACGGCATAATCGAGAGAGATGGAGGGGGCCTCTTCGTAACTAGACCCGAGCCTTAAGAAACCCAGATCTTCCTTCCGGTCTGCGAAAGACTGCCGGCAGACCCGCACAACCGAAGGTGCGTAACTCTCTAGGAGGCCGATCAGCGTCGAAGCCTTTGCTAGGAAAATTCCGGCATTCCAATAGAAACGGCCGCTATCGAGAAATTTCTCGGCCAGTTCCCGCGAAGGCTTCTCGACAAAGCGCTTTACGTTTAGTGCTGGAGAATTGCTCTGTTCCGTCTCGATATAGCCATAACCGGTGTGAGGGGAGTCAGGCTCGACTCCAAAGGTGACGAGAGCCGCCTCCGTTGCCGCCTCGACACCCAACTCGACGGCTCGGGCAAACGCATCTTTATCGCCAATCACGTGATCCGCCGGAGCAAGGAGCACAAGCCCATCAGGATCATCTTCAGCGACAAGGAGTGCTGCGATACAAGCTGCCGGTGCGGTGTTTCGGCCAGACGGCTCGAGCACGATCGCCCGCGATTCCAGGTGAATTTCTTCAAGTTGGTCGGCGACGAGAAACCGGTGACGGTCGTTAGTGATGACGCAAATATCGGCGAAAGGACCGCCAGAAAGCCGCCGGCATGCTTGCTGAAAGAGGCTTTCCGAGCCAATCAGCTTGTTGAACTGCTTTGGGAATCCTTCGCGCGAGACCGGCCAAAGCCTGGTGCCGGCGCCACCACTCAGCACAAAAGGAACGACTTGTTGCACAGATTACCCATTCGAGCCGCACTTCCCGCTTTCGTTTAGCACGGTGGGCCCTGTTCACAAAGTATGATCGCCATGCATCGGTTGGTCGACTGTGAGAGTGTATTCTTTGAGCATCCTCTCATGGACCCGGCGCGCCTTGCACTCCAAGTCGCGAGGGATGCGGACATACGTCATGCAAGCTGGTCTTTCGCCTCCTGCACATTCCATTGACACGTTGGATCTAAAGATCCTTTCTGGCTTGCACCAAATATGGTCCGAACCGTTTCACCGTTTCGAAATCGTCCTCAGCGGGAAGGCCGAAACGCGTTCTCGGAAGCCTATCGAAATAATTGAAGGGATACCTCAGCGCGGGGCTCGGGCCAGTTTGCACGATTCGATAGTCGTCGTCAGCCGAAGCCCCCTCGGCACAGCTTGTCTTATTACGAATTCCGTAGGGAAATCTGAACAACAGATCGAATTCCATTCCCACCTTCATGCGGGGATCTAGAATGTGCTGTATCGGCACCCATCTGTTAAAAGAGACTCCGTAGCCGATGTTAGCCTCGCGTTGACCCTGGTCGATTACAAGGCCGGCAATATAGTCGACGGCTTTCTTTTCATCTGAGTCCTGGCCTGACCAGCCGTCGTCAATCCACGATTGGGTTCTCTCGATCAACAGAGGATTGGCGAGAATGAGCAACACCACTATTGTTTGACACGCCCATGCAACGGCGCGGTGCACACCCAATTGCGAGGTGATGTCAGTGACCAAGGCTGCAAGAAAGATAATCTGCGCAGGCCATAGCCACCAGAATCTCGTTTCGACGAGATAGCCAGCATTTCTTGTGGCATATAGAAGAAGCCCCCAAGGGATGAGCAACAATAAAGCGGCTAATCCCTGTTTCAGCGCGTCCGGCACACGCGATGACACGCTCCCTGCCCACCTTCCTATCAGGGTCGATAGCCATCCGGCCAAAAGCAGAGTTGCGCTTGAAATTATCGCGAGGCTAGCAGCTGTCAGACCAAAGAGGATGTCGGGGACCCCAAGAACTCTGAGAGACCGGTAGAAATTGCCGAAAAGCCCGAGCGCCAAATTGCTTTGCATGTCATGGCCAATCGCCATGGTGTGGAACGGCGACGGGTCGTGCTTCAAGTCCCTAATGGCCGTAAGGGTACTGTCCGGATTACACCACGCGCTTTTGTAGTCACCCCAAAACTGCGTTTGTGATAACTGCCCAATAATGTCGTAGAAGTCTCGATCATACTGAAATAGGAGATACGGGAGCCAGAGCAGCACGGCCCCAGCTGCTCCGGTTAGAAGGGGGAGTATGCGAATCGGGCAACGATAAAGAAGTCCAACAAATGGAATAACCAATATGACTGGCAGTATCTCCATGTGCACGTATATGCCGGCCATGGACGTTATGATCGCGCCCCCCATGTACCAGGGGTTCCTGCGCTTGACCCAGAGCGCGGTGAAATAAATCGTCCAGATGAAAAAGAATGGGTGCCCCTTTGGCCACAACGATTGCGCGAAGTAGAGGCCGAGCTCGGAAAAGCCGTAGAGTATGACGGACAGCGCAGCGCACCTAAAACTAAAGAATAGGCGTGCTAGTAGAAATATGCCGGCAAGGGTGCCGCAATAGAGAATGATTGCGCCGGCATATTCAAACAGGCGCGGATCGGAAAACAAGATTGTACCAGGCAAGACCAGCCAGGATGACCCGGGCGAGGCGTAAGTGCCCAGACTATTGGCTCGGCCCCATTGCGGAACCACGCCATGGCTTAGAAACTTGACCGCGTCGTCGATCGGTGGCGTCAAGTCAACAAAAGGGATCCGAGACTTCCAGCCCTGGAGGGCGAGTGCGCCTCCGACAAGGGTCACAAGCAATATGAGGACCAGACCCCTGACAAAGTCGCGAGAGCGCAAGCTGGCCATAACTCTATCCATCAGCACCGGCATCACCCTAACTAGTTGTATTTACGAGTTTCTCTCCGACGGAGATTGGGGCAAGACCCAGTTTCAGCGACAAATGTGCTTCTTGTAGCAGGTCGGTAAGTATCTCTGCGTTGCGGCCGCAACCGAGTTGTGCGACTTCATAGAGGGGGAAAATCAATGACAAAAGAAGAAATCCGATTCTCGACTCGACCCCTGGCAGTCGGCGATCCGCGTGATACCTAGTGACTAAACCGATCCTGGTCTCAGTTGTTGTGCCCACTTATCGTGAGGCAGACAATATGGCGCTGCTGGTGCCCCGAATTTCCGCGGCACTCCAGAACTATTCGCACGAAATTCTTATCGTTGATGACGACAGTGGTGACGGCATCGACCGCGTCGTCGAGGACCTGAGGAAGCAGGGCCACGCGCTTCGTTTGATCGTCCGAAAGAACCAACGCGGTCTGAGTTCGGCGGTCTTGCGCGGGTTTGCTGAGGCGAAGGGAGAGTTGCTCGCGTCCATGGACGCCGACTTGAGCCATCCGCCAGAGGCCCTCCCCCAGATGATCCAAATTTTGGAGCAGGGCGAGACCGATTTCGTGATTGGCAGCCGGTACACACGCGGTGGCACGACTGATGAAGAGTGGAGCTGGTTTCGTAAGCTCAATAGTCAGGTCGCCACATTGATGGCTCGGCCGTTTTGCCGGGCTAAAGATCCCCTGGCGGGCTATTTCGGCTTACCAAGATCGGTCTTCGAGCGCGCAGATGCATTGAATCCGATCGGCTACAAGATAGGACTTGAATTACTGGTTAAATGCGGCTGCACCCGCGTTGCCGAGGTGCCCATCCATTTCCATGAGCGCAAGTTTGGACAGAGCAAGCTCAGCTTGCGCGAGCAGGTCAATTATCTCCGTCACCTGAAGAGGCTTGCAGATTACAAGTTCAAGGGCTGGTCGCAGCTCGCTCAGTTCTACCTTGTCGGCGCAAGCGGCATGGCAGTGGATCTGCTGATCTATGTCGTGCTTCTCCGAGCGGGCGTCGCGCTTCCAGTTGCCCGAGCGCTTGCTATCTTTATTGCAATGTCTTGGAACTTCGTACTCAATCGGCGAATTTCGTTCTCGGGAAGTCGCTTCGGCCGGCCGATAAATCAGCAGTATCTTTACTGGCTAACCTCTAGTGGCCTTGGTGCCGTTGCAAGTTGGACCATATCGGTGACGCTGAGCTCGTTCACCGCGTTCTTTGCTGCTCATGTCTTTCTTGCTGCATTGATCGGCATCGCGGCCGGCAGCCTGTTGAACTTTACGCTTGCCCGCTATTGGGTGTTTGCGAGAGCGTCCGGTTCGTAACAGGACGAACCCACATACCGTTGAATGGCCTCAAGCGGACTGGCTCTAGGGGCCAACCGCAGCCTCATCCTTGCCGCTTTCCAGGGCATCGGCGCGCCTGCGGTAGATTTCGGCCTCGGGGCGACCGGCTTCGGCGAGAAGCTCATACGCAGCCAATTGATCTTCAGCCCGATAGGGAAAGGACTCGGCAAGGGATCGGGCAACCTTAGCGGCCTCGGCAACGTTGCCTTCGCTACGGTAGTAGTCGAGCAACCGCCGCATGGCCGTGGGCCATCCTATGCGTCTTCGAAAATAGGCCGAGGCGATCTTTTCCGGCGTTGTGTGAGCAGCTGGGAACTCAAACGCGACTTGTTCTTTTTCAAACGGCCAGTCCGTCATGATGTACCGGACACGCCAATCGCCATAGAGGCGGTCAACTTCCGTCACCGGCACGGCTTCCCAGGCCCGTTGCCGGGATATAGGGTGGTCCCAAGGACCGATCATCCCGAGTTTACGAAAAGCGTCGTAATAGGCGTCAGCTATCAGGAAATAGCCGCGTGTGTTGGGATGAAGGTGCTCCAGCATCAAGTCGTTACCGATGATGCCATCGCGCGCAGCGTCGGCCAAGGCTTGCTGGACATCGACCACATGCGCTCCATATTCGGATGCTACCTCGCGGATAACTTGGTTGATGGCTTCTGGAGCCCGGAAGCGGAGCTGGTCACGGTCTTTGGCCGCTAAATAGGCGTCCCGCGCTTCGGCGAAACGGCCGAGGCGGTCCAAGGCTTGGGCGCGACCGTAGAAACTTTCCGCGCTAAGCTCATCGAGCGCGACGGCCTGATCAAACTCAGCCAACGCCGCATCGGCTTGACCCGACTCCAGGGATTTCTGTCCGGCGTCGAGATGGCGCTGCAACAACGCCTCGTCCGTCTGCGGAGACTGGCCGCTAATGAAGGGGCGCTGGTCGCGTTCGTTCGAGGCTACAGTTCCAATCAGGGCAGGAACCCCTGCCCGTTGGTAGCGGCTCAGAATGGTACTTAGATTGGATCGAAACTGTTCCAGACCGCGCTGGTAAAGGCTCGAGTTCAGGGCTATCTCCCGCTCTCGGGCAGTCGTCGCCATCAGGGAACGGTCTTTTCCATGGACTCGTTTCGAATCTGAATTCCACCAAGCAACGGCCCGTTGCATCAGCTGAAACAGACGGAAGTCCCTGAGCGATAAGAACGCGAGTGTAACGGGGCGCCAGCGTCCTGCTGACAGGCCTGATCCGACTCCCAAAATTCCGACATATTCATTGTGCCCGGCATAGATGACGACAGCATCGGGGTTCAGCTCGATGATCTCATTGGTGAAGTCCAGCAGGGTGTAAGAGTTGACCGCCGACATCGCCGTCGTGATCACCTCGATCTTGCGGTCCGGAAAGGTGCTTTGCAGGCGCTGCTGCAGCATGCCCGACAGCGAGGCGGCGTAATCGTAGGGAAATCCTTCAGCGCTGGATCCACCTTGCACAACGATGCGGAAGGTGCCGGGCTCCTTTTTACGCAGGAAGGGGACGGGGCGAATCCAAACGGCTCGGGGCGTTCGGGACTCATCGACCATAAAGCGCCGTGCCACGTGCCGGTTCGCTCGCAGATAACCCGGCGCCTCCTTCACTTCCACGAACAGCGGATAGGCGTGCCCAAAGCCGGAAAGCCTCAAGCCACCCTCGACGAGAGCCAAAATGGCAAACGGCAGCAAAATGGTCAGCAGCACAAAAATGCGCTGCCGCGATTTCGAAATTTGTTCCGCCACAGCTATTGATTCACGTTCTAATTTGGTGGATCGATATTGGCCGTATTCACAAAAGCCGAATTAGTCTGGTTCGAAGCCTGATTTGGGGGCACGAGTCCTGCGTGCTTCTCGACGAGACCCCTAGATAGGGCGCTCGGAAGCGCAAAAGAAATTGAAATTTGCCACTGCGCCGGTCAAGGCAAATGGCACCATGCATAAATCTAGCAAAATATTCTTATATATTATCCTCCTAGTTATAACTTCCCTTGTTATTTCGGAAATAATAGCACGTATACTGTACGATAAAGAAATACCTCTGTACATTTCTAGTAATAATACTCACTTAATCTATGAGCTTAATCCTTCCTACCCGGAGATCAATTCTTTTGGAATGCGAAATGATGAGCTTAGCGTAGCGACTCTGCATAACGATTTTGTCATTGCAGTCATTGGCGATTCCCATGCCTATTCGCTTGCATCAGCAAGGCGGAAAAATTCCTTTCCAGCTCGGTTGGAATACTATCTTGCACAAATCACAGGCAAGCCGGTCACCGTTCTGAATTTCGGGGTGCCGGGCTATGACATGCACCAAGAACTTGAGGTGCTTCGCGCAAAGGCTCTGAAGTTCAAGCCGGACCTGGTTATTTTGCAGTACTGCATAAACGACGAGCACATTTCAAATTACATCCAGCCAAAACATCGTTGGCTCAATCGCGTCCTTTCGGGAAGCGTTTTGATCTCAAATGCGTGGAAGACAATCCTGTATTCTGACTTCGGCAGGAAATACGTTTATGACTACGTCGCAAAACATTTTCCCAACCTGCTTGTGTACGCACCAGGCCTAGTGGGGACGGTGAGCGCCCGGCAAAGCGGCGAGAAAGACCCCGCGCACCGAGGGTATCATCCTACGAGAAGCAAAGCTTATGTACCGGTTAGATACCACGACTTTATCGGCCGAGAGCACCTCGAACGCGATGTCAAAATATTCGGAAAAATTCTAAAGGACGCGGGCATTCCGGCAATCGCCACGGGGTTTATCGAAGATAAGGACAGACAACTCTACGAAGCAGCGGGGCTTAAGGTTTACTCTTTTTTTCAAATCTTCGAGCGCCTCGACATGCGTGATTATGGCTACAACCCAAAAAATACTAGTGACCATTTTTCAGACAATGGATCCAGTTTCATTGGAAAGGCTCTCGCCAATTTTATTCATGCAGATTCAACTCTGACCAACATACCTGTCGCGAAAGTTGAGCGAGCACACGCGGCCGAACAAGAAACAAATCAACCCGAATAGGGCGGGATGGTGAGCGGGAAATGTCCGCAAGCAGCATTTAGCGAAGATCTCCGCTTTTAGGGGCAAAGCGGACATCTCTCTTAGTCCAGTTCGAAGTTTGATTCGTAGCTCTGCTGAAGGCGAGGATCCTGTTCGTCCTTCCGCAGGAGGCAGTTCCCCACCACAAGGGTTTCCATTTCCGTTCCCATGAAGCAGCGGAAGGCATCTTCAGGCGTGCACACGATCGGCTCGCCGCGTA
>CAZUKP010000069.1:0-14815 GCA_964620915.1 uncultured Hyphomicrobium sp. | reverse complement strand
CCGCCCTTCCCGCTTCTGCACATCGACACGACGTGGAAGTTCAAGGACATGATCGCGTTCCGCGACAAAACGGTGAGCGACTTCGGTCTCGATCTGATCGTGCACACAAACCAGGAAGGCCTGAAGCGCGGCATCAACCCCTATGACCAAACGCCGTCGGTCTATACCGATGTGATGAAAACGCAGCCGCTCAAGGAAGCACTCGATAAGTACGGATTCGATGCCGCCTTCGGCGGCGCGCGCCGCGATGAAGAAGGCTCGCGCGCCAAGGAGCGCATTTTTTCCTTTCGCTCACCCGGCCATCGCTGGGATCCCCGGCGCCAGCGCCCGGAGATGTGGCGCCTCTTGAATGGCCGTCTTGGAGCTGGTGAGACTGTCCGCGTATTTCCACTTTCGAATTGGACGGAGCGCGACATCTGGCGTTACATCGCGCGCGAAGGGCTCGATGTCGTTCCGCTTTATTTCGCGGCGCCGCGCCCGACGATCGAACGCGGCGGACAGCTTCTTGTCATCGACGATGATCGCCTTCCACTTCAGCCGGGCGAAACGCCACAGGTCAGGCAGGTGCGTTTCCGCACACTTGGCTGCTGGCCGCTGACGGCTGCCGTCGAATCCGACGCCACTGACATCGAGAGCGTCGTTACCGAGACGCTTGATGCCCGCACATCGGAACGTCAAGGGCGCCTCATCGATCATGACCAGTCCGGAGCCATGGAGCGCAAGAAACAGGAAGGCTACTTCTGATGACCGCTCTCACTGCCATTAGGAGTGCTGAAACCGCACCTGCGCCAGCGCAGGAGCTCAACGGCATTCTTAATCTTCTCACCTGCGGCTCGGTTGACGACGGAAAGTCGACGCTGATCGGGCGATTGCTGTGGGATGCCTCCGATCTCTACGATGACCATCGCGAGACGCTCGAGCGCTCCGAGCGCAGGGCAGGAGAAAGTGCGCATCCGGATTTCAGCTTGCTGGTCGACGGTCTCGTTGCAGAACGCGAACAGGGCATCACGATCGACATCGCGTGGCGCTATTTCGATACCGGAACGCGCCGCTTCGTCATCATCGATAGTCCAGGCCATGAGCAATACACCCGCAACATGGCAAGTGGCGCGTCGCATGCCGATGTCGCCATCATGCTGGTCGATGCACGTCACGGCGTGAAGCGGCAAACACGTCGCCACGCCGCCATCCTGGATCTTGTCGGCGTTAAGCGCGTCATTCTTGTCATCAACAAGATGGATCTCGTCGACTGGTCGCAAGAACGATACCGCGCGATCGAGAACGATTTTCGTGAACTCACCTTGCGGTTCGGGTTCCGCGAGGCGATTGCGATTCCTGTCTCTTCGGTCACCGGCGATAACGTCGCGCGCCGCTCCGATACCATGCCATGGTATACGGGGCCACATCTTCTTGAGCATCTGGAAGAGATCCCATCACGCGATACGAAGGCCACAGGCCCGTTTCGTATGCCGGTCCAAACCGTGCTGCGCGATGGTCTCGACTTTCGTGGCCTGGCTGGGACGGTCACTTCCGGCTGCGTCTCCGTCGGAGACCGCGTCACCGATGTATTGAGCGGTCAGAGTGCACACGTGCTGCGTATTGCAACGATGGACCGCGACTTGGAAATTGCTTCTCAGGGGCAAGCCGTCGCGCTGCAGCTCGACACCGATATCGACGTTGCCCGTGGTGCCGTCCTGTCGGCCCAGGACGCCGGTCCGACGGTCGCAACACACCTTGAGGCACGCCTCGTTTGGATTTGGGATACGCCCTTCGATCCGGGTGCGAACTACCTTTTGCGCACCGCGACGGATCAGGTGCCAATATCGTCCTTGTCGATCACGGCACTTCTTGATCTCGAGACACTTTCCAGCGAGGCCGCCAAGACTTGTACGGCCAACGACATTGCGCTGGCTGAGATCACCCTGGGCAGACCAGCGGCACTCGATGCTTTCCGGGACGACGCCGATACTGGCGATTTCCTGATTGTCGATTCCGTGACCGGCGCCACGGTCGCTGGAGGTGTGGTCACGAAGGCCGCTGAAAGCGGGCAGGCCAGTACAGTATCGACGTTCCGCCTGACGCGCGAATACCTCAAGAGCGGGCTCTGCAGCGATCTGGGTCAAAGTGATGCAGATCAAGCGGAGTTTGTGCGCCGCGCCAAGGAAGCCGCCGAAATCCTCCGTGCCGCTGGGGTGTTGGTCAAGATCGAGGTCTAGCGCCCACTTCTCAAGCTTTCGTCATCCTTCTTTCCGCGATAACAGAGTGGGGCGCCAACGTGCGCTCAACCGCGAACCCGACCAGGAACCCAGGCGTCAATGGACTTGCTGTTGTCTGACTCATGGCTTCTGGTCATCGCCGGCGGATTCACCGTCGGCTTTCTAGTGGGCCTAACCGGCGTCGGCGCCGGCTCGTTGATGACGCCGTTTCTCATCTCGGGCATCGGCATATCTCCCGTTCTCGCGGTCGGTACCGATCTTCTCTTCGCATCGATCACCAAGGCGAGCGCAGCGTGGCGCCACCATGCCCTCGGCAATGTCGATTGGGCGATCGTCCGCTGGTTGTCGCTTGGCAGTTTGCCGGGTGCACTGGCAATGCTCGCCTGGCTCTACTTCGCCACGCCGGACACCCACATCCTTGCGATGGTCATCCGCGATGTGTTGGCGGGTGCTCTGATCGTCAGTGCGATCGGTGTGGCGCTCTACCCTTGGCTAAAGCGCTACGCCATGCGCGCGCCAGATGCCGACGAACCGACGATCGTGCGCCGGGGACCGACGTTCGCGCTCGGACTTGTCCTTGGTGTTATGGTGGCGCTCACTTCGGTTGGAGCCGGCGCGATTGGCGTCGTTGCGCTCACCGCGCTTTATCACTCGCTATCAGCCCGGCGCCTTATCGGAACCGACATCGTACACGCGATCCCGCTCACGTTTCTGGCCGGCATCAGCCACTTCGGGATGGGTAATGTCGATCTCCCCCTCCTCGGGCTGCTCTTGATCGGCTCTGTTCCTGGAATCGCGTTGGGATCGCGCATCACCGGTCTCGTTCCGGACTGGTTCTTGCGGATCGTCCTAGGGCTCGTTCTGATGTGGGCCGCTTATTCGCTGATCACCGCTGCCCACTAGAATGAATGCCCAAGGCGGGCTAGCCCACCGTCAGGATGCTTTCATCAAGAGGTCCACGTCGGCATGGAACTGGTTGCCGGCGGTCGTAGCCTTCACAAAGCCTGCCCGGATTGTGAAGTCACCAAAGCGCTCACCCTCCTCCCGTTCCTTCGCGTAGCGCAAAAGCATAGGCTCGAGGATGCCGATGATGCGTTCCTCGTCAACGTCTTCCGCATAAATCTTGTTGAGCCGCGTGCCGTCGAAAGCTGCGCCCAGGTATAGGTTGTAGAGCCCCGGGTTGCGGCCAACGAGACCGATCTCCGCCAGGTAAGGTCGCGCGCAGCCGTTGGGGCAGCCCGTCATGCGAATGACGATGTCATCGTCGCGCAGCCCTGCCTTGTCCAAAGTCTTCTCAAGCGACGTGATGAGGTCTGGCAGATAGCGCTCGCTTTCGGCAAGCGCCAGGCCACATGTCGGCAATGAAACGCAGGCCATGCCGTTGCGGCGCAGGCCGGAAGACGCGAAGGGATCAACGCCGTGCGCTTTCAAAATCGCGTCGATCTTCGGCTTTGCCTTGGCTGTCACGTTGGCAATGATCAGGTTCTGGTTGGAGGTCAGCACGAAGCCGCCCTTAAGGATTTCGGCGACCTCACGCAGCGCCGAGCGCAATGTGTGTCCTGGCTGATCCTTCACGCGCCCATTCTCGATATAGAGCGTTAGGTGCCACTTCTTGTCCTTACCCTGTGTCCAGCCAATCTCGTCGCCAGTGGAGGTGAACTTGAAGGGCTTAGGCTTGGCGAGCTTGTAGCCGAGCCGCCGCTCGACTTCCGCCCGGAAGGCGTCGAGCCCGCGATCCTCAATCGTGTATTTGAGGCGTGCATGCTTGCGGTTCTCGCGATCACCCCAGTCGCGCTGCACCGTGACGACCTTTTCCGCCACATCAACGGCCTGCTCGGGCTTGCAGAAACCCAAGACGTCAGCGGTGCGCGGAAATGTTTCCGGCTCGCCATGCGTCATGCCCATGCCGCCACCGATCGTCACGTTGTATCCGACGACCTTGCCCTTCTCGACGATGGCGATGTAGCCCAGATCGTGCGCGAAGATGTCGACGTCGTTTGAAGGCGGGACGGCGATGACGGTCTTGAACTTACGCGGCAGATAGTGCTCGCCGTAAATCGGCTCGTGATCCTTCTTGGCAGTGCTCGTCTTGTCGGTGACTTTTTCGCCGTCGAGCCAGATCTCGTGATAAGCACCGGTTTGCGGCAGCAAGTGTTCGCTGATCTTGACGGCCAAATCGTGCGCGGCGGCGTGCGCTTCGCTCAAGTAGGGATTGGCGACGGCCATCACATTTCGGTTCACGTCGCCGCAAGCGGCAAGCGTATCCAGCAGGGAGGCGTTGATTGCCTGCATGGTGCGCTTCATGTTCGACTTGATCACGCCGTGGAACTGGAAGGCCTGGCGGGTCGTTAAGCGCAGCGTGCCGTTGGCGTAGGTCCCCGCGATCGCATCGAGGGCAAGCCACTGCTTGGGTGTCGTCAGTCCGCCGGGAACACGCACGCGGATCATGAAGCTGAAAGCCTTTTCCAGCTTCTTCTTGGCCCGCTCAGGACGCAGATCGCGATCGTCCTGCATGTATGTGCCGTGGAACTTCGTGAGCTGTGCATCGTCCTCCGAGATTGCGCCGGTGGAGACGTCGGCCAGTCCCTCCGCGATCGTGCCGCGCAGGAAATGGCTGCTCTCTTTGATGAGTTCGTTCTTGGCGCGCTTGTCGTCCGTCATGTCTCAAGAAACCTTGCGAAAGGGTCTGCCCTTTGGATCAGTAAACGTCACGCTGGTAGCGGCCGGATTTGGTGAGTTCTTTGAGCTTGGCGCGACCGGCTTCATCGTCGCCACGCGCCGCATCGGCGAGAATGCGTTGAAGCATCACGTCAACGTCGCGGCCCATGCCTTTTTCGTCGCCACAGACATAGATGTGTGCGCCATCCTCGATCCAATCAAGGATCTGGGCGCGCCGTTCCCACATGCGATGCTGCACGTAGATCTTTTCGGGCTGATCGCGCGAAAAGGCGACATCGATGCGGTTTAGGTCGCCGCTTTCCAAGTACTCCTGCCACTCCAACTGGTAGAGGAAGTCGTAGGTGTAATTGCGCTCGCCGAAAAAGAGCCAGCTTTTGCCGGCGCCGCCGTGCTCGATGCGCTCCTCGAGAAAAGCGCGGTAAGGGGCGACGCCCGTGCCGGACCCGATCATGATCATTGGGCGCGCTGGATCGTCGGGAATGCGGAAGTGGCGGTTGGGCTTCACATAGATGCGCACCTTGTCGCCCATCTTGCAGTGGTCGGCCAGATAGGTGGAGGCGACGCCCTTGCGCGTCTTGCCGTGCGAGTTCCAGCGTACCGCACCGACGAGAATATGAGCTTCGCCAGGGTGGGCGGCCAAGCTCGAGGCGACCGAATAGAGCCGGCCGGGCAGCGGTCGCAACAGCGCGTAAAGCTGTTCGGGTTTCAGTTTTTCGGAATAGATTTCGAACAGGTCGATGAGTTGCCTGTCGTCGGCGAAGGCGGTGAACTTTTCGGGCTCTGCGAGCGCGGCAATGTCGGGGCGGTTGGTCAGCTTGGCGTAAGCGTCGACCAGCGGGCGCGAAAGCGTAGTGACGTCGTACTTTTCGCGCAGAGCTTGGACGACGTTGCCATCTGCGCCCAGCCCAACGGCTTCGGCGAGTTCGATCGCCAAATCAGGATCGTTCTCGGGCAGCACGCCGATGGCATCACCGGGCAAATAGGTGAAGCCGGGGGCGTCGGCGGCAAGCTCAACGTGCCACGTCTCGCGCGTGGAGCCGGTGCCGTTGAGATCGACGAGTGTGGCGATTTCGGCTTCGAGTGGGTTTTCGGCCGTATAAACCGGTTCGCCATCCTCGGCGAGTTGGCCGGCGCCTGAGAAGTCGACGTGCACGACCGTAGCGGAAATATCCACATCCGCAGGCGCCAAAGTCTTGAGTGCGCCTTCCGTCCAATCGGCAGCACCCTTGGCAAAATCGAGATCGAGATCGACGCGATCGGCAATGCGCTTGCCGCCCAAGGCTTCAAGGCGCTCGTCGATCGCCTTGCCCGTGGCGCAGAACTGCACATAGGCCGTGTCGCCCAGAGCGAGAACTGCGAAGTTCACGCCCTCGATGCGGGGGGCGTCATCGCCCATCAAGGCTTCATAGAAGTCCACGGCGCGGCCCGGCGGGTCACCCTCCCCCCAGGTGGCGGCATAAATGAGCAGGTTCTTTGCCTTCTTGAGGATGTCGACTTCGACGTCGGCCATGTCGAAGACCTTCGCATCGATGCCGTTCTTTTGCGCAAGCTTCTTGGACTTCATCGCGAGCATCTCGGCGTTTCCGCTTTCGCTCGCATAAAGGACGGTCAGGGGAACACGCGCGCGCGCGGGTGCAGCCGGCTGGGCCTGCCCACCCTGGGCCGCCTCAAAGCCAGCGAAGAAGCCAGCAAGCCAACTGCGCTGCTGGGGCGTCGTGCGCGCCACGACGTTGTTCAACATGTCGATGTCTTCCGGCGAGAACGGCGCGTTCTTGGGAAGCAGCGGTATGGTCGTCACCAGACGTCTCCTAACTGTCGCCTACTCTCTTGGTCGCCTTCGCCCGGCCAAACCAGAGAGCCGTCATATGAATTCGTTTTCTTACCCTTGGGTCACCGGCGCCGTCACGGCGTGCGTTTGACTCGCGGTTTTTGCGGCCCCCGCCGGCGCGTAGCACTCAACGGTGTCAGGCCGGGACAGTCCGATGCTCTCCCAATCCAGCCCAACGAAGATGATGGCAGGTCCCTTTATTCCTAAGTTGGCGATCGCATCGGCGAGCTCGGACAACTCGGTCGCCACAACGCGTTCACTGGGAAGCGAGCCGTTCTCGACAATGACAACGGGCGTGGTCGCAGCAGCGCCTGCACCGAGAAGCTTCTCCTGCACCTGCCCGGCGGTTCTCACGCCCATGTAGATCGCAAACGCGTGGCCCGGATTGGCCAGCGCCTTCCAGTCAAGATTGAGGTCGCCGTCGGCAGACGAGCCGGTCACGACTGCGAATTGGCGGACCTTCTGGCGCAATGTGAGCGGCAGCCCGACGCTTGCCGCGCACGCGTGCGCGGCCGTGATCCCCGGCACGACCTCGACGGGAACGCCGGCGGTGCGCACGGCGGCCATTTCCTCGGCCGCACGGCCAAATATAAATGCATCGCCACCCTTCAGGCGCGCGACCCGGTGCCCTTTCAAAGCCTCACGAATGAGAATGCGGTTGATGTCGTCCTGCGCGGCGGACGGACCCTCGGGCTCCTTGCCGACATCGATACGGATGGCATCGCGGCGCGCATATTCCAGCACGGCGGGATTGACGAGACGATCGACCACAAGCACGTCGGCTGCCTGCAACCGCTGCTGCGCCTTGAGCGTCAACAGGTCCGGGTCTCCGGGACCGCAGCCGATCAGGGATACGCTTCCCGCAGACCGCGCGCCTGTTCGTACAGCCTCAAGTTGACGGTCAAACTCCTGCGCCGCAGCCTCATCCTCTCCGGCGAGAACTGAGTTTCGCCACACCCCCTGAAGCAGTGCCTCCCAAAGACGCCGCCGCGAAACCGGATCGGAAATAACATCCTGAACTTTCTGGCGAAGCGTCATCGCCCGGCGTGCGACCTCTCCAAAGTTGGAGGGCAGCCAGGACTCGACCTTAGACTTGATCTCGCGCGCCAGGATCGGTGCTGAGCCTTCTGTGCCGATCGCGAGGACAACTGGATCGCGGTCGACAATGGCCGGCATGATGAACCCGCTTTGGCTCGGACCATCAACGACGTTGAGCATAACCTTGGCGGCCTTGGCGGCGGCAATCACCTTTTCGTCCTCGATCGGATCGTCATTTGCGGCAAACACGAGGGCGGCGCCTTCCACGTCGGCAGGAACAAATCCCCGTTGTTCGACGACCACCGCGTTCGCGTTCGCAAACGCAAAAACTTCGTCCGCAATCGCCTCCGAGACGACCCGGACGCGCGCAGTCGATTTGCAGAGCAGACGCATCTTTTGAAGCGCCTTCTCTCCGCCACCCGCAATCAAGACATCGCGACCATCCAGATCGACGAAGACTGGGAAGTACCTCAACGGTTTTAGCCTTTCCGTGCGGCCGTTTACGGGACGCGCAGACACGCGAGGAGACAGGCCATCATTGCCAGTTCCACCCGCGCCTGCCAGGTTCGCGGGGGCCCTTATAAGTCAGTGAAGTAGAATATTCTATTACTCCGTGCCTCTGAAGGCCAAATAAGATCGAGATTTCAGGAAGTGCGGTTTCTGAGGTATTTGTTTCTAATGAACCGAATTTCATCCGTATCTGAGGAAGACATTTGCCGGAACCATCGGCAGTGGCACCGGCAAGAGCGGTTTCAGACCGGACCGAACATGGTCAGAAAGCTCACGGCAGACCCCAACACCATCGACCTTCGAGATGCACCAGACACTACACTGCACGATCGATCAGCTAACTATGTGTCGCCGACGAGGGGGGGGTGCACGTTGCATTCGAATAGCGCGTCGAACACCTCGCGCTGCGTCTGTTTGATGACGCGCACCACACACGTTTGTGAGTTGGTTTGAGTTGCCGCAGTGACGGGTGCTGTGGTCTATAAGCGCCACGGCGGTCCGGACTTGACTATTTCGTCCTGATCCGCAGACTGGTTTGGCACTAACCAATAAGAAGTGTCGAGCCAGTGGGTGGACCCTCGGCGGGGTCATCTAACACTAGGCATCTTGCCGATCTAAAGGAGGAAGTTATGAAGGTTTGGACAAAGCCCGCAGTTCGTGAGCAGGAAGTTGGTCTTGAGGTTACTTCTTACCTCCCGGCTGAGATCGACATCATCTAACGACTGTCGATTTAGCTCACTCACTGTGTGAGTTTCCGGCACGGCGGTCGAGCAATCGGCCGCCGTTGTCATTTCCGGCGTCGGCGCGTCGCCAAACACAGATCCATTCATGATCATCAAGGTATTGGGGTCTGCCGCAGGCGGCGGCTTCCCCCAGTGGAACTGCAATTGCAACAACTGCACGGCAGTCCGCGCCGGAAAACCCGGCTTTAAGGCACGCACACAGTCTTCTCTTGCCGTCAGTCGCGATGGCAAGGACTGGGCGCTCTTCAATGCATCGCCCGACCTGCGTGAGCAGATCAGCAAGACGCCGGAGCTGTGGCCCAATCCCGAATCCGGACATCGGCATAGTCCGATCAAAGCCGTCGTCCTCACCAACGGTGACGTCGACCATATGTCCGGCCTCATCAATCTGCGCGAGGCCCAGCCCTACTCGATTTACGGTACGGACCGCGTTCTCGGGACGATTGCCGACAATTCCATCTTCCAGATCCTGAACGAACAGATTGTGCCGCGGATCATGCTGCCCTTGAACCAGCCGATGCCGCTCCAGGGCGCAGACACCGATCTAGGGCTGACGGTCGAGTCCTTCGCCGTTCCGGGCAAGGTCGCTCAATATCTGGAAGATGCGGCTGCCGGTGAAGACTTCGGCACCCAAGAGGGCGATACCATCGGCGTTAAGGTCACTGACCCGGCAACGGATACATCATTCTTCTACATCCCGGGCTGTGCCACGATCGATGAACCGCTGGCTGCCCGGCTGAAAGGGGCATCCGTCGTCTTCTTTGACGGCACGCTATTCACCAATAACGAAATGATCGAACAGGGCTTGATGCCGAAAACCGGCGCCCGCATGGGCCATATCAACATGTCCGGCCCGGATGGTTCGATTGCCGCCTTCTCGAAACTTGGCGTGGGAAGGCTCATATATGTTCACATAAACAACTCAAACCCGGCACTCGACGAGAATTCGCAGGAGCGCAAAGCCATCGACAGTGCGGGCTGGGAAGTCGGATACGACGGAATGGAGGTGCGCCTATGAGTGAGGCTGTCAGCCTAGAAAAGGCGAGCGCCGAGCGCTCGGCCGCAGAGCCGATGATGAGCTTGGAAGAGTATGAAGCTGCCATACGTGCCGTTGGCGCGGAGCGATATCACGATAAGCATCCGTTCCACCACATGCTACACGGCGGCAAGCTGGCGAAGCCGCAGGTTCAAGCCTGGGCTCTTAATCGCTTTTGCTATCAGTCGGCTGTACCGCGCAAGGACGCGGCACTCATAAGCCGCGTCCATGACCGCGATTTGCGGCGCGAATGGATGCATCGCATCCTGGACCACGATGGTTTCGGCGAAGAGGAAGGGGGCATCGAGCGCTGGCTCGTGCTGACCACCGGGCTCGGCCTCGACCGCGAGTATGTCACCTCCATGCGCGGAGCCCTGCCGGCCACGCGTTTTGCCGTCGAAGCCTACGTGAATTTCGTTCGCGAACAGCCACTGGTCGTTGCCGTTGCTTCGTCGCTCACTGAGCTGTTTGCGCCGAAGATCCACAAGGAGCGCATCTCGGGCATGCTCGAGAATTACGATTTTATCGACGACAAGGTCATGGCTTACTTCAAGCGCCGCCTGACCCAGGCCCCGCGGGATGCTGACTTTGCACTTCAGTATGTGCTCAAGAACGCAAGGTCGCGCGAGGAGCAGGAAGCGTGCGTCGATGCCGTACGTTTCAAGTGCAACGTGCTCTGGGTGCAGCTTGATGCTCTGCAGCACGCCTACGTGGAAGGCAACATTCCACCCGGCGCTTTCCGTCCGGAGGCATGACATGGCAGATGCCGTACCTCGTACACGCGCGATCATTGACGCCGCAACGCGCCCGGTGATTCCGCCCTACATCAAGCTTCGACATGATGAGGGGCGCGGGCGCTGGCACATCCTGGCGCCTGAGCGGATATTCGAGCCCGACGACACCGCTGTCGAAGTCTTGAAGCTTTGTGATGGCGAACGCAGCGTCGGCGACATCGCAAATGTGCTCGCCAAAGAGTACAATGCACCACAAGAGGAAATCCTCGGCGACATCTCGGCGATGCTGCAGGATCTCGCAGATAAGGGAGTAGTGAAGGCATGAGCGATAATGCCCCTACCCACGTAAAGAACGTGCCAGTGACGCTCGACGCGGGCGAGCTTCGCACTGAGGCGAAGCAAGCCGACGAGGCAGATGACGTAGCGTGCGCACGTGCGCCGATCGGTCTGCTCGCCGAGCTGACGCACCGCTGCCCGTTGCAGTGCCCCTATTGCTCCAATCCGCTTGAACTGGAGCGCGCCAACACGGAGCTTACGACGGAGGACTGGCAGAAAGTCATGCGCGAGGCCGCCGCGCTCGGCATTCTGCAGATCCACCTCTCCGGCGGTGAGCCCACGTTGCGCCGTGACCTCGTCGATATCGTAAAGACGGCCTCGGAGTGCGGCCTTTATACGAATCTGATCACGGCTGCCGTCACTATGAAGCGCGATCAGCTCGAACAACTGAAAGAGGCCGGCCTCGACCACGTACAGATTTCGATTCAGGACGTGGACACAGCCGCAGAGAACGCCGACCGCATCGCCGGATATAAAGGCGGCAGTGAGAAGAAGAAGATCGTCGCGGGTTGGGTGCGCGAGCTTGGGCTGCCGCTCACGATCAATGCGCCGATCCACCGCCATAACGTCTACAACGTCGAAAACATTATCAACTATGCGGTGGCACTCGACGCCGGACGCGTCGAGATCGCCCACGTTCAGTATTATGCCTGGGCCCTGAAGAACCGGGCCGCACTGATGCCGACGCGCGAGCAGTTCAACGAGGCGGCCAAAATCGTCGAAAGAAAGCGCGAGGAACTCAAGGGCGTTCTCGTCATCGACGCCGTTGTGCCGGACTACTACGCCAAGTATCCGAAACCCTGCATGGGCGGCTGGGGTCGCGGCATCATCAATGTGACGCCGTCCGGGCAAGTCCTCCCCTGTCACGCCGCGGAATCGATCAAGGGTCTCGAGTTCGACAGCGTTCGCGACAAGCCTCTTGGCGAGATATGGCTCTTTGGCTCGGCATTCCAGAAATATCGAGGAACGGACTGGATGAAGGAGCCCTGCCGCTCCTGCCCGCGCCGCGAGATCGACTACGGGGGGTGCCGTTGCCAGGCCTTCGCATTGACGGGTGATGCCGCCAATACAGATCCGGCCTGCTCGCTTTCTCCGCTCCACGAGCAATGGGCAAACGTGGCAGAAGTCGAATCACACCAGCCTTCGCCTGACTTCGTTTATCGCCGCATGGGGGGATCGGCGCCTAAGACGCCAGCCCAAAAAACACCCGAACCCAGCGACGCATAGCCAAACCGCACGCAGAACGTGTCCATCGCACCTCTGTTTTCGCTGCAAAACGGGGGTGCGGCATCATGTTCACAGCGAGTTCAGAAAAGACTTGGCACACTGGCGGTTGACGTTAGAAAATCATGTGTCCATCGCGGGACGTGTGCTGGGAAAAAACTATAGGGAAGGAATTCGGGATGTTCAGGTGGGTTATCGCCGCTTTGATCGCTGTTGCGCTGCCAGGGATCGCCTCGGCTCAGGATGCTGATGCAGGAAAGAGCGTCTTCAAGAAGTGTGCGCCGTGCCATGCGATTGGGCCAGGTGCGAAAAACAAGGTTGGGCCGGAGCTGAACGGCCTCATCGGGCGCAAAGCCGGCACGGCCGAAGGCTTTAAGTACTCCGCTGCGATGAAGGATTCGGGCATTACCTGGGATGAGGCGACCTTCAAAGAGTACATCACCAACCCCAAGGCGAAGGTGCCCGGAAACAAAATGATCTTCCCCGGCGTCAAGGATGAACTCGACCGGGACGATCTCTACGCTTACATCGTTCAGTTCAAAGCTGACGGTTCGAACTAACAGCCGGCGCGATTTATAATCCGTGAAATCTAACGAGAGCGCCCTGGTTTCAACCGGCGGCGCTCTTTGCCTTTGGGCTAGAGCGGGCGCACGCCGGTAAGATCAATTGCTTTGTAGAGCTCACGCACCGGCACATCTGCGATAATGAGATCAGGCGCGATGTCCATCAGCGGCGCCAACACAAACGCGCGCTCAGCGATGTGGGGGTGGGGCAGAACGAAATCGGGCTCATTGATCGTCTCGTCGCGGTAGACGAGTAGATCAAGGTCGATAAGTCGGGGCCCCCACTTCTCCGTGCGCGCACGCCCCATGTGCTCCTCGATTGCCTGGCACCGCTCCAACAGGGTTCGCGGGCTAAGCTCGCTCGCCACCGCAATGCACGCATTGACGAACCAGTCCTGATCGAGCTTGCCCCAGGGCGGGGTGGCAAAGTTGCGTGATCGGGCCACAAGCCGGACGTCTCCGGGCTTGGTCAGAAGCGAGATGGCCGTATCGATGTTTTGGACCTTGTCGCCCAGATTTGAGCCGAGGGCGATGATGCAATCAAACGCGCTGGGGCGATCTGTGGGCGATTCGACCATTACCACTCTTTCGTTGGCTGCCGGCAGGCGCGCGCCCCTTACACCGGGTACACGGCTGGAGCAAGCCGCACGCGCCGATGGGCGCCGTCCATTAACCCTTTGGCGTACGTCTGGAGATCAGTCGTACTTGACGTAGGCAAAGCGGGCGTCGCCCTCGGGCGTGCCTTCAAGACCCTTGCCTTCCTTGCCAGGCTGCCACTGGATGACCTCCTCGATTTTCTTGGCCAGCTCCAGATCCTTGGATGTGATGCCCTTGGCTGTGTGCGTCATGAGCCGCACCTCGACCCAGGCGTAGGAGGCGGTTATGTCAGGATGGTGCCAGGCGGCTTCAGCGAGATGGCCGACGGTGCTGATCACCATCAGCGTACCCTTCCAGCTGTTCGTCTTGTATGTTCTGCGGATCCAACCTTCTTCCAGCCGCCATTTGGGGAGATTTTGCTGGAGCCACGCGCTCACCTCCGCTTCTGACATGGGCTTCTCGCGCTCGGCCGACATATTGTTTACTCCTCGCCTTTCGTGGACACTTCCGTCCCTAGAAGATGAAGGTAATGCCTTTCGCTGACGCAACGCAAACTGAACGGCCGCCCAAGGGAAACCGTGGCCCGACGCGCGAACACAATATCAGCGCCGTTCGCGTGATTGCGCCTGCGCGCCTGCATCTGGGCTTTCTGGATCTGAACGGCAGTCTGGGACGGCACTTCGGCAGTATCGGCTTGGCGATCGACGCCCCGCGCACCGACCTTGTGCTGTCACGCGCGCGCGCTTTAGAGGCGCACGGCCCCGACCACACCCGCGCCCTCAAGGCTTTGCGCCGGTACGCAGAGATTTTCTCACCGAACCAGGCCTACCGAGCGGACATAGAAAGTGCGATCCCGACACATGCGGGCCTGGGGTCAGGGACGCAACTTGCTCTCGCCGTCGGCAGCGCGCTCATGGCGCTTGAAGGCAGCGAACGCTCGCCCAGCGCGTTAGGCGAAATCGTTGAACGCGGCGCGCGCTCGGCCATTGGCATGGCCGCTTTCGAGAACGGCGGTTTTATCGTTGACGGCGGACGCGGTCCCGGCGAGGGCGTGCCTCCCGTTCTCATGCGTTTGGCTTTCCCGGAAGCCTGGCGGATCTTGCTCATACTCGATCCCGATGCCAAAGGCGTTCACGGTGAGGCGGAAGCGACGGCATTCGCGACCTTGCCTCCGCTGCCGGAAGCAGCGGCCGCCCACATCTGCCGGC
The DNA here is from genome assembly GCA_964620915.1 of uncultured Hyphomicrobium sp. Lineage (GTDB taxonomy): Bacteria > Pseudomonadota > Alphaproteobacteria > Rhizobiales > Hyphomicrobiaceae > Hyphomicrobium_A. The sequence continues at coordinate 103 of CAZUKP010000069.1, read as the reverse complement.
TCGTTCTCATGCAGCTCGCACCCGGACTGATGGAGGCCGATATCGCGGCATTCGGCACGGCCCTCGCCGAAATCCAGTCGATCGTTGGCGGCCACTTCGCCGC
>CAZUKP010000068.1:0-15081 GCA_964620915.1 uncultured Hyphomicrobium sp. | reverse complement strand
GTTGCCATCGAGAAAATGTTCAAAGCGATCAATCGCTATTATGATCGAGCCGCGCAAGATGTTGATAGAGACGGGAGAGGTCTCGGCGAGCGGCAACGGTGGCTCGAGAAAAGAGCCAGTTTGATGTTTGCGCTGTGGGCGGACTCCGGACAATCAAAACGACTTGAGCCCGCCGAAAACTGCACATATTTTGGGTATAAGCGACCGGGTCACGAGCACTACTTTGAGTTTTACGAGGACATATTTCGTAAGCGTTCGCCCATATACATCTACTGCGTGAGAAATTTCGTAGAGAACTATCTATCAATCGTCTCACGGTGGCCATCGAGGTCTATCGACAGTGTAGCCGATGATTATCTAAAGTCACTGCAGACTTACCAGAGGATGTCGGCGCAGTGTGGCGACCGAGTTCTCTTGTTCAATTTGGATGCCCTGATTGTTGATGGCTTTAAACACGTCCGCGACGAGATACTATGTCCACTTGGGCTCAGTACAGCAAGAGATGTATTACGTGAGCTTTCTGCCCGGGGTCCCGCCAATGACACGGAATCAACAAACAAACGTACCCGCCGCCGCAGATTGACGGAAGACGAGCAGCGCTTCGTCGACACCCATACCGAACTTGAACGTGAGTTCGTTCGACTTTGCTGTGGCGATGTTGTGCTCGAGAACCAAGTGTCGCCGGGTTCTTGACACGGATGGTGAGGGGCATTCGCTAGGCGAAGCATCCCGCTTGAACGGCGCATCACCACTTTTAGCGCGTTGTAGCTAGCGTACAGGCCTTGGCTAGCAGAAATTTGATCCTCAAGACCCTACTTCGACGCGACACAAGGCTGCGTTCCGGTAGTATGTGACGCTTGGTCCTAGAACTGAGAGCAAACGCGGGTCGCACTCAGACCCGAGGAAGGAAAAGCCCCATAGGCATTAGTCATGCGTGCGCTTGCTGGCCTCCATTATATTGGCTGGTGCGTTCTGACTGAGGTATTCCTTTTCGCCCTAACAACGACCGTCCAACGCCCCAATAGGTGAATCCCGCTGCTTCGGCTACGGCTGGCTGGTAGACATTGCGGAGGTCTACTAACACGTTCCCCCGCATAGACTTGCGAAGCTGTAGGAGATCAACCGCGCGAAATTCGTTCCATTCCGTCAGCACAACCAACACCTCTGCGCCTTCTGTCGCCTCAAGCGCGCTCGCACACCACGTGACGCCAGGAAGGAGTTCCTCGCCGTTACTCTGGCCTTGCGGGTCGGACGCCCGAATCTTAGCGCCGCGTGCCTGCAACATAGGCAAGATCACCAGGCTCGGTGCCTCACGCATGTCGTCCGTATTCGGCTTGAAGGTCACTCCGAGGATCGCGATCTTCTTGTCGCGGACAGAGCCACCGGCGGCCTCCTCAATGCGATGTGCCATAGCGATCTTCCGCTCATTGTTTACTTTCTCAACCTGTTCAATGAGCGTGAGCGGCGTACGTGCCTCGCGAGCCGTTCTGATGAGAGCACTGACATCCTTTGGGAAACAGGAGCCACCGTAGCCAGGACCGGGATGCAGAAACTTTGGGCCAATACGGCCATCACTACCGATGGAAGTTGCTACTTCGCTGACATCAGCCCCAACCAACTCGCAGAGATCAGCAATCTCGTTGATGAAGGTAATCTTCATAGCCAGGAACGCGTTAGCAGCATACTTGGCTAGTTCAGCGGACTCGCGCGTCGTGAAGACTATCGGCGCGTTGCGAAGAGCAAGCGGTTCATACAATCGCCCCATGACTTCACGACCCAGCACGCTGTCGGCGCCAATTATGACGCGATCCGGGTGAGTAAAATCACGAATAGCCGAGCCTTCACGCAAAAACTCTGGATTTGAACAGACTGCGAAGTTCACATCCGAACGAAGCGCTCGCAGGCGGCGCTCAATCTCTCGGCTCGTTCCCACCGGAACGGTGGACTTGGTTGTGATGACAACATCATCGGCAATGTGGGGCGCAAGTTCCTCGACTGCGGCATAGACAAAGCTTAGATCCGCATAGCCATCGCCACGGCGGATTGGAGTGCCGACAGCGAGAAAAACGATATTTGCACCCTTTACAGCATCCGCGAGCGATGTAGTAAAGCGTAAGCGACGTGCCACGACGTTCCGCTCCACAACCTCGTCTAGCCCAGGTTCGTAGATGGGAATCTGCCCCCGTTTGAGCCCGTCGACGCGCACCTCATCTCTATCCACACAGCTGACGTCCCAGCCAAAATCAGCGAAGCACGCGGCCGACACAAGCCCCACATAACCCGCTCCAATCATGCATATTTTCACCGCAACCCCCGTCCATCACATTGCCGCGTTGGCTCGAAACAGGCCTTCATAAGGCTTAGGAACCCAATCCGCAAGAGAGTGATAAAACTCTAAATTTGATCAGGTTTCCATACTGGCGGCATGATGCTCCTCGGCTGCGTTGCCGCGAGCACTGTGCTGTGTCTCACTGGAAAGCGGACTCTCCAACATCCAGAATGGCTTTATCCCGTCATGAGGAAAGTAGAGCGGCTTCACGGTGACTCGGGAGGGTGGAGCAACTCCTTCGAATTCTCCAAATGCCTTATAATGATCGATGGCAGCGAAATAGAGTGGCCAGTAGCGCTCCACATCGAACGGCTCCGACTGCGGCCTAGTCCACTCTGCTCCAGCGACAAATGGGGCGATCCATTCGAATCCCCTTCGCAATCCCCGTCCATCCTGTGTCGAAACATCCCAGAGATCGCATCCGCAGCGCTGGGCAAGAAGCGCCAAATTCGCCCAGCTCTGAAGATTAAAGCAAACATAGTGAGCGGTCTGAGTTCGCTCTAGTTCGTGCGGCTGGCTCCCGTCGGCGGCAAAATGCTCCAGGAGCCGCTCTTGGCTATCACGAAAGGTAGCCGTCAGAACTTTGATGTCTCCTAGAAAAGTTGCTATGGCGGCGACCTGAAGGTCGTAGCAAGTCCCATGGTTGTTCTTCGCCTGTCGCTCCCGTTTTCCCTGCCGGCTACTCAAGAGCCAGTCCAGATATGCTCGCAGCCACTTCGAGAACTCAATGCGCTCCTCCTCCTTGAGCGCCTGCGCGCGGCATAGCAGTCTGATCGCATCAAGTAAGAAGTACATATCCTTCATCTCGATGACGCCAGAGCTCTGACCTTCATTTCCATCATACCCGCAGATAACCTGAGCGTACCGTAAATGCGGATTCATTCGACTTTCCGGCGCAATGAACCACCGGCGCACCAGACTTGCTGCATGCTCAGCATAGTGAGCCTTTCCGGTCGCTTTCCAAGCCAGAGCCAGGACGGTCGTGTCGTAGAAGAGCCGCTGAAGGCGCGTGCGGTCATATTTTTCGCTTTGCGCATCGAATAGTTGCGTGCCGGGAACACGCTCTCCATCCCGTCGAATGTAAGGCAGCCCATCGGCTGAATTGGGATTGGGCCACCAGTAGGGTGCCGGATGCCAGTAGTCTTGGACATCTCCACTTGGGGGGAGGCTCGTTTTGTCGATAACCGAATAAGGACCGCGACTTATGGCATCGTCGGCCACTTTCCCAAGTTGGACCAGTAGCCAAGTTTCAGGTGCATAACCGCTGGACTTTCCTAGACCATCAATCGCTTCCTCATCATAAGCGGTGAGGCCCATAGGATCGAAGTTGCTCAGTAACGCCTTTTCGTCGAGACGTTGGATCGTCGAGGTGATGGCCTCGATTCGCGCCAAACCGCGGCCTTTCAGGCTGGATTTCGAGGAGACCTCGAGGTCCTTGCGACCGGAAAACAGGCGCGCCACCCATCCAGCCCGAGCAAACTGACCAGCTTCCAAACTTCTTTTCGGTCGAGGAAGATCCCAAGAATCATCATACCATCGATCCCAGTCGCCAGGGATTCCCAGTCTCCAAAACAACTCAATCTTGGGTCTCCGACCGTAAGGGACCGCCTCGTTGAACTTTTCCGCAGCGTCGCGGCGAAAGATAACCTGCGGTTCTTCAGTGGCGGCGGGCAAGAAGCCGGGATCCAGAAGCTCCCGATTATTCGTAATTCTAGCCATCGGAACTATGAAGTACTTGAAGTGGGGTTGCTTCAGCACCGAGTTCACCAATTCCGTCCAGCCCGCTTTCGTGACGAAGCAATTGCCGTCCCATGGCAGGATCCATTTTGCCAAGCTACGCCCCTCACGCAAAGCCGCATTTCGAGCACCATTGTTATTAATCACATAATTATTCTTGTGCCGACAGGCTCGAACTTTAGCCCGTGCCTGGTCGTATTCGCTCAGCACTAAGGAAGCGTCACGCAGGAAAAAACCTTCTGGAAAGCACTCAAAGTCCCAAGGTATGTGCCTGTACTCTTCGATATCAAATGGAATACGCAGATATGTCTGCCCGTGTTCTTCTAGCAAAGAAATTATCGCTGCTTCTTCCTGCGTATCGATGATGCGATTGACCACCCATCGTTTTTCGCAGTTCTCTAGTATTGGCTCATTTTCAAGAATGAAGCGCACGTTCTCCCGTGACTGTCCTTTTTGATGGCGCGGATGAAGATCGTTGCCGATAATCCGATAAAGCACAAAGCGATCGACTTCTGTATGCAGATTCTTCCTTTTGTATTCGATCTTGAGAGTTTGTCGCTGAGTGATGCGCCGGAGAGCATGCGATAGATTGGCAACTCTTCCGTGGCGCAACCTACTCACGCCCCTCGCAACCAGTAAGAAGCTTTGTCTGAGTGAAAGGAGGCGCGAAAAGGCTCGAACCGGTGCGGTAATTCGCCACGATAGGCTGGCATAGACCTCAGTCAGAGATCTCGCTATTGCGTGGAGTTCGTTCCTAGCTTCTTGTAAATCGGCGACCGTCTTTTCGAGACGAGCTTCGGCTTCGCTTTTGGCCCTAACGAGCTGCGCGGAAGCCTGTTTCGACTCCGTCAAAGCGCGCTGCGCTGCCTCCAGCTCCCTCTTTAGGAATTCTACATGGGACCGTTGATCCGTCATGGGCGTATTCTGTCTGCGGCAAGCATTTCGTTAGGCCCTAGACTGGCCGTCTTCGGCCTTCTTTGCTTCTCGGGGGTGCCAGTAAGAGTATTCTGAAATACCTATCAAGAAGAACAATATATCTCCGACGACCGAAATGAGACGGAGCAAGCCTGCGATGAGCACTGCGCTGGCCGGCGACGCCACCGGGCTTAGGCCCGCGACAAGCACCGCCTCGCGAATGCCAATTCCTGAGGGTGCTCCGGGCGTGATCACGCCCGCGGTCCAAGCAATTGCGAACAGCGCGATCAGCGCGGGCCAGTACTCCGCACTAATTGGTTGCTCAAGTACCACGTCGCTAACGAGTATCGTGACGAGACCTCCGATCATAAAGTATGCCACATGCAACAAGCCTACCGGCCAAAGGCCGCTAAGGTCTCGACTCCTTAGCCTGTTGGCAACCTCCGGCCATATACCCACCACAAGACGCGGCACCAAGCGCAAGACAACGATGGCGCCGGCTAGAAGACAAGCAATCAGGCCTAGGAGCACCGGCAATTGAACCATTTCTACTTCGATGCCGGTGAGCACAAGCCCGACAACAGCGATTACCGAACTAACAATAAGGATCATCAGCATTTCGAAGGCGTTCGATAAAACCAGACCTGCATGCGACCAACCAATCTTGCGACCCATGGCATGACGACCGAGAAGCTGCATGACATTGCCTGGCAGGTATTTTGCGATCTCAGACCGTGCATAGATGCGTAGGCTCACCAGCCAGGGAACTTCATTCTCGCCTGACCACTGCAGTAGAATACGCCACGCTATCGCCTTGCACGCTCCAGCCACGCAGAATATGACTGCACTAAGTCCAAATACGATGAGGTCGCCGAAACTCGGGCGAAAATTAATGACAACATTCCTCTGAGACCAAAGTAGAACGCCCATAAGGGCGAGTGATGCGAGCATTAAGAGTGTGCCTAGCATCCGCAACGACAAACGAGAATTCGAAAATGCGGTCATATATTTGAGGTTCAGGCTACAAATGTGAGCTGATGAACAGTTTGGGATGTGTTGCTATCGAGTTAGCGCGTTGGCTCTATAAGCCCCGCTTCGTCAAAATGGATTTAGCTGTGATTGTCGTCCATCAGTGAGAGTTCGTCCCCGCGCAGGCCCACAACTTCGGCCACGATGGCTCGCTCGTTTGACCGCTCTGTGCGGTGTATGATCAACTCAGATAGCATACCGAATAGAAGCATTTGACATCCTAGAATCATTAGCAAAATGCCCAGCATAAGAAGCGGGCGCTCACCGATTGATTCTCCAAACGCGATCTTAGCGACGCTGAGATAGGTCAAAAGCGCCAAGCCTGCGAAGGACATCAACAAACCTACGCCACCAAATAAATGTCCTGGGCGTCTATCGTAGCGCGTGATCATAAGCGTCGTCAGGAGATCCAGAAATCCACGTGAATAGCGTGCGAAACCGTATTTTGATTGGCCAAACTTACGCGGATGGTGTTTTACAGGAATCTCGCCGACCCTGTACCCGACGGAATCAGCTAGCACTGGAATAAAACGATGTAGCTCGCCATAAAGCGATACTGAATCGAATACCTCCCGACGGTAGGCTTTAAACCCACAATTCATGTCCTTAAGTTTTACGCCTGTGAGCCGGGAAGTCACATAATTGAATATTTTCGAAGGCAGAACCTTTTCGGGCGAGTCTTTACGAACCTCCTTCCAGCCAGAAACGACGTCATAACCTTCATCAATTTTTGTTAGAAAACTAGAAATCTCGGCCGGATCGTCTTGAAGGTCAGCGTCCATAGTTATAATTATTCTAGTCCTGGCTGCGCGAATACCGGCGTTCAGCGCTGTCGCCTTGCCGAAATTTCGTCTCAACCTGATGCTCGTTATGTCTGCGTCTTCCTTCGCCATATCTGCCATGATCGACCAGGAGCCGTCGGTACTCCCGTCGTCGACAAATATAATTCTGAATGGTCCCGTCTGAGGTACTTGCTCTTGCCGTAGGGCATCCCTGATCGGAAGCAAGGACTCCTTCTCGTTATAGACCGGAATGACAACAGAAACGCTTGGCGCTGATGGATGAATCGCGCACCTCGATGCTGGTTTTTCCTGAACGGTCAACCCTTCGGTCCCTACTGTTAGTGCTCCCACGGAACTCCCTTGCCTCCTAGATTAGCATGTGCTGTCCGCTCGGCTAAGCTTGGTCTCAGACTCGACGAAGAGGCCATGTCCTATGATCTAAGGAACAGTATAAACCAGATAACCGCGACCGTGCTCAACATGATTTTCAGATAAGTCCATCTGGCTGCCTAAAATTTTAAGTGTAGTTGGAAAATCCGAAGTGGTCTGATGAGTAAAGGCAATGATGGCATAATCAGTTTTCGGCGTGTTGAAGGTAAGATCGTGTTGTCTTCGCTCAGACTTGCGGGTAAGTGTCTCAAAAACCCGTATGCTATCAGAGTACCGGCTTAAGTAGTAATTCAGGGTTGGGTAGCTTCGAGAGGTTGTTTCGTATAAGGCGAAGCTCTTAGCCGGTTCGCGCTCGATGCGAGCCACAATATCACGGGCGATGCCACGCCAGTCCGCCTTTGGTTTTTGCAAAGCATAGAGACTGCCGGGCAGGAAGAGGCTAACCGCGATCGCAGCCGTAGCTACGAGGGTGGCGCCGGTTGGCAGAGCCATTGCGCGGCCAATGGCCGCTACGACTTCACGGGCACCCAAAACGACGAGAATCACAAGAGGTCCGACAGAAAAGGCGAAGTAGCGGCTGCTGTAGCGTTCATGGCCAGAGGCGTAGAACACGGCAAAGGCCAGCAAAGCGGGCGCAATGGTCGCGAGCAGGAACCATAAGGTAAAGAGCGTTGTTTCATGAGATCGCTGGACAAACCTCATTGCTGTTAGAAGAGTAAGAAAAACAACGAGGATCAGAGCCAGGTAATAAAGGAATGGCGTGTGGAGGTTAGGTTCTAGCACCATTTCGGAGAAGATATTCCAGGGAGCCATTGGGAAATGCTCCACGAGATACTTTTCGTTGTCGGCTTTCTTGCTATAGGTTGCGATAATCACGGGGCCCCAACTCAGGAGCAGCAAGACAGGCGGTGTAATACCGACCGCTAAGGATTTCGCAATCGCATTGCGAAAATCGCTGCGAAAGAGCAAGTAGATGATGAGAAAGAGCCCCTGCGCTGCCAGGAAGAGCAAATTGTAATAGTGCGTCATGAGAAGTGCGAAGTTCGACGCCAGCAAGGCATAAAGCCATCCATCTCTCACCAAATGACGCCATGACTTCTCGACCATGCGCGGCAGCGCATGAATGAGGCACAGCGTCGATAATGCAGTCAGGAAAATGGTCTGCGCATAAGAGCGCGTCTCCATGCCGTAATAGGTCGGCGTGTAGCTTAGGGTGAATGCAAGGGCGACAATAACACCGAGCCACGCCCCGTAGACCCGTCGAACTGACAAGTAGATGCACAAAGTGGCGCCGAGGATGTAGAGATTCGAAAGTGTTCGCGTTGCAAACTCACTGTCGCCGAAGACCGACATCCAGTTATATAGTACGCACTGGTAAAGCGGCGGATGAATTGATCGGCGACTCAAATACAAAATCGCATCGACTGCTGAGTCGTGGTCAACGCCGAAAAGGACGACCGAGTAGAGTTCGTCAAGCCAATATGAGTTGACATCGGCAAAGGAAAACCGTAACGCCGCGCCGCCCGCGAGAATGAGCAGAGCAAGAATCGTGGGCCAACTCCAGTACTGCCTCACAATGTTCATTCTGATCCCCCGATTCCGAGCGGCGTGGAGACGGTCTACCGCGGCTTGTGACGGTGGGACATGTTGCTGTTGCCGTTGTTCCGTGTTTCAGCCAACAGCTTGTCGAGCTTTGGGTCGTTGGACAACCAGACGTCCGCTCGTGCAAAATAGCGCCGGGAGTTCCTTCTGCACCTATCAAGCCACTCTCTCAACGGTGCGGCACTAGTCAAAGAACATGGCGCCTGTTCCACGAGCACGTGGATCTTTTCAGCTTCAATATCTGGTACGAAGCGCTGTAGTTCCTCGAGCACGTGCGGATGAATTACGTCTAGTCGCTTGCACCGCACCGTTTCGCCATAGACGATGAACTCAAGCTTGCCGGCATCTTCTAGGGCGCGGAATACCGGTAGAACATCAGCAGTGGGATCGAAGTCGTAGCTTGCCATTTGCACAAGCCCCACGCGGCCTGCCTTACGCGTATGCTCCTTCACGTGCGCAAGGTTCCGCGTCTCGAGCTGGCCCGGTATCCGGAAATCGGAGACCAAGATGGTTTCGAACAGACGTGGCGACCCCTTAATCACATCGGATAAGGGTAGCATCGGCTCGGGAACAGCAAATGGTCTTTTTATTTGCGGAAACGCGTAGAAGAATTTCTTCGAGCGACGGTGATACGCGCGAGATGCCTGATGGTAGGCAAGTCGAGCCCCCATGGAAAACCCCGTGTAACCGAACGCTTGGTGTGCCGTCAATGAACTTTCCGATTGCCTCTGAAAGGACAGAGGCTTCTCGGGCAGGCTCCCAATGGAAGTCCTGCCGAACACCAGGCGGATGCGCTCGATATACTCAGAATCGGCCCCAAACCTCACCGAATCCCAGAAGCCCAAATTGTTGAGAACAGGCTCCCGTCGGAACATGAGTGACGACATATTGTCGAAGATGTAATAGCCGGGACTACCACGCCTGTGGAATGATAGGGCGCTAGTTGCGCGCGCCTGCTGTGACGTAGTAGCGACATGACGCGGACTGGTCATAAGTTGCCGTGCCTGGATTTCGATCTTTTGTGGATGCGACCAATCATCAGCATCATGGGTCGTCACAAACGCGCCCGTTGCCTCCCGGAGGCCAAGGTTTCGCGCGACGTAGCTGCCGCGATTGGCACCGGCACGAATGAGTCTGATGCGCGGATCGCCGATCGAAAACGCCTCCACGATGTCCGGGGTCGCGTCGTCGCTGACGTCGTCGACGACTAGCACCTCAAGGTTTCGCCATGTCTGCTCGCTGAGCGCCTCCAGCGCTGTCCGAATATGATTGGCTGCGTTGAAGGCCGGCATGAGGACGGTGACCTTTGGCCCCTGCGCAGGCTCGAGGAACGTAGCAGCCTTAAGACGATCATAAAGAGCCTGACTTGCATCGGATCGAAGCGCCAGTTCGGCAAGACCATGGCACCGCAGCGCCTCATTCACCCGGGCTAGGCGCGCTGCCGGATCCTGCTGAAGATTCGCCAATGCAAGGTACAAATCGGGATGCGGCGCAACTTCGAGCCGGGAAGCCAACGCCCAACCTGCAGTCCTTGTGGCGCCGAGCGAGGCGTGGCATTCGGCGCGCAAGATGGCGTCCCGCCTGAGTCGCTCGGCGTCTGATCTCCCTACCAACGCGCGATCGAGCATCTGTAGGGCGATGGCCGCATTGTCCGGGGTCCCCTGGTTCGCGTGCCACAGGGCAAGTTCCCAACTGGCAAGCCGCCGCTCCTCCGCCTTCCCCCTCACCGAAAGCTGCACGAGGTCATCTCGCGCCCTCTCCACGAAACCCAGTTCATTCAGTCGTACGCTAAGGTGCTGAACGCGGGTCACCGCATCGCTGATCTTTAGGTTTCGCTTGACGGCGAACCTTAACCACTCCGGGAGTAACTCCCTCGCTGAGGTCGGGAGGATCCGGCGATAATGCGGAAGGAGGGCGGACCCGACCCAACTTACCGCGTCACATATGGCCCCCCACGCCACACGTCTCCGCGTATCGAGGCGGCGCAGTGTCCCTACTAGGTGGCTGCTCACTGGGGTCGTCATTATGGCTGTACCAGAATCTGCGTCACGCACCCAACCGGAGCCGCGTCGACCACTTCTCGCGGAGCTTTCTGCGAAACTCTCGATTGCTCCAGAGAAATAGCTTTGCCGCATTCAGAAGTCGCTGCAACCCCATGGTGCGATGCCCACCCCGCTCCAAGTACTGTTCCATCATCACGTCGAGATGCGCACGCGCCTCTCTTCGACCATCGCCACTGACTCTATTGCTGCCCGTCGCCACACGATCAGCCTTCATATTGGCGCGCAACTCATCGAACAGCTTAATATATCTCCGCCCGATATCGCGCGCACCGAACCTCTTGGCAACGTAGCGATGCAGCTCCGTTTTTGCGGGCTTCTTAGAACGCAGGATCGCCGCCAGCGCACCCGATAACGCATCCGTATCACCTACCGGAACCGCGCGGCCGCGCTTTCCTTGCGCGATCTCCGCTATCGCTCCCGTCTCGAAGCCCACGACAGGAGTCCCGCAAGCAACAGACTCGGCTGCTGTATTGGAGAATGTCTCCTCGGTGGACGGGACGAGCGTCACGTCGGCGCAACCATAGAAGCGGGCTAGATGTCTCTTGTCGGCTATGAAGCCGACATTCACGACATCCATCCCCGCATCGAGCGTCTGGCCGAGTTCACCGGCGCAGAGAAGAAGGCAGCCGGCCACCTCTCGAGAGACGCCCCGGAGCGCAACCTGTGCTTCATCGAAGCCTTTAACAGCACTGCTGAAAGACGGCAGATAGGCGATGACCCGCCTTTGAGGCGAAACACCGAACTCTCGCCGCGCTTCCTCCCAATTTTGCGGCCGAAACACGGTCGTGTCGATCGGATTGGCAATCGTTTCAACTCTGGACCGCGCGAAGAGGGACGACATCTCCACGATGCGGCGCGTGTGCTCGCTCAAGACAACGACAGTGATGTTGTCTAGGTCCCACAACGCTTGCTTGGCCTCGAGCATGGCACTCGGTAGCGTGATATCGCTCTGGAAAAATTGAGGACACGGCGAGCAGTCCCCCTTCCAGTTGGAGCACCCGTGAAAGAAGTGACATCCTCCGGTGAGAGGGTTCATGTCGCGGATCGTCAGCACGACCGGCTTACCACTGCGGGACATTCGCTCTATGTTGCTCAGTGACACAAACCTGGCGTACCAATGCAGATTTAAGATATCGGCCTCGGCGATGATGCGCTCAAGCACGTCGTCGGGAATTCCAGGTGCATCGACGGAGAAGATCGTGAAATTCGGCACCAATGGCGGCTGCCGCCCCTCATCCGCCTCATAAAGTCTCACCACCCCCGCATGCCCCATCCGCTCGCGGCGACCAACATAAAGGGTTGACTGCGCCCCGACCAATCTGAGGCTGTCATGCACGCGCAGTGCTGCGGCACCCGCCCCTCCGGATGTTGCTGTACTGAACATTGCAATCCTCAAAGGATCGGCGCTCATCCGGCGTCCTTGGTTCTTGCAGATCGTTCTATGCCCATGTTCGTATTCTACCAGCTTCGTGGCGCCTTCTGGGCGACTCTGCCCTTGCCACGGGCCCGGCGCGAGGGCAAAAGGAGGCAACGCTATTTTGGCCAAGGATCAGCCGAGATCGTCGCATTTTTCGCCTCGCAGACCGAGCCGGCAATGGGCGGACACGGAGCAGCGCAAGGCAAAGTGGTCGCTCTCTTGCGGAGAGCCATTCACATGCAGGGCAATACGAGCTAGGTGCTAACCAGCCATGAGCAACCCCATCGTTTCGGTGGTCATGCCGGTCTTTAACCGCCAGGAGACGCTGCGTCGGGCAGTCTTGAGCGTGGGGCTCCAAAATTTTGAGGACTACGAGCTGATCGTTGTCGATGATGGCTCGACAGAGCCAGTTGCCGAGGTGATTGCGGATCAGCCGCGCGCCCGCCTGCTTCGTCACAAAGCGAACAGCGGTGCCGCAGCCGCACGGAACACAGGCGCCAGAGAGGCCAAGGGAAAGTACATCGCCTTTCTAGATTCCGATGACGCGTGGCATCCCGAGAAGCTGGCGCGGCAAGTTGCCTTCATGCGTTCGAAGCCTGACATACGCGCCTCCTGCACCGGCTTCGCCCTAGTCGACGAAGGCGGGACATTCGACCGGCGTCTGCCGCCACCGGACAGCGACCTACGCGAGATACTGAAGGGCTGCCGGATCTCGCCCGGCTCGACCTTGATGATCGAACGTCAACTGTGGAAGGTGGTAGGGGACATGGACGAAAATCTTTCACGTCTTGAGGATTGGGACTGGCTTATCCTGGCTGCCAAATGCACATCGATCAAAGGTTTGCGCGAGGTTCTCGTTGACGTGCATCATGACCGCTACGCACACGTCAACGAGGCGCAGTTCATCGCTGCAGCTCAACGAATGGCGGGCTACGCTAGAGTAGGTCGCTATGAACTTGGGCGCGCCGATCGGCGGATTCTGCTGTCGGCGATCCAATATGAGCTCGCGGCCACTTACTACCGCAAAAAACGCTTCGGCCAAGCACTCCGCGCGCTCGGGGAGTCATTTTTTTACAGCCCGTGGAAGAGGCCCGGCCTTATGCTCTCCGCCCTCAAGGCGGTCGGCGCCGACATAAGCAGAGCCATCGGACATCGCGCGACACGCGGTTAATTTCAGGGAACGTTGCACGGCTCCGCAGCGCTGGCTAGCGAGGCCGCGCCGCAGCATCGAAGATGCCTCTTGCGACCAAACCAAGATTGCCGAACAATCCTCGCTCCCCTTGTTGTAAGAGGCGCCAAGCGTCCGCCGGACGGCTGGCCTTGAGGTCTTGCTGGATGAGGCGGCCGAGGCAGCGGCCTTCGAGAGCTCGGGCGACGCACTTCGTCTCAGAAGACGCCTCTTCCGCCTGCGCCCAATACCGCGCGACACTTAGGAGCTCCCGCCAGATAGCGGGACGGCGGGAGGCTTCACCCGAAAAGGAGAGTGAGGCGTGATGCCTCCGGTAGCTGTAAACCAGAGGCTGGATGGGTTTGGTTCGCAAACCACGCGTCACCGCCCGCGTAAGAAAGTCCCGGTCCGAGACGATCCGGAACTCGAGGGAGAAGGCTCCAACCTTTTCTAGCGCTCGTCGGCGGAAGAACCGCGCGTTGATCATCGAGGCGCCGAGCAGCGCCGTCCGCGCCGACGTGAGGCGCTTGTCTTCCTCGCGATCGTAGACCTCAAGCGTCACGCCGCCAGCTACAAGACGCGCGGAGCCGCATACGCTGTCGCAAGTCGAAGCGCCAGTAAACGCCATCGCCGCAGCCGATAATGCATCTGGCTCGAATGCGTCGTCGGAATTCAAGAAGCAGAAAACGTCGCCTGTAGCCGCGGCGATGCCTTTATTGAGCGCGTCGTAGACGCCCTCGTCCGGGCCGCCGATCAGGCGAAGCTCGGGGCGGCTGGCGATAAGGTCCAAGGTCCCATCCGTCGAGCCCCCATCCACGACGATGTGCTCGATTTCGGGCCAGTCTTGCCGGGCCACGCTGTCGAGCGCCTCCACGAGCATATCGCGGCGGTTGAAGGTCGGCGTGATGATAGAGAAGCGCAGTGCCACTGGGCCCACTTCCGGCGCCGGCGTCAGACGCGATTATAGATGTCCTCGAGGCGCACGATGTCGTCCTCGCCGAGATAGCTGCCGGTCTGCACCTCGATTAGCTCAAGGTCGATCTTGCCGGGATTCGACAGGCGGTGCTGGCAGCCGATCGGCAGATAGATCGACTCGTTCTCGTGCACTTGGACGACGTTCTCGTCGCGGGTGACCTCGGCGGTGCCCTTGACGACGATCCAGTGCTCGGCGCGATGGAAGTGCTTCTGCAAGGAGAGCCGGCCCCCGGGACGTACCAGGATCCGCTTGACCTGGTAGCGCGCGCCGCCGTCGACGCTCTGGTAGTAGCCCCAAGGGCGGTAAACCCGCCGGTGTTCGATCACCTCGCGGCGGTTTCGCAGCTTGAGATCCTCGACCAGCGCCTTAACTTTGTCAGCCTCGTTGGCGTTGAGCACCAGCACTGCGTCGGGCGTGGTGATGACGATGATGTCCTCGAGTCCCACCGCGGCGGTGAGGATCTCGGTGGAGCGCACATGTACATTGCGGCAATCGAGCGTGACGCCGTCGCCGCGCACCGAGTTACCTTCCTCATCGTGAGGTGTGAAGGAGATCGCCGAACTCCAGGTGCCGAGATCCGACCAGCCCATGTCGGCCTCAAGCACCGCGGCGCGGTCGGTCCGCTCCATCACGGCGTAGTCGATCGACTTCTTGGTGGCGCGCCCGAAGCTCG
>CAZUKP010000067.1:14169-15908 GCA_964620915.1 uncultured Hyphomicrobium sp. | reverse complement strand
ATTCTGCGCCGGAGCCTCGATATGCACCGCG
This sequence comes from uncultured Hyphomicrobium sp., assembly GCA_964620915.1. Classification (GTDB taxonomy): domain Bacteria; phylum Pseudomonadota; class Alphaproteobacteria; order Rhizobiales; family Hyphomicrobiaceae; genus Hyphomicrobium_A. The sequence goes on along the minus strand of CAZUKP010000067.1, from coordinate 15,877 downwards.
AGATTGATGATCGAAACGGCATTCTGTATGAGGGACAACTCGCGCATACCCACGGGAATGTATATGCTCGTTTGCCAGTTCATAGTTATGCCGCGTAACCCAAAATATTTGAGTCGACTGGGAAACAAGGTTGCAAAGAACGTCTATAAGAATTCGTGCCCACCGACCGCCTCCGAACAGTGCTATGGTGTTTGGGCCCTCGCCATGCGAGCTAGAGATCAAGGACTTTAACCTCGGGCATCGGGATTATGAGTTTTGAACGGAGCCCGCGCGAGCGCAACTGCTGCGCTATGGGCTCAGCATAGTGCCATGCCAATAGAACGACATAGTCTGGCTGTTCTTCGATAAGGCGCTGGTTATTCACGACAGGAATATGCTTACCCGGCAGATGTTTGCCTAATTTCAGACTCGCAGGTTGCTCGCCGATGTAGGGCATCAAATCAGGGCCTATTCCAGCGAAGTTTAGTAGCGTACTGCACCTGCCCGGACAGGAGTTCCCAACAACACTAAAGCCCCTGCGGTTGCAATCCACGACCAAACCGAGTAGCTCATTTTTCAAAGCGATCGATTTCTCGCGAAAGCGCCGATAGTATTCTGGGTCTTGCAATCCAAGGGATTTCTCTTCTTCTAGTATGCGCGATACTGATGGACTCGGGACGGCGGATTTACCCTTGGCTACATACATCCGAATATTACCGCCGTAGCGACTAACCTTCATTGCTTCTACCACTGTGAAATCATAGAAGCCAAATAGCGTCGTCAATGAACGTAGGGAGTATGAACGCAAGTGCTCATGGTAAATTGTGTCATATTGCAGCCTCTCCATGATTGCGGGAAGGTAATGATTTTCTAGTACAAAAAAACCATCGGCAGCAACGAGCGTCTCCAGCCCGTTCATTACATCGCCTAATGAGGCCATATGGGCAAAGACGTTCGTTGCCGTAACGATCTTGGCTTGACCATGACTTTCTACGATCTGTGTTGCAACGTCTCTATCAAATGGCGCTTGTAGGGCTTCAATGCCGTTTTCTCTAGCGAACTGGGCTATGTTGGTTGGTTCAACTCCCACAACACGCATTTTTTGGTCTGCGAACGATGACAATAGCGTGCCGTCGTTGCAGCCGACGTCGACGACCAGGCTATCGGGGGGAATTCGCAGGTCGGAAACGACATCGATCGCCATCTGTTCCTGATAGGCCGCCAACTCCTTTGTGACGCCCGTTCGGTATGGATAATCAAGATGATAAACAAGATCGCCAGGAACAACGTAATCAATTTGATTGAGTGTGCATTGCTTACACCAAACTTGACGCAATGGATACGTCGCCTCCGGCGAATTCAGCTGATCTTTGCTCAATAAGGAGTCGCACAGGGGTTGATGTCCAAGGTCAATGACGAGTTCTAAATCCTCTGCTCCGCACACTTGACATTTTTGGACCGGACCTTGCGCAATATTGTGTTCCATGCATCTCTCCTCCTGCGCGACTCAAAATGTTCCGCGGACATATGCAAGGTTGAAAATACTGGGAACATAAGCAGAGAGGCACTATTTCCACACCACGCAGTCCGGATATTTATTGCTCTGAGCACCGGCCCCTCGAAAGATCCCTCAGGATTAAACAAGGGGCTCAGGTCAGCTAGACGAGCCTTCGAAGTTGGCTTGCCAGCTTCTTCAATAAGGAAAAGCCGGACGTTCTATTTTTGCTGT
>CAZUKP010000067.1:0-14159 GCA_964620915.1 uncultured Hyphomicrobium sp. | reverse complement strand
AATTCGCCATCTTGATCTATTAATAAAGCACTTTCTCTTTTTAAGATCATTCCTCTCTCGTCGCAGAGCTTTTAGCTCCCTATTCGCTTGATCCAGGTCCGCCTTCAAAGATAGCAACTTTTCAAGCCCATTTGTGTCATACTCGCCAGCCCAACCGGTTTCGCCGTGCCGATCAGCAAGGGTCCTCAAAAGCGAGCCCGCCGGTGGAAGCATGGTTTTTGCCACGCCACCACGGCGAAAAACCTCGTTCCATAAGTGGAGAAACAAGGATCCCTGAATTTGGTGGGTCAACTGCTCAGTAAGCGAAGGTTGGAGCAAGTCTAATGCTTCGCGATGATGAATGGGGTAGCAGAGCTGTTCAGGCATCGCGGCCTCAATTCTTCCGGTCTCCCTAAGTGCGCGCGTTATAAGACGCGGACCTATCTCACCCCAAGAGGCCGCATCCCGAATACGGGAGGCCTCTTGCAAACAGTTATTCATAATTGGATCGCCATCCTCGAATCGCAAGACAGCTCCGTTGACTATCTCGGCAGATTCAAACGCAAAAAACTCCTCATACTCCGGTATTTCTGAAGATAGGCAAATGACGTCCGTGTCTATCCACCATCCACCCCTCTCATAAAGCATTTTGTAACGGAACAAATTTGAAAAGGCGGAATGAGATCCGGCACCTGCGCCCTTCTTGTACGTAAAATATTCGTTCTTATTGAGGATTTCTTGCGCATCCTTTAATTGCACTCCCGCGGGCACGGTGAGTGATGAGCAGTATGTATAGAGATGAATGGCGTGACCAGCGTCCAAGAAAGACTTTAAACACAAAGTCTCGTAGGGCGTTAAGGGACCACCGATCCATAGAGCCTGGAATGTGTGCTTCATTAGGATCTCTAACTTCCAGAACGGCTCAACCAGTGCCGAATCCACGAGAGGGCTCGTCTAGACAAGGTCTGTCTCTTGCAGGTCACATTCAGCAATTCCAATGCTTTGGTCATATCTGGTTTCAGATCAACGGCGCGTCGTAGAGCGGTCTCCGCCTCGCGAAGATGTTTGCTGTTGCGCAGGACAACGCCGAGGTTGTAATGATATTTCGCGCTGTCTGGAACAAGGTCCACCGCGCGACGCGCGGAAGCGATCGCTTCTTTCGCGCGCCCTTGTTGAAGTAGCACCTGACTGAGCGTGCGATGGGCTTCAGGGAAGCGTGGATTAAGGTCAATCGCATGCCTCTCGGCTGCTTCCGCCTCGTCGAGACAGCCCAGCCTCCAGAGAAGTTTCCCAAAGCTGTCATAGTACCTCACCTTGTCAAGAGTGCAGTCAATCGCTCGTCTAGCTGACGCAATTGCTTCCTCGTTACGGCCTTGCTCAAGCCGCACCAAACTCAGGGTGCGGTGACCCTCGGCCAGACATGGATCAAGTCTTAGCGCCCGCATCACAACAACCTCAGCATCACTTTGAAGTCCAACTCGGCTGAGTAATTGACCGAGATGGTTCTGGATCCTTACATCTTCGGGAGCACAGGACACGGCCCGCCTTGCTGCATCAATCGCATCTTCTTTCTGACCCTTTTCTACCAGAACCTTACTCAGCGTGCAGTGCGCATCGGCAAGAGTCGGATCAAGCGCAATAGCTCTTCTAAGTGCATTCTCAGCGTTATCCAACTTTCCGCGCTTCTGCTCCAGTCGTCCAATATAGCTGTAGAGTTGTGGATCATCTGGGTTCATCTCCACGGCTCGTTCGGTAAATTGCAGCGCTGCTTCGTATCTCCACCTATGCGCGTTGGGGTAGGCGAAAGCGAGGTAAGCCTCGCTGATGGCTTGCCGAGCTTTCTTGCTGGCAAACCGCGTAGAATCTTCCGCGTAGTCATGCCTGAGAACAGCTTTGGGAGAGTATAGAAACCCCGCTGGACCGTGCGTCTCGTACATCCTAGACCAAAGCGCTAAGCCTTCTCCTCCAGCAAGAAGCGTATCAAAGCCTCCGCTCTCGAGGAAGGCCTGTCGTTTCCATATCGAAACTCCCTCTGCGTTCGGCACGCTGTAAATTACGGTATTACCAAGATCGTAATGTTCGGCGGAAGCGGGAGAACCAGATTTCGGTAACACGCGCCCTCTTACGGCAAGAGCGCTGGTTCGCAGAATTGTTTCAGTGAGCGCTTCAATTGTCTGATCCTCAATAAATCCGTCATCATCTAGAAAAATAATGAATTCGCCTCGAGCTAGCCGAGCTCCAACGTTTCTACCTCCGGAACAACCATAGTTGAAGCCGACATCTATCCAGCGATAGTGTCCGATTTCCTTAGGAATAGCCTCCTGCCTGTTTAAATCGCCATTGTTGACAAATATGAGCTCAAACTTTTCGTCATCGCCATAGCGCGACAGCCGGCGCAGCGCTTCGGCGAGATCAGGATGCCAATGCAGAAGAACAATGATGATGGAATATCGCGGAGCGGTTTTGCGCTTTCGGTCGTAGACGCTGATATCTGACCAAACAAGTTCCTCCGCTTTCTTAGCGTATGAACTCGCAACCCGAAAATCTTGCTTCGAAAGAGCTCGATGCGCTTTCTCAAAAATTTTGGGAGATGAAGTCATCAGAAACCTAAAAAGATGTCAGGTAGGGGCTACTTGCGCCGCTATCTCTAGCTTGATATCTCGCTCCCAGTTCCTTATACGGGCGTCATTGATCCGAGTAGCTCATCTGATCAATGCGTTAGCTTGCATCCAGGCTCATTCGTGATGAGAGGTCTTGATATCAGGAATTTGGATCTTTCAGTTCATTGTAGCCGACTTGTTTATTTCGAGTGATTGGCTCCGCTCGTCGTAGCGCGTGTCACCGCGACCAATTCCTGAATAGCTAAAACCCGCTGCTTCAGCGAGTTGTGGTGAGAAAACGTTGCGAAGATCGACGAGCACGTTGCCCCGCATGTGCTGGAATATTTCCTCGAGGTCAATGGCTCTGAACTCATTCCATTCAGTAAGTGCAACGAGCATATCGGCATCCCTTGCGGCCTCCGTGGCGCTCGTAAACCACTCAACACCTGGCAGCAAATCTTTACCCTGCTTGCGGCCCTGTGGGTCGCAAACGTGGATTATTGCGCCTCGTGACTGAAGCAGTGGCAGAATGACGAGGCTAGGCGCTTCTCGCATGTCATCTGTATTGGGTTTAAACGTGACTCCTAGTACTGCAATAGTCTTGCCTTGTACGATCCCACCGGCTGCTTCCTCGATACGGCGAGCCATAGCGATTTTGCGCTCAAGGTTTACTTTCTCAACTTGCTCGATGATTGTAAGAGGGGATCTTGCCTCGCGCGCAGTTCTGATTAGGGCGCTTACGTCCTTGGGGAAGCAAGAACCTCCATAGCCAGGTCCTGCGTGCAGGAACTTCGGACCAATCCGTCCGTCTGCGCCGATTGCGTTTGCAATTTCGTTTACATCTGCGCCGACCGTCTCACAAAGGTCTGCCAACTCATTAATGAAGGATATCTTCAGAGCTAGAAAAGCGTTGGCCGCGTACTTTGCTAACTCTGCCGATTCTCTGGATGTGAAAATTATTGGAGCGTTGCGTAAGGCTAGCGGCTCATACAGGCGATCCATGAGCTCTCGACCACGCGACGTATCAACGCCTACCAGCACTCGATCTGGATGGGTGAAATCTCGAATGGCTGAACCTTCACGTAGGAACTCAGGATTGGAGCAAACGGCAAAGTCGAGTTCCGGCCGTAAAGTTCGTAGTCTGCGCTCGATTTCACGACTTGTGCCGACCGGGACAGTGGACTTGGTGGCAATGACGATATTCTGCTCGCAATACGGGGCGAGATCTTCGACTGCTTGGAAAATATAACTAAGATCTGCATAGCCATCGCCACGACGGACCGGAGTGCCTACCGCCAGGAGCACTATATCCGAGCCACTTACAGCCTCCTCTAGTGAGTTGGTAAAGCGTATTCGGCCTGCCGCAGAGTTTCGCTCAACGAGGTCATCAAGGCCCGGCTCATAGATCGGCATGCGCCCCTGTTTCAGGTCTTCAACACGATTTGCGTCCTTGTCAACACAATGAACGTTCCAACCAAAATCGGCGAAGCAAGCGGCCGAGACCAAGCCAACGTAACCTGCACCGATCATACATATCTTCACGGCAGAATCCTCACTCGTAGATGGATTGACGGTTTTCTCTAAACTTGCGTAATGCCGACTGCAAGCATCTTTGGAGCAAGGCAAGGCCTCAGCAACGGGCGTCCGTGGTCTTTATCCAAGCCCCAAGCTTCTAAGACTCTCTCTCCGCCCCGGCTGGGCTGGAGGTCGCGGCACGTCACTTAACCGCGATTCATGGGGTGGCGACACCCGTTAGGCCGCCCTATCCCCATCTCCTTCTGTGGAGGTTTATCCAACATCCAAAACGGCTTTATGCCGTCATGAGGAAAGTAAACCGGCTTGACGGAAAGACGGCTCGGAGGGATTTTCTCATACATCCGACGGAGAGTAGTATAGTGGTCGGTGCACGCGTAGAAGAGCGGCCAGTAACGATCGACGTCAAATGGATCAGTCTGCGGCCACCGCCACTCGGCTCCCGAAATGAATGGGACCAACCACTCGAAAGCTCTGCATATGCCTCGGCCATCTCGAGCCGAAAAATCCCAAAGATTTTGTCCGCAACGCTCAGCAAGCAGCGCAAGATTGATCCAGCTTTGCAGGTTGAAGCACACGTAGTGAGCGGTCTGCGTCCTTTTGAGTTCGGCGGGTTGGCTGCCGTCGGGCGCGAAGTGTTCGAGCATCCTCTCCTGACTATCGCGAAGGGTTGATAGCAAAAGCTTGGCGTCCCCAAGATAGGCGGCGATGCAACTGACCTGAAGGTCATAACAGGTTCCGTGGTTATTCTTTGCCCGCCGTTCCTTCATTCCTTGGGGGCTCGCCTCGAGCCAATTGAGATACTCTCGCAGCCAGTTCGAAAGTGCTTTCTGGTCGGTCTCGTCGAACGCCGCCGCCTGAGTCAAAAGTCGGACGGCATCGAGAAAGAAGTACAAATCTTTCATCTCGATGACGCCAAAACTCTGCCCCTCATCGTTGTCGTGGCCGCGGCGAACCTGAGCGTATCGCAGGTGGGGATTCATTCGGCCATCAGGCTCAACAAACCAGCGGCGCACGAGCTTTGCCCCGTGCTCTGCATATCGCGTTTCGCCGATTGCTTTCCAGGCCAACGCCAGGATCGTCGTATCATCGAAGAGGCGCTGAAGCCGCGTGCGATCATACTTTTGACTGTCGGGTTCGAAAAGTTGAGTACCGGGAACGCGATCGCCATCGCGGCGCACAAAGGGGAGACCGTCACGTGTCTCCGGATTCGGCCACCAGTAGGGTGCGGGATGCCAGTAGTCGTGGCGGTCGCCACTTGGCGGCAGGGTAGTCTTATCGACGACTGAGTATGGACCACGCGCAAGGGCCACGTCGGCTTCCGCCTTAAGTCGCTCGAGCAGCAGCGCCTCAGCTGTACCTTCGACGGCACGTCCGAGCGCGACGATCGCTGCCTCGTCATATACCGTGAGCCGCGGTGGATCGATGCAAGCCTGAAGCGCCAGTTCATCCGCATGGCCAAGCGTAGCGATAATGGCTTCTACTCGCGCCTGACCTCTCCCTATCAGGCTCGACTTTGATGCAGTCTCAAGGTCCGGTCGGCCGGAGGCCAACCGCGCCACCCATCCGGCCTGCGCGAACTGATGCGCCTCGGCACTTGGTTCCGCACGAGGGAGATCCCACGCGTCGTCGTACCATCTGTCCCAGTCGCCAGGTACGCCCAATCTCCAAAGCAACTCTACCTTCGGCCTGCGGCCGTAGGGCACCGCTTCGTCAAATTCTTCCTTGGCGTCTCTACGGAATACAATCTGGGGCTCCTCCGCTGCCTCAGGAGAAAACCCAGGCTGCAGTAACTGCCGGTTGTCGGTGACGCGAGCCATCGGAACTGCGAAATACTTCAGGTAGGGCGCCTCGCGAACGGCCTTCATCAAACCAGACCACCCCGCCTCTGTGACGAAGCAGTTGCCATCCCATGGCAGCACCCACTTAGCCCGGCGGCGACCATCGCGTAGGGCCGCATTTCGTGCACCGTTATTGTTCATCACATAGTTGTTCTTCAGTCGGCAGACACGAACTTCGGCGCGGCTCCGAGGGTAGTCCTCCAGTTCTGCGTAGTCGCCGCGCAGGAAGAACCCGTGCGGGAAGCATTCGAAATCCCAGGGAACACGACGGTAGGCGTCCTTGTCGAAGGGAATATGCTCGTAATCCTGCCCACGCTCCCTCAATAAGGCGATGACAGCCGCCTCCTCCTGCTCATCGATGATGCGATTGACCACCCATCGTTTACTGCAGTTCTCAAGCGCCGGTTCGTTGTCGAGTATAAACTTCAGGTTTTCTCGGGATTGACCCTTCTTATGGCGCGGGTAGAGATCGTTGCCAATCACCCTGGAAAGAACGAACGTGTCTGGCTCGAGATCGAGCTTCCTTCGCTTATACTCGCCCTTGAGTTTAAGCACTCTGGCGCCGCGGCGAATTGAATTCTCCTTAAGCCACTTGCCTCCACGGCTTCCTGCTTTCTCCATCAGAGATCGCAAGCCGCACACTACTTTTCTTTGGCGCAGAGAGTTGGCGTCACGGAACTGCGTCGCTAGGCGAGTAGCCGTGCGCAAAGGCGCGGTAAATTTCCATGAACGACTGGCGTAGATCTCCGCGAGCTCCATGTCGAGGCGGGCCTGCGCGGCTTCCGCAAGCTCGAGTCTTTCCTTGGCGCTCTCAGGGCTCGCCGTCGCCTCGTTTGGGTCTTGTTGAAGGAGTTGGCGCGCTTGCTCCGCTTCGCTTAATGTGACTTCTTGGCCTGACGTCTTCTCGGCGTGGGCGCCGGCTTCAAGGCGACGCAGGTTTTCATCTGAGTTAGTCGGCTCGCTTTCGGCCTGGGCCCGCGCAGCAGCGAAATTGGTCAAGAGCCAATCTTGTGCCAGTTGCAAGGCTTTCCCTTCGGCCTTCTCGGAATCCCACATACTTATCCCTAGGCGCTTAATGCTTCTGCTGATCTGCGCCATCACCGCCATCGTAAAAGCAATGTCGGAAGGACATGAGCGGCTTAATTCTTCCGGGAGGGTGCCGTCGGTCTCAATTTGATCGAGGATCCGACCAAGTGAAGTCGAGGTAATGACCTCCTTCGCCTTTGCAGGTTGATTGCAAAACAGAGCATACGCAATGCACTGAAGGCCAAACCAGATGCCGATATTATTTCTGGAGTTTGCAGCGTGCTTGCCCTGGTCGCTGTTCCTCATCCAATCGAGAAGCATGGAAAACCATCGTCGCAGTTCGACATATTCGCTGGGCGTGAGGGCTCCACAGTGTTCCAGTATGCGCAAGGCCTCGGTTACGTAGACCAACTGCCGCGCCTCAAAGAGGCCCTGACCTTTTGAGCCTTGTCCCGATGAGCCTTGTCCCTGCGTCACCTGTGCATATTCGAAATGGGGACTTTGGCGAGTTTTTGGATCCAGAAACCAGCAGCGCACCAAATCTGCAGCCTTGGCGCTGTATTTCTTGTCCCCCGTGAGATAGGCCGCGATAGCTAGGTTTAGGACGCGTTCGGCGAAGACCATCAAGCGGCGGGCGTCGTAGCTGTCGGCGCAGAGATCGGGATCGGCTTGGCCGTCACGGGGAACCCAGCTGCTCTCGCCCACATTCGCCCCGGACGTGGACACGCTAAAATAGTCGTGCTTGTCCTCACTGGGAGGCGTCGCTCCCTTGTGGACGACCGACAAAGTCGGCATATCCAGCAAGCGATCAACGGATTGAGCCAGCGCCTGCACCGCGGCGCGGCTCGTCCTATCGCCGGTGGCAGCAAGATGCTGAAGCGTTGCGAGCCGATCGCCGCGTAGCAGCACCAAGTCCGGAACGTCCCCCTTCCCAGAATCGACTGCATCGCCACACCAAGCGCTTCCCAAAGCCCCCCCTAGCAAGAGGTCGATCAGAAGCGCCTTCTCGATAGAAATTAATCCATCGGTCGGCGAACTTGTCATCATGAGGAGACCGGCTTGGCTCGAAGGCATTCAGCGCGTCGAGTGGTGTCGCTCTTACTACGGCCAGTTTTGCATCTCCAGCGCCAGCTAACCAATTCGAGGACAGTTCAGCCGGCCGAAATTGGGCTGCTGACATTCCTCTGCTGTTCGCCGTCACTATTGACGATAGGCGCAGCGCTATTGGAGCCACTTTGAAGCTGACCCCGCCCGATACCCCGATAGATAAACCCTACGGCCTTTGCCTGAGCGGACGAATAAACATTGCGCAAATCCACGAGCACGTTACCCCGCATCACCTTGCGCAATTCCATAAGATCGACAGCGCGGAACTCGTTCCATTCCGTGAGAACTACGAGAACGTCGGCGTCTTTGGCTGCCTCAAGAGCATTGCTGCACCACTCCACCCCCGGCAGTAACTGCTCGGCGTTCACGCGTCCCTGCGGATCGCACGCTTTGACAGTGGCTCCCCGTGCTTGAAGCATCGGCACTATCACGAGGCTAGGGGCCTCGCGCATATCGTCCGTATTCGGCTTGAATGTCACCCCAAGGATCGCGATTGTTTTATTACGCACCGATCCATCCGAAGCTTCTTCGATGCGCATCCCCATGGAGATCTTGCGCTCGGCGTTTACTTTTTCGACCTGCTCCACAAGCGTAATGGGGCATCTCGCCTCACGCGCCGTCCTGACGAGGGCGCTGACATCTTTAGGGAAGCATGAGCCGCCGTAGCCCGGACCGGCATGCAAGAACTTCGATCCGATGCGGCCGTCGGCGCCGATGGCGTTCGCCACCTCCCCTACGTCGGCTCCGACCATCTCACAGAGATCGGCCACTTCATTGATGAAGGTGATCTTCATAGCGAGGAAGGCGTTAGCGGCATACTTGGCGAGTTCCGCCGACTCGCGAGTCGTAAATACTATCGGCGCCTTGCGCAGCGCCAACGGCTCATACAGCCGCGCCATGACTTCTCGCCCGCGCGAGTTGTCGACGCCAACGAGGATCCGGTCTGGGTGGGTGAAGTCGCGGATAGCAGAACCCTCGCGCAGGAACTCGGGGTTCGAGCAAACCGCGAAGTCCACATCGGGACGCAGAGCTCGCAGGCGCCGTTCGATTTCGCGACTGGTTCCAACCGGAACGGTCGACTTCGTGGTAACGACGATCTCATGCCCGACATACGGCGCGAGATCCTCTGCCGCCTGGAACACGTAGCTCAGATCGGCGTAGCCGTCGCCGCGGCGCATCGGCGTGCCGACGGCGAGGAAGATCACATCCGCTCCCCGCACGCCTTCCTCAATCGACATAGTGAAGTGCATGCGGCCGGCGGCTACGTTCCTCTCGACGAGGTCGTCGAGGCCGGGCTCGTAGATTGGGATCTGGCCCTTCTTCAAACCCTCGACGCGATCATTGTCCTTGTCGACACAGGTGACGTTCCACCCGAAATCGGCGAAGCAAGCGGCCGATACGAGCCCCACGTAGCCCGCACCAATCATACAAATCTTCACGGCAAACTCCCCATAAATGCCCTTTACTATAGCATGTTGACTACTCTCTAGAGCCTGCGGCTCTGAGCCGCAAGAACCCATTGCGACCTTCAAGCGACGTGGCATTCCCAGGCTCTAGCGGCGCTCGGGGAGGCATGAGCACCTCGAGGAGCCAGCCAATCCTTCTTTTGCAGACAGGATCCCCTCCCACGACGGCGTGGCTAGGATCGCCTCCTACCGATCTCAACCCTGCAGCGCCGCGGCTCCTCGACCGCCGACCCCAACGAAACCATCGCCGCCGTCAAGCACGGGCGAGAAGTGTGAAATTCAATCGACTAGACTAGTTGAGAGTGTCCACCCTGTAGCGGGTGTGGCCATGGCCCTGGCGGCCGCGATTTTGCGCGATGCCGACCCCGGACTCCCCCAGCGATGCTTAAGCGGCGCAGCAAAACCCGCGTGCGATGTCAACCCAGATCATCCTCAAGGGCTCTGTCCGCCACTAGCGGGTTAAGCCGCGGGTGGGCCTTGGTCCACACCGCGGGCCTGTTGAAATGAAGTCTCGCGTTCTCCTGACAGGCGTCCAACCACGCTTTCAGGGCCTCATCGCTTATTGCGGCGGGCACTTCGTGGGCGACCACTTCTACCTGATCGGCCTCGACATCGGGGACGAAGCGTTGGAACACTTCTAGCACGGGCGCGTGCAGTATCACCAATCGATTGCAGGAAATGCGCTCTCCGGTGACGATGAACTGGACCTCTCCGCAATCTTCCAACTGACGAAATACTGGAAGGATCTGGCCAGCCGGATCGAAGTCAAAAGACGCCATCTGAATCAATCCGACGCGGCGCCCCTGTCGACATTCTTCTTTCACGTGCTCAATGTTGCGTGCCGTGACTCGCCCCGGAATCCGAAAGTCCGAAGCGAACACGACGTCGAAAGCCCGCTGCTCGCCCTTGGCGACCTCGCGCACCGGCCACATCGGTTCGGGAACCGCAAAAAGGCGTGTCGCTTGCGGGAATTCATAGCGAAGCTTTCCGCTTTCTCGATGATACCGACGAGATGCCTGGTGGTAGGCGAGACGGGCTCCCATGAAAAACCCGTGGAACCCGAAGACACTGCTGCCTGTCAATGAGGTCTCGGACTGCCGCTGGAAGGACAAGGGGCCCGCTCCGGACAAGCTCGCCACCGATGCACGACCAAAGGTCAAGCGGATGCGCTCGATGAATTCAGAGTCGGCTCCGAAGCGCACGGAGTCCCAAAAGCCGAGCTTGGCCGTGACTGGGTCTCGGCGAAACATCAGAGACGACATATTGTCGAAAATGTAGAAGCCCGGGTTACCACGCCTATGAAAGGCAAGCTCGCTCGTAGATCGCGCCTGCTGTGACATGTTTGCGGCGATACTAGGGTTGCATATTAGGTGCCGTGCCTGGGTCTCAAGTTTGCTAGGATGCGACCAATCATCGGCATCATGTGTGGTGACAAACTCGCCTGACGCCTCTAGCAGCGCGATGTTACGGGCAACATAGCTTCCGCGATTTTCCTTGGTACGAATAAGCCTGACGCGCGGGTCGCGTTTTGCGAAGGCGCAGACAACATCTGCTGTTTCGTCCGTACTGACGTCATCGACGACCAGAATTTCCAGGTTTTGCCACGTTTGCGCAATCAGCGCTTCGATCGCGGTTGCGATGTGATCGGCTGCGTTGAAAGCCGGAACGATCACGGTGATCTTTGGGCCCTCGGTCGATTGAGGTGTCCCAGCGACACCGAGTCTGTCATATAAAGCTCTGCCGTCATTTGGGCGTAAGAAGAGCGGCGGAAGATCGTAGACGCCTAATGCATCATTAACTTTAGAGAGCCGGTCCATTGGGTCTGACCGGAGGTTAGCCTCGGCCAAGTGAAGGTCCGCGTGACGCTCGATCATAAGTGCGGAAGTGAGAATTGCTTGCGCCGTTGTCAGGTCTCCGAGCGTCGCATGGCACTCCGCACGAAGTATAGCCTCCCAGCGGCGCTGGTCCCCCTCGATGATGTCGTCGATCCCGAGGTCGAGAAGAGAAAGCGCCATTGCAGAGGCTTCTACCGATTTCTGATTGGCGTACCACACGGCGAGTTCCCAAATCGCGAGCTGCCGCTCGATCGGATTGGAGCTCTCAGATAGACCTTTGAGCTCGTCGAGGGCTCTCTCGACAAAGCCAAGTTCGTTCAATCGAAGCCTGAGCTCGTAGATCCGAACGATTGGATCCTTGATGCCAAGGGTTCTCTTTGCCACGCGTCGGAAAGTCTCGGGGATAAGGACGCGAAAGTCGGGGGGCAGAATGCGGCGATAGAGAGAGAGGCCCGCTGACACGGTCGCGCGAGCAGTTTTGGTTGATTTCGAGCGTCCACGTTTCACCGAGAGACTTCCTGTACTTGACGTGGAGGGGGAATGTGCGACCCAGCTCATCTATACGTTGGAAGACCCGTCGTTCTCAAGTAGCTCCGCACGACGAGGTTCTTCGCTGGAGGAGTGCAGCGCGCTGAATTATTGTGAGCGCCCCCAAAGCAGGCTCCATATCTGTCGGCGAAAGGCGCGATTGTCGGTGACGAACAGCCGGGCTGCGCGAGACACAAGCGCAAGCCGTCCGCGCAAAGATCGCCTCTCTTGCCTAAGGGTCGCTTGCTCTTGGCAGATTTCTTTCGACCGCCTCTCGCGATATTGGCGCAGCAGCAGGTCGAATTGGTTTGTCGCCTCCGCTTGATGCGCAACCGCCGCGGCGACGCGCCCAGGCGTTCGTGCATGCGCTCGCAAATCCTCGAAGAGCCGCAGATAGCGCCCACCGATTTTCGCGGCGTTGAACGTATCGGCGACATACTGATGCAACTCTTCCGGGGGAGCTTGCTCTTTTGACAGTATCTCGGCGAGCGCGGCGGCCACACCATCGATATCGTCGACCGGCACCGCGCAGCCACGCGCGCCTTGCGCAATCTCCGGGATCGCCCCCACCTGAAAGCCTACAATAGGGGTTCCACACGCCGCGGATTCGGCGGCCGTGTTCGAGAAGGTCTCCTCCGTTGAGGGAATGAGGGTGACGTCGGCGGCGGCGTAGAACCTCGCTAGCTTTTTCTTGTCGGTGATGAACCCAACATTGACGGTCTCGAAAGGTACGTCCAAAGGCGCATCGAGATCTCCCGCACAGACAATGACGCAGTCTTGAGTTGGCGTTCTATGCGCAAGAAGCCGAAGCGCCTCCACGGCCTGCGCCGAACCTTTCACGGTGCTGCTGAAGGACGGTAGATAGGCGATCGCCCTGTTTCCCACTGGAATTCGGAATTCCGCTCGCGCACGCTCCCGGTCATACGGCTTGAAGATAGAGACATCCATCGGGTTTGGTATCTTCTCCACCCGGCAGCTCCGAAACAGCGGCGACTGCTCCACGAGGCGATGCGTGTGGTCGCTTAAGACGACGATCGTGATGTTGTCGGTCCACAGCGTGCGTTTCGCCTCAAAGGTGGCATTAGGTAGCGGCATTTCTGAGGGAATGAACTGCGGACACGACAAGCAGCTTTGCTTCCAATTCTCACAGCCGTGAAAAAAGTGGCAGCCACCAGCGAGTGGGTTCATGTCTCTTATCGTGAAAACCACTGGTTTGCTGCTGCGGGAGAGGCGCTCGATATTCCGCAGAGAGAGAAATCGAGCGAACCAGTGCAGATTGAAGACATCGGCCCGCGCGATGATTTTGCCGAGTTCTTCGTCAGGAATGCCTGGCGCGTCTACAGAGAAAATGGTCAACCCCGGAACCCGCCTGGGCTGGCATCCCTCTTGGGCATCTCGCAGCCGCCTGACGCCGGGCTGCCTGCCGCGCTCGGCCTGGCCGACGTATAGCGTGGAGTCCGCGCCCCTGAGGCGCAACGCGTCGTGCACGCGCAGAGCCGCGTAGCCGGCGCCACCGGTGACCATCGTACTAAACATGGCGATGCGCAGGCGCTCCGCCGCCATAGGCGTTCTCCAGTTTGCGCCAGGGTCCTGAGCGCAAAAACAACCGTCGCGCGCTTGTATACTAGTCCGGTACCCGCCTTGCCATGGAGAATGCCTTCCTGCGATTAAGGCGCCGGCACACCCATTCATCTTGATTTGCGTTGGGCCGTCGAGGCAGGGTGCGGGATCATCTCGGAGCGACCCACTTGCCAGCCGTCTCGGTCATCATTCCGGTCTTCAACCGACAAGACGTCCTACGGCGGGCCGTCAGTAGCGTACTGGCGCAGACGTTTCTGGACTACGAGCTGATCGTGGTTGACGACGGCTCGACGGGACGGGTCATTGACGCGCTTTCCGAGGCGCGGAATAGGATCGATCTCCGCCTCATCCACCACGGCCGAAACCGTGGCGCCGCAGCGGCACGCAACACCGGGGCCCGCGCCGCCACGGGTCGCTACCTCGCCTTTCTGGACTCCGACGACACGTGGCGCAGCGAGAAGCTAGCGCGGCAGATCGCTTTCATGGATACGGAAAAGCGCCGCATGTCCTGCACTGGCTTTGCATTGATTGGCGAACACGGCGTTTTTGATCGGCTTCCGCCGAAGGTTAGCGACCTCGACGAAATCCTGTGGGGCTGCCGCATCTCACCGGGCACCACCTTGATGGTGGACCGCACCCTTTGGGAGACCACGGGACCGATGG
>CAZUKP010000066.1:0-15937 GCA_964620915.1 uncultured Hyphomicrobium sp. | reverse complement strand
TGGGCCATCAGCGGACAATTGAGTTCATGGAACTGACAACCTGAAGCACTCACATTTTGTGCGCCTGCAAAGGTACCAAGTGCCTCGTCAAGACTGCGGCAAATGCGAGCGAAATACCTATGCCGGCGACGCACGCGGTCCAACCAAATCGATCGAAGATGACGCCGAGGACGCCCGTTCCCACCAGGCCACCCAGGAAGTAGCAGGCAAGGTACATACCGCTCGCCGAGCCGCGTTCACGGGTTGCTGCACGACTGACGAACCCGGTCGCTGCCGCTTGTGCAAAGAATGTTCCGACGCCGACCAGTACCATGCCCGTCAGTACAGTGGCCAAGTTTGGCAGAACCAACAGCGGCAAGCCGATTCCGGCAACACCAAGCGACACCCAAATCGTTGGACGCGTACCGTAGCTGCGCACTGCCCGACCTGCCAGCGGAGTGGTGAGGATCGACGGCACGAACACCAAATAGATGACGCCGATCTCCTTCATGCCGACCAAAAGGGGTGGCTGCATGAGAACGAAATTGACGTATGTGAAGGTGCCGATGAACGCAAAAAGAATGCAGAAGCCAATTGCAAAGTTCGCTCTAAGAGCCCGGTTGCGCAGGTGCTCCCGCCATGCGGCCATGGCAGGCATGTCCACGCCACGCTCGCACGTCATCGGGGGCACCTTATCGACGGCAAAATAGACGAGCGCAGCACCCACTAAGTTCAGCACCGCAAAGACGTGGAAATTTGCAGCAAGACCAGCAGTGTTCACAACCTCAGCCGCTATAAAGCGTCCGACAAGATTGCTTGCGACATTGCCGGTGATGTAGGCGGCAAAGGCACTGGCCGCGTCCTTCTCACTGTATCGCTCGCCAAGGTAGGCAAGCGTCAGGCTGAAAGCCGTTGCCATGAGCAAGCCTTGCACGATGCGAAGTGCAGCGAACGCCGCAAGGCCGGGCGCGATTGAGAGGAGCGACGTCGGTATAGCGAGAACGCACAAGCTGACGAGAATCCCGAGCCGTCGCTCGATGCGATGGCTCACGAATGCCATAACCAAGCCAGCAACGGCCATGCCTAACGTACTCGCGTTCACCGCGAGCCCCATGGCTGCGGGAGTGACTCCGTAATGTTCAGTGAGTGAAGGTAGGATCGCTTGTGTCGCAAAGAGGTCGACCAGCGTGAAAAATGCCGTAAGCGCAATGACGAGTGATCTACCGAAGGCGCTAAACAGAGAGCGCCTGACCATTGTGGCAGAAACAGAACCAGCGTGATCCATCGCACGAGCCCTTCACATCGAAAGCGAGCGGGCGCCCAACTTCACTGTGGTCGTCGGTGCGCCGCGCTCCAGTCCATCAGCACGTGTTCTGTTCTCACATGTCATGGTTTTTGGGATCTGCAGCGATGTCCGCCGAGATCAAGGTCACGGGCTCCTTGCCGGTGTTTTTCCACCAGTGCGATAGACCGCCTTGCTCGATCGAGAGATCGCCCGCCTTGTGCACGATCGGCACAGCACAATGCGTCGAGTATTCGGTGATCGTCCCCGAGACCGTATAGATGAGCGCGGGACGATCTTCGTGGCTGTGCATGGCGACTTCGCCGCCGGGTTCAATGACGAGGCGGCGCATGCGGAACAGGCGGCCTGGAACATTGACCTTCTCATTGGCCAAGTCGATCGAGCCGAGAACCTCTTCATTCACGCCTTTGTGCGCGGTCGCGCCTTTCTGCTGAGCGTTGCTCGTTTCCTGGCCGGCCGGGCAACCGCCCGCACTGGCCGCCGTGGCGCCAATCAAGACGACGCTTGCGAGTGTGCCGGCAACGAAGAGCGCCGGCCAAAACGTGGTGATGGTGTAGCGATGTGTAAGCATGGGGGGACTCCGTTGTTGCATTTAGTCCGAGGCTCAAAGAGCCGTCGGCAACAATGAAGATCGCTCGGCGAGTGCCGTTTCGGGAAATATCTGTTTGTTCGAAAATCAATAGCCTTCGGCTATCGCAGAGACGGTGAGCGGCATCTCATGCGGGATAGCCGAACAGGTCGATTGGTTTAGAAACGCCCGCGACCGACGACTTGGTGCGTAGTTGCGGTTCGACGGCAGGGATATAGCCCTGGGCGCGGGCCTCAATCAGGGTTGAAGCAGTCAGCAGCGCGCGCGTTTTCTCGACCTTGTTGTGCTTCTCGAGCTTAGCCGCCAAGTTCACCGCTTCACCGATGACCGTGTATTCGAGCCGATCGTTGTCGCCCAACGTGGCAAAGACGACTGCGCCGGACGCAACGGCCGCGTTTACGTGCAGAGGGAATTTAAGCCCGAGACCGGAAAGGGATCGCTCCCAGTCCATGACCTCGGACAGAACCTGATCAAGAGCACGCAGAGCATCAGCGGCCGCAGTTTGCGACGGGGCCACAGCTCCGAATGTCACCATGATGCCGTCACCGAGGAATTTGTCGACGACGCCGTCATGGCGGCGCACGATCGGCACAATGCGCGCGTGAAAAGCCGTGAGCATCCGGACGACTTCCGATGGTGGAACAGTCGTCGAAAATGGAGTGAACCCGCGAATATCGAGCATCATGATTGCGGCATCTCGCTCAGCCGCCTGCCCTGCCTCGATGAGTTCCTCCGACGTCGCGATCTGATCAGCGACCCCCTGTGAGAGGAACCTGCGTATTTCCCTTCCTGCCGCCTCCTCGCGCACGGCGGTGACGAGGGTTCGTTGGGCGCGCCGTGCAGCCATGGTGAGGATCGTCGTCAGCAACAGGATCGCAACAATCTTGTCGACTTCTGCCCCGATCAAAATCCGATTTCCGGTTATGTAGGTGACAAAGTTGCGGGTGATGGAGCCATCCGGAGACTTTGCGACCGCGGCAACCGTTAGCAACGCCCATCCGATTGCTGCGGTGAGACCGGCGGCAAGCACGTAGCGATGATCGAAACGGAGCGCCCGCAACGCGACAAAAACAAACAAATATAGGACCGAAGGCACCTTCAACGAAAACGCCGGTGGCTCACCATATTGGAGGTGAAAGGACCAGATTAGCCCCAACAAGAGACCAATATCGGCAACAATAAAGGGAATGACGAACCAGCTGGGCAGAGGTCCCGTCCGCGACATGAGCAAGCGTACAACTGCAAACAACGCATAGGCAACAAGCGCCAGCGGAACAGGCGCAAACATGGTCATTGGCGCATCGTCGGGCCGCGGAGCAAGCACATAGAGAAGAGCAAGGAGGGCGGCTAGAGAAAGTTGCACATAGATGATCAGGCGCTCTGACTCGCGGTCTTGTGCACGGATAAGATCCACGACGCGCGTGGGCAGTCGCGCCATCGGTTGCGGCGACTGGAAAGCCGAGACGATGCCACTCGGCAACTCGGACAATTTGGATGCGAGTGCTGACATCGCTTGCCACCTCACGGGCTTCAGAGAAAAACCTCCTCCAGGTCGATGCTCGAATCCTGGCCTACTCGCTCGAAGTTCTTATCCAGCCACTCCTCAGCTCTACGACGGCCCGTGTCGCGCAATCGGCAGAGGAAATCCCAATCCGGATTAAGTTTCGTCGCGACACCGAGCTGAGACATTTCGGCGTCATCGCGAATGGAGTGGACCAGCATCCGATGATATTTCGACGCATCGAGAGCCCCTTCGTCGATGAGCCGTGTGACGAACTCCACCGCGCGCATCTCCCGCATCAAAGACGAATTGAAGCTGATCTCATTCATGCGGTCAAAAATCTCAGGTGCACTCTTGGGTAGTTTGCTGCGCTCAATTGGATTGATGTGGATGATGATGACGTCTCGGGAAGCGCCGTTATAGATGAGAGGGAAGATCGCAGGATTTCCCATGAAGCCTCCGTCCCAGTAAGCTTCCCCGTCGATTTCGACGGCCTGAAAAACGTAAGGCAGACATGCCGAGGCCATGACGACGTCGACGCTTAACTCTGCATTGTGGAAGACGCGTATCTTTCCTGTGCGCACGTTTGTGGCGCACAAAAAGATTCGTGTTGCGCGGTTGCAGTGAGACAAGCGCTCGAAATCGACGACCTTGAGGAGCACGTCTTTGAGGGGATTAAAGTTGAATGGATTGAGTTGATACGGCGAAAACAGATGCGTCATCGCCTGAAAAGCATGGAAAATGGGCGAGAACTCTGACTGGAACCCATAGGCGCGCAGCCACTTCTCCCACGGCAGTGTGCGAACGGGACTATAGAGCTCGCCCGCACGAGAGATTTCTGTCCAAAACTCACTGAGCTTTTCGCGCGCGCCAGCAATTCCACCGATTGAGACACCGTAGGCCATAACGACGGCATTCATCGCACCGGCACTCGTTGCGCTCAGCGCGGCAATGTCGAGGCGTCCGTCCTCCAAGATCCTGTCAAGGACACCCCAAGCGAATGCGCCATGTGCGCCGCCCCCCTGCAACGCGACGTTGACAGCTTTGCGGTTCGGCTTGGTGCGCGCGGCCGGGCGCGGATTGCGTGGCTCCTGGATGGTCATTGCGCTGTCCACCCGCCTTCAATGGGAAGCGCCGCACCAGTTATCGATGCGCCGGCATCGGTGCACAGGAACACGGCAAGTCCGCCGATTTCTCCTGTCGTTACGAACTTCCGCGTGGGTTGAGCATGGAGAAGCACGTCACGGATGACTTGCTCTTCGGTGAGATTTCGCGCTTTTGCCGTCTCTGGGATCTGCTTTTGAACGAGCGGCGTCAGGACGTATCCTGGGCACACCGCATTGACGGTGATGCCATGCTCGGCAGTCTCCAGCGCTACCGTCTTCGTCAGGCCCAGAATTCCGTGCTTGGCTGCGACGTAAGCGGCCTTGAAAGGCGATGCAACGAGCGCATGAGCGGAGGCCACGTTGATGATCCGCCCCCAGCCCCGTGACTTCATTTGCGGGACGACGGCGCGCATCGCGTGAAATGCCGCCGACAAGTTTATGGCAATGATCGCATCCCACTTTTCCGGCGGGAAAGTCTCAATCGCTTCGACGTGCTGGATTCCGGCGTTATTGACGAGTACGTCGACCTGGCCGAAGGCTGCCACTGCATCGGCCACCATCGCTTCGATGTCACTAGCCTTGGTCATGTCGGCCGAAGAATAGGCCGCCTTGATGCCATACGCTTCTTCCAGGCCGGCGCGCGTCGACTCGATTTTATCGGCGTCGCCGAAGCCGTTCAGCATCACGTTCATGCCGGCACCAGAGAACGCTTGGGCAATACCGAGCCCGATTCCGCTCGTGGAGCCGGTGATGATCGCCGATCGGCCAGCCAGGGATTTGGTTGTTAGGGTGATGTCGGCTGCAGATGTCATGATGGTCATGGCACACTCCTTTTGGTCACTTCATCTGATCAGTTTGAAGCGGCTCTGCGTGATTTGATTTTTTTGTAGGCAACAGGGACGAGTGACAGGACTGCCAGACCAACGAGGGCAACAATCACCTCAGGCGTCAGGGCACCCTTCAGTGAAAACTCCTGCGCTGAATCAAAGATGCTGCCTAGGCCGGCGCCGATAGAGGCATAGACAAACGTTCCTGGAATAATCCCGAGAAAAGTCGCGACTACAAACGTGCGCGTTGAGACGCCAAGGAATGCAGGCACCAAGTTGACGATAAAGAAGGGAAAGGCCGGGATTAACCGCAGGACGAGTAAGTAGTTGAATGCATCCTCGTTGAATCCGGTTTCCATCTTGGCAAGCCAAGGACCAGCCTTTGAACGCAATGCATCGCCGAGAACGAAGCGCGCTGCGAGAAACAGGATTGTGGCGCCGGCGGTGGCACCGACTACGACGGCTGCTGTCCCTTCCCAGATGCCGAATAAAAACCCGCCAGCCAGTGTCAGCAGGGCTGCGCCAGGCACCGAGAATGCAACGATTGCCGCGTAGAAAAGTATAAAAAGTGCTACGGAAAGCACAGGCATCGTCGAGACAAACGTGGTCAGTTGCCCCCGGTTTTCCTTCAACTGCTCGAATGTCAGGTATTCGTTGAGTCCGAACGCGAAGAAGGCCGCAATGCCAATGCCGAACACGGCAAGGGGGATGAGCTTCTTGTAGTCAAAGCGGGCAACAGGACTAGGCTGCATGCTGGCATGGGAATCCTGTGCGGCTGACATCTTGGCCTCCTGTGGCGCGTCAAAGAAAGTTGGGGACCCGAGCGGCGTCGGGGGGAGGGGAGCCTCGCTCGCCCGGGTCCCAGTTGGCTGATGACCGTGAGGGGCCCAGTCATCAGCTGGGGAGGAAATTGCACGGCTTGAGGTCGTCATGGCAGCCTCTGCATCAGCTTCACGACGGTGCGAGTTCGGTTCGAAAAGAGCTGCGGCGTGAACCAGGCGCCAGCAACACGCTTGGAGACCTCACCAAGCGTTGGATAGGGCGCTATGATCGACGTCATGTCCTTGGCGGTGAGACGCTTCTGCACAGCAAGCACCCATGGCAGGATCAACTCGCCGGCGTGACGCCCTACAATGGTTGCGCCCAGGATGGCGCCCCGCTGTCCGATGACAGCCTTGATGAAGCCTTCTGTTTCTCGTTCAGCCTGCGCGCGATCGTTCTCTGCGAACAGCCACTTCACGGATTTCGCGGAAGGATCCCGCTCTCTTGCCGATGCCTCAGTCTGGCCGACATGTGCGAGTTCTGGGTCGGTGTAAGTGACCCATGGCACGGCGCGATAGTCGACCTTTGCGGGAAGATTGAAGAGCGCATTCCGAATGACAATTCCGGCGTGGTATCCGGCCATGTGCGTGAACTGATAGCCACCCGCGACGTCGCCGATGGCAAAGACGCGCTTGTTTGTCGTTCTCAGTCGCGGGTCGACCTTGATACCTGCCCGATCATAGGCAATGCCGGCGGCCTCCAGATTGAGACCGTTGACGTTGGGACGCCGGCCTGCGGCCACGAGCAGATGCGTACCTTCAATCCAATGAGATTGACCGGCGGTCGAGACCATTGCCGCAATGGCATTGCCCCGACGTTCGATACGTTCGATGCGCGCTTTTTCAATGATCGTGACATCTTCGGCGACGAGGCGCGAACGCACGACTTCGGCCGCCTCCGGGTCGTCCTTGGGGAGGATCGACATTGCTTCGAGGACGGTGACATTGCAGCCCAGACGGCGATGCGCTTGGGCAAGCTCGAGTCCGATAGGACCGCCACCGATAATGATCAGGTGCCCGGGGGCCTCGCGCAGATCAAATACCGTTTCGTTCGTGAGATAGGGAACATCGGCTAGTCCGGGAATTGGAGGTATGCTCGCGCTTGATCCTGTTGCGATGACGATGCGGCGCGCGGAAATTTCCTGACTGTCCGCGTCGACTGTCGAGCCGTTGACGAACTTTCCGGCAGCTTGAATGACGTTGACGCCGAGGCCGCGAAACCGTTCGACGGAGTCATTTGGTGCGATGGCGGCGATGACTCCATGCGCGTGGTCATTGACCATCGCGAAATCGGCCTTTGGCTCATGCCCGTTAACGCCAAAGCGCCCCGACGTGCGCACTGCCTGGGCGGCCTCTGCGGCTGCGATCAATGCTTTGGAAGGCACGCAGCCGTAGTTCAGGCAGTCTCCACCCATTTTGTGTTTTTCAATTAGGACGACGCTTGCGCCTAGTTGAGCCGCTCCGGCAGCAACTGAGAGGCCACCTGACCCTGCCCCAATGATCGCAATGTCCACTTTCATCGGCCTTGGCATAGGTGGGTCTCCCAAAGGATGGCTTTCGGATGGGGTACGAGGTGTTGATCGTTCCCGTTGCAAAGGTTCGGAACGAACGGAGGGCGGTGGACATCTTCCCAGGCGACGTGGGTGCCGTTTGGGTCGATGGCCGAATGGGCCGCTGGTTTCCGAATGTCCCAGTCTGACCGCCTTGTTCTTAATCAACCGGCGGCTGTAGGAGACCGTAACGATCAAAACACTGGAGCGGAAATATCGAGTGGTTTAGAATTCGATAGCCGGCGGCTATGGGAAAGCCTCGGTCTACTCTCTAGAGTCGGGCATTTCTGAGAGGACAAAAGACCCGTGGAAATGCATCAGGTCAGATACTTCCTAGCCGTGTCGCGGTTGTTAAACTTCACCCGGGCTGCCGAGGAATGTCACGTCGCCCAGCCATCTCTGACGCGGGCCATAAAGCAACTGGAGCATGAGCTTGGCGGTGACCTGTTTCGTCGCGAACGCAATCTCACGCACCTGTCAGATCTTGGGCAGCGCATGCTGCCACTCATGGAACAGTGCTATGCCAGTGCATTGGCGGCCAAACAGATGGCGACCTCTATCAATCAGGGGGATCTGGCGTCACTGACCATTGCGGTTCCAATTACCTTGAATATCGAATTGCTCGTTCCATGCTTGAAGGAACTCGTGCAAGGTATGTGTGGGCTCACACTTAAATTCCTGCGTGGCACTAGCTCTGACGTCAGCGATCAACTCAAAAAGGGAGGTGCAGAAGTGGCTGTTGCCCCAGTGATTCCCGAGCGTTGGGAGCGTTTCGAATCCTGGCCACTGTTCACGGAGTCCTATTGCCTTGTGGTTGCAAAAACGCACCCAATCTCCAAGCAATCGTCAGTATCAATCGGTGAACTGCGCGAAGAGCGTATTATTTGCCGGCCATACTGCGAAGACTTCGAGCGCGGAGTGAGCTTCCTTGCAGACTCTGGTATTGATATCCCCACTGCGCACCACGCCGGGTCCGAAGCGGATTTCGTCGCTTTGTTGGAGGCCGGTTTGGGTGTTGGGTTCGCGCCGGCAAGCATTGCAGCGTCGCCTGAACTATCTGTGCTCAGCGTCGACGGTTTCGACATGGAGCGGACGGTCTTTGCCTACGCCGTGGCCGGACGTCAGCGCTCCATTTCAGCAAATACTCTACTTAAGATGTTGCGTGCGGCTGACTGGTCGCGTCTTGAAGAAAACCGAAAGGCGGCCTGAGCTCAGACCCGTTATGCTCTGACAGCCTCGAGTATGGCCTCAATATCCATGCGCTTACGGTAATCGGGATCAATATGTCGGGCTTTGACCAGTCCATCGCTGCCGACGACGAACGTCGCGGGGATGGGCAGTGTCCAATTTTCGTTGGCGTTGTAGGGAGGAATATTCCAGCCGGCGAACTTCATCAGCTTCTTCTTCTCATCGCCAACATAGAACGCCAAATTCAACATAAGCGCATACCCGTTGTCGATATCAGATAACACGGGATAACGCGCGTCGACTGCTGAGCGCAGTTCTTTGTTGAAGCGCTCAACCTCAGGCGTAATTACGATTAACTCGGCGCCGAGCCCTTCAACCTCGTCGTGGATCCGCGTCAGGGCATCGGCCGTAATCCGACAGTAAGGACACCAGTGTCCGCGATGAAATGCCAGGACGATTGGACCGCGCGCAACGAGATCGGAGAGACTGATGAGCCGCCCGTTTTGATCTGGTAGCAAGAAATTCGGCATTGGCTCGCCAGGAGTCGGAGCGCTCTCACCGGCGCCGGAGTCCTTAAGGCGCGCAATCATCCGCTCAACCGTGTCCGCAAACTCGGTGCTGAGCGCGCGAACCTCATCGGCAAAGGCTTGTAGTCGCCCCGCCAACGGCGCATCGAGGTTGCGACAACGCTCGGTGGTTTCCTCAAGAATCTCAGCAATGGATGGTTCGGTCATCTCGGGCTCCGAGAGCTATCAGCGCAGCCTGTTTCATACTTACCAAGGGGCGCAAGAATCTCCAGGAAAATCTAATTTAGCAACCCTACCGGGCCCCTTCGTGCAGCTTTGGGCCCAAATCAGACATTGGAGCGCTTGCTCAAAGCCCCGCTCGACGATGATACCTATCGTCCAGTTGAGGTGCCGACGCTCCGTCTCGTGGAGCACGATCGAACGGACCTGGGGACGACTGGTACCTCTTTGACCGAGGTCTCGCGATCTTTATCTTGCTTCGGCCCTCGTCGAGGTGGATCGAATGTGACGAGCGCACATCGCGGTGCAGTTGTACATCAAGAAGTTTTTGAAACTGGCGCGATGTAACCTCGCGCCAATTTTGAAATGCCCCGCTCGGAACCCTTGGCGAGCAACTCAACTGCGGTTCGAGTTCCCGGTTGTGCCCGATGCCCCGGCTCGCCTACTACAACCGACAACAAGGTGGCTGCACACGATAGCGCTGTCACCACCCGTGTGGCGACAGTTTGCTGGTTCGTGTAAGCGGAACTACGGAACATCTCGATCGCATTCCTGTTTGTGTACGAAAAGCGCGACCAATCGCCCTTTTCGCGAACAAGATCGCGCTTGAAATGAGCAATGTGAAATATCCAATAGTGATAGATTCAATAGGCTGTGTGTACGCGCCGCCGCCGCAACGAGTAGAACAGAACCGCCAAATGTTTGGCGTCGAGACAGTTGCTTGATGCAGGAAGATGTTGGCGAATGCTGATCAATTAATACGTCCGGAAAAAGTACGACCGTAGGGTGGAGGGACCCCTGCGGCCGCTACTCAACTGACTGCCTGTAACGCTTAGCGGCCGTAATGAGTGCTGTAACCATGCACCGCGAAGCTGTCGGCGTTCGCGGCAACGGCGCTTGTTCCGACAATGGACAGACCGATGAGCGTGGCAATGATGATGTTGTTCATAGTGCGTCTCCTAATTTCGAATAACTAGGTTTCATGTCTGGTATCTTGGGTGGACTGGCCGGCTGCGCGCCCAGCCATTCCAGGGCCTGTTATGGCGATGGGTGACTTCCAAAGGAAATATCGAGTGTCTTCTGAATCATAGGGGCGCGCTATGGACTGCCCATAGGGTCAATGCCGGTTCGGCAGCAACGAGATTTGCGAGGAATCTTAGGTCCTGGTTTGGCAGTCGGATCCAACACTGAGATTAGCTTTGGCATGGAACCGGTAAGGAGCTCAGCAGAGCTTACGGAGACCTATCCGCTGGACCAATCCTCCAAGTCACCGCCAGCCAATATGTTGAACCAATACTGGTGCCTGAATCCGAAAAGAAGCAAGATCGTGCTTAGCCCCTTGAGCTACGCCGCTGAACGGCCGGTTCGCGTTGGTGTGGCTTGTGTTGCTCTGCGCGACTAGCGGGAAGCGGCAAGCAACAAATCTCGGTCAAATCTTTGGTGGTTCATCGCCCCCGACGAGGGTTCGCCCGACGTTTCAGCTTGCGCGCAAAGATCGACGATAGCGCACGGCTATTGATTCCAAAGGATCTCGATATTTCAACTGGCGCCAAAAGCTTGCCATTTCTGATGGTACAGCGATGACGGCGAAAATCCGCGCTCGGCATGGCAAACGATGACGCCGTCGAGCGCGCTTCTGCAACCCTAAGGAATGCACCATTCAATACTTTCGTTATCCAGGAACGCGTGGCAATCGTCTAAGATGTGCTCGCCGCATAGGGCTGTCTACCGCTGGACAGCCGTCATAGTACGCCTCCGCCACAGCAACCGGTGGCCACAAAGAATGGGATGCATCGATTGAAAAAAGCAACAACGCTAATCGAGGCATTCAACGACATTTGCGAGATGGACGCGCCACTCAACGAGCGGCTCGCCGCTTACAGCGACGCTCTTCGCGAACTGAACTTCCCGTTCTCGGAAGCTTACGATGAGCTCGTGGCACGCTTGAAGGCCGGTGAGGTGGGTAGTACGGCACCAGGAATTGGCGATGTGATGCCTCCTTTTTCGCTGCCGGCCAATGGTGGCCGTCTCGTTCATCTTGAGGAAATTCTCAGCGTTGGACCGGCCGTCATCAGTTTCAACAGAGGTCATTGGTGCCCCTATTGCAGGATCGAGCTCAAGTCGATCGCAGAGCATCAAGATGAGATTGTCGCTTGCGGCGGACAACTCGTCTCCATCCTGCCTGACCGCCAGCAGTTCGTGAACCAACTTCCCGAGGAGGTCTTAAGGGAATTCATCATCCTGACGGATGTCGACAATACTTATGCGCTCTCCCTCGGTCTCGTCATCTGGCTGGGTGAGAGGATCGCTGCCCTCATGGAGGGGCGTGGGCATCGCCTTGGTACCTATCAAGGCAATGAAGGCTGGTTCGTGCCGTTGCCGGCAACCTTCGTTGTCGGTTGCGACGGACGCGTGATTGCACGACAGGTCAATCCAGACTTCCGCAAGCGCATGGAGATCGACGACATCATTGCAGCGCTGAGGTCCGCTCAGCCGACGCTGCCGTCCGCGAAGGCCTAAGCGGCTTCGTAATTTGACCAGTCCTCGGCACGTAGAAGTTTTATCAGCGCGGTTGCTGCCGGCGAGCGCTGGCGACCGGCAACGCCATACGCATAGATCGTCCGCTTCAGCTCCAGTGTGTCGATAGGAATGAGGACGACGTTGTCCGGCATCTGCGTACTATCAGGGACAATTCCGACCCCCAGATCCGCCTCGACAAACGTTAGGAGGTCTTGCTCGGAGACAATCTTGTGTCCAATGGCAGATTGCAGGTCGTGTCGGCCTAGAAAATCCTGAAGCTCACCATCGAGTTCGCAATATGTGCGTAGCAAGATCCGTTCATCTTTGAGATTCGACGGCGCAATGGTCTTCTTGTTCGCAATCGGGCGCAACTTACTCACGGCAAGCTTGAAGTGCTCCGTGAACAACGGCCACGCATCGAGCCGGTCCCAAGTTTCGCCAAGTGGCCCGGCGACAGCGACTTCCGCTTCGCCTTTCTTGAGATAGCTCACAACATCGTGTGCTGGCCCACGAAAGAAACGAAGTTCGAGCCCTTTGAAAGCGCGCACAAGCTCCCTCAGTTCGGTCAAGATCAAACCCATGTCAGTTGCCGTAGAGAGCGCGATGGACAGTGGTGCAATGGCACCCTTCTTGAAGGAACTCGCCAGCTCCTTTGCCGATAGTGCACTGTCGTAGCATTGTTGCAGAAGCGGAAGCATGCGCTGACCGAACTCGGTCAAATGCGAAAGGTTTCTCTCGCGCCGGAAGAGTTCTCCACCAAGTTCATCCTCGAGCTGCTTGATGGCACGCGTCAGTGATGGCTGGGCGACGTTGCAGTGCTCAGCAGCCCGCGTGAAATTTAGCTCGCGCGCAACGGCGAGGAAGTAGCGCACTTGGTGCATTTCCATGGGCAGACCCTTGATCGCCGAACCGCGCCCCGGCAGCGGACGTATCGTCGTTATGTTGGAAATGTCCATGGCAGCCGGCCTTAGGAAATTAGACTACGAAAATGGTTCGCTCAAGCGCCGCCGACGTTACGGAAGTCACGTTGGGTGGTTGCTAAAAGAATCACCGATGCGGTTGTAACGAAATCGGTCCGAAGTGCGATCGTGTGCCATTTTTCTGTGAAGTGCGGCTCAGCGATAGCTTCCGGCTATCGAAACACAAACCAAACGATATTTCAGTTCGCGCGAGGCGATCGCTACGGTTCAGGCCACGCGCAAACGATGCTTGATCTTAACCTTCATCGTTGCGTGGCTTGAAACCCAAACCTATGGAGCATTTCAAATGAAAAAGATCGCACTCACGACCGTTGCTGCCGCCGTTCTCGTTAGCATGACGCCTGCCCTGGCCAAGGAAGATTGCGCGGGTGGTTACAAGACGTTCATGAACGGCATCGCTGTCTATATTCCGAAAGTGACCGGCGGCGATCTCGCCTCAGCCGTGCAGAAGGGGCTTGACGCCTACAACTCTTGCCAGGCTGGCGACACGTTCTCGCCAAAGGGCGTCTGGGACCAGATCGAGAAGGACATGGCTGCAAAGGCAAAAGGGTAATTTAGTTACTTCGCAACACACGTGGCCTCTCGGGGGTAATCACCCGGGGGGCCGCAATTCTCTTAGGCACGAAAGTCAATCGACAACAGGCATCGTGACAGCCGACACGCTCTGCGCAGGTGGATCTTCCCATGAACGTGATCCGAAATTTCACAGCGCCACGCCCCATGATTATTGCAATGACCATTGCCGTGTTAGCTGTTGGCTTAACCGGCAAGACTGCATGGTCAGAAGGCGGCAATGATCGAGCAACTGTTATCCTTTCCGGTTTGCCAGTGAAGCAAAGCACAGAATACAAGGCTCTCCGAGATCTTGCCGGCATCGCAAATAGCGAAGATCTCGATATGATGAAATCGGAGAAGTGGTCGGTGCCGCTTGAGCGTCTGGAGGCGTTGGTTAGGGCCGCTACCAAGCAAGGCGTGCGCGCAACCAGGCTCGACGAAAATTGGAACCGCGTGTTTCAGCCGATGGCCGAACCAGAGTCTATGTCGCCAAAGCAGAAGAGCATGATGACGAAGGAGATGGAGTCCAAGGCGGCGATGGGCGCTAGCATGATGAAATCGCCTGATCCCGATGTTCTCGATTACGCGCTGACAAAGGATATGGACGTCGAGCATCCCGGAACTCCGCCGACACTTGTCATTCCGCTGAAGGACAAGATGACTATTACGGTGCGTCGTACAAACGTGGCGAAGAGATCTAATTCTTACGAATGGCACGGCGTTGTAGAGGATACAGGTGAACCCGTAACGCTCTTAAGTTGGCCGGGCGGCCGACTGGCCGGGACTATCAACTACAAGGGTCATACGTATGTCGTGAAGTACATGGGCGGCCAGATGCATGCCGTGGTTGAATTCGCACCCGACAAACTTCCGCCCGATCACGGTCCTGCGAACAAGGACAAGATGCAGAAAATGAATTTACGCGCCGATCCCTTGGTTCGTCAGGGAGACGCCAGCGTGATGGATCCAGACGCAGATCCCGGACGTCTGATGGAAATGAAACCCGCTGATCTGACGGCAACACCTGAGGAAACGATCATCACGCTGATCGTGGCTTACACCAAAAAAGCAGCCAGTCATTACTTCGATATTGAGAAGGATTTGATTGACGTTGCGATTGCGGAAGCCAATCAATCATTCCGTGACAGCGGAATTCACAATTTGCGTCTCAACGTCGTGTACGCCTACGAGACGGACTATGAGGAGAGCGGCAGTCACTTCGACCACGTCTTTCGTTTTCGCAACAAGGGCGACGGTTATATGGACGAAGTCCACGCTCTGCGTGACGAGCATAGTGCCGATGTTGGCATCCTAATCGTCGACGACCCAATGGGGTGCGGGCTGTCGATTCGGATCGCAGTGGAGGAAAAGGACGCATTTGCCGCCCTGCATCATAACTGTGCAGCTACCATGTATACGCTTGCGCACGAGATCGGTCATCTCATTGGTGCGCGTCATGACCGGGCATTGGACGACACCACTCAACCGTTCCCTTACGGACATGGCTACGTGCACGGCACTCAGTGGCGCACGATGATGAGCTACAAGGACAGCTGCGATGGATGCGAGCGCCGGCCCGTCTGGTCGAGCCCCGATGTTAATGTCAGGGGTGCGGCGGCGGGCGACGCGAACACCAACAATGCCAGGGTTATCAAGGAACAAGCCCAAAGAGTCGCTCGTTTTCGTTCGTCAAATGTGCATTCAGACAGTAAGCCATGAAATGGCCATACGTGATAGAGGATCGTCCCCCTATAGCAGTCTTGACACTCCGCCGTTTCCAAATCTCGAAAGGCCGCACCACCTCAACGAAATTGTTTCTCTTCGGTCGCCGACCAAAAGCGAACACGTCGTCAAACGACGCTCAACCAGCGGCGCCGTGTGCACCTCCTGAGCCTTTACTAGGTTGCCAGCTCCGCCAGGGGCATAGGTCAATCGAGAATATGACCTGCGCAATTACTCGAGGCGCGCCGGATCTTCGCTTTCGGTCATTGTCGGACGCTGGTCTCGTAGTTCGGCATGTCCGCTAAGGGTCATAAGCAGACAATTTGGCGTACGGTGCTCATGTCCGCAATACTCTCATGAGCGGACATACCTCAATGCTATCTCGTCGAACGACTGCTCCATTATACCATCGAGCACATCGCGGTATTGAGCGGGAACGATGAAGCTATCGTGCACGGGCAAGCACGGGATACCCTTGGCCATGAGTTTGCGCAGATTGAGAGAACATAACTCCGCATCTATGTTGAGAAGTCGGAGACCGAACCCCGTA
>CAZUKP010000065.1:0-16093 GCA_964620915.1 uncultured Hyphomicrobium sp. | reverse complement strand
GCCCTTCCTCGCTGACGCATTTGGTTTGGCGGGATCAGGTGCGCTTTAACATCGATCGGATGTCTTCCAAGCGGGCCTTCGTCTCGGAGCTGATCGTGTCTTTCAGCGAGGTCATTTGCTTGTCGATCAGCGGGCCGAGGTCTTCTGCGACCGCATCACGAGCCGACGAACTCATGACTGAAATCGACTCGCGGATGTGATCCAGCCCTAGTTCGGGATCGAGATGCTGGTTGAGGCGGGCGAGAAAATCTTGCGCAAAATTCGGCACGTTGAGGCGCGACATCGCAGAAATGGCGCGGCGGCGCACGGCTCCATCAGGGTGCGTGAGGGCCGTGGTCATCAGATGGTTTTTGAATGTCGTCGGCATGCGCACGAGCCGCTTTTCCATCGCTTCGGGGCTCGCCGTTCCCTCCTCAATGGCGTTGGCCATGGCAATCTGCTGGCTCCATTGCTGGAAGCGCAAAAGGAATGCACGCACGACGATGATGCTAATCGTAATCACGATGAAGAGGCGCACGCCGTTGCCGGTCCAGCCGTTGTAGACGATGTCGGCCGACATGTTGTCGGTCACTTTCGTCAGATTGGCCCAAGCGTTGACGATGGTGGTGACGATGGGGACCTCGTTGAGGACGCAGGCGAGATACTCGCCGTAGTCATAGAGGAAATCAGGCCTTTGCTTGAGAATGCTGGCGAGATGTGAGCGCTCGACCGTCTGAATAAACGCTGCGAGGCCCAAGATGTAAAAGATCACCGACGAGGCCAAAATTGAAATGTTGTTGACGGCGTCAAAGGCAGAAAACGTCATGTGCTCTGGCGCCAGCGAGCCTTCAAGGACGCGCTTTTCCTCGTACATGATCCGCAGGCTGCTCAACATGATCAGGATGTGCACGGCGAGAAACGCAACGAGCGTCCAGAACAAGGGCTGGCCTGCCAGATCCGTGACGGCCAGATAGAGGATGACCGCGTTGACGCACAGCCACACGCCGACTTTCCACAGGCTAACCGCGCCGGTCTGGTGATCTGGCCGAAAAAAGAAGTTCAAGATGCCGATGAGCGGCCAGCACACGGCCGTCCATGCGCGATCGAGTGCTCGAAATACCGCCGATACGGCGTTGCCGAAGACGCCTGACATGGTCCACCCCTACACGTCTCTCCAACGCTGTGGGGGCAAGCTACCGCCATGTGTGGGCGCAGTGCAACGTTTCGCGTTTTCGCGCGAATATCCTGGGTTGAGGGTGATCCTTTGGAGGATAGACGGGGGTCTGTGCGTTGACCGGTGGGCTTGCACAGTTCTAAGAGCACCCCATCTCAAGGCCCCTGGCGGGCATGCCGAGCCATGATGAGTTCTACGAGGAGGCAAATGATGTCACAGCCAAAGCACGCCAAGGTGCTGATCCTCGGCTCCGGGCCGGCCGGATACACCGCGGCGATCTATGCCTCGCGCGCGATGCTGAACCCCGTCCTCATTCAGGGCTCGCAGCCAGGCGGTCAGCTCACCATCACCACCGACGTCGAGAACTATCCCGGTTTCGCCGACGTCATCCAGGGCCCCTGGCTCATGGAGCAGTTGCAAGCGCAGGCCGAAAACGTCGGAACCGAGATCATCATGGATCAGATTTCCGCGGTGGACTTGAGCGGACGGCCGTTTCGTTTGACCGGCGATTCCGGCGACGCCTACACGTGCGACGCGCTTATCATCTGCACGGGCGCGCAGGCGCGCTGGCTCGGCATTCCCTCCGAAGAGAAATTCAAGGGCTATGGCGTCTCTGCGTGCGCGACCTGTGACGGCTTCTTCTACAAGAACAAGGAAGTCATCGTTATCGGTGGTGGCAACACGGCTGTCGAGGAAGCGATCTTTCTGACCAACTTTGCCAAGCGGGTGACGATTGTGCACCGGCGCGACAGCTTTCGCGCGGAGAAAATTCTGCAAGACCGCCTGTTCAAGAATCCGAAGATCGAAGTGGTCTGGGATTCGGCCCTCGAGGAGATTGTCGGCACCGAGGACCCGAAGGCGGTTACGGGCGTGAAGCTCAAGAACGTCAAAACCGGTGAGACGGTGGAACGGGCCGCTGATGGTGTTTTCATCGCGATCGGTCACGCGCCGGCAACGGAGCTGTTTAAGGGCCAGCTCGAAATGACGGACTCGAACTATTTGGTCACGCGGCCTGACTCGACTGCTACGTCGATCCCCGGCGTCTATGCAGCCGGAGACGTTACGGATGAAGTCTACCGGCAGGCCGTGACCGCTGCCGCGATGGGCTGTATGGCGGCTTTGGAGGCCGAGCGATTTTTCGCGACGCTTGAGATTGAGGCTGAAGCGGCCGAGTAACGCTTACGTACTTACTCGAGGCGGTACGCCAGAAGCGTATCGTCCTTGAGCATCGGGATCAGCACGGTGCGCGTTGCCGGCACGTAGCCGATATCCGCCGAGCCTTGTCCCAAATCGAGCAAGTGTTCCACCTTCCCGGATCGATCGATGCGGTGAAGGGCTCCTTCGACCCAGTCGGTGACCAGATAACTCGACGCGTCGAACGGCTCGATCCCGTCCAGGTTTCCGACGCCGTTTCCGCTCCCCAACGAGCGAACGGACTTGTCCTTGAGTGAGACCTCGAGCAGATGCGCGGGCTCTGCGCTGCCATCTTCAGCTTGCTGGCCCCAAGGTGCTAGAATCAATTTGTCACCGACGACCAACAGGCCGTTGACGTTGTTGAGCTGTGGCCCCTCAAGCCATTTCTCCAGGGTGCCTCCGGCCAAGCGCCAGATCGCACTGGTACCAGAGTCGGAGACGTAAACGTTGCCTTCGCTGTCGGCGGCAACGTCATTGAGGAATTTTGAGCCTGGGGCTTCATAGCGCGCGGCAATTTTCCCGGTCTTCGTATCGATTTCGACCAGTTGATCGATGTTGGCCGTGTAAAGGCCGTCGCCGACAAGCGCTAAGCCTTTCGGGGCATCAAGACCCGTCGCCCACTTCAGCGTGGTGATCTTCCCGTCAGCGAGCGAGACCTTGGATACGAAGCCGTTGCCATCCTTTTCGGAGACATTGCCTGCAATATTGCTGACGTAGGCAAACCCCGCATCTGGGACGGGCAGAGCCGATTCCGGGTTGCTCAGCCCCTTCGTTTCCCAAAGCTTCACTGGTTCGCACCGTAGCGGGACGGTCCCAGCCAGAAGCGCTACCGCCACAACACCAAGACCAATGGCCCTCATCTGCAATCCCTCTGCTTGAACGTGGCGGTGCTCAACCTTTCGCCGCCCCCACATAACGTATCGCGCCGCCCCGGGTTCAAGGTTCTCTCCTGCCTTTCCAGGCGCCGCCAGGTGGTCTAAGTTGCAGTGCAACAACCCAGAAGCGCTGAAGCGACTGACACTAGCTCAGTGTATCCGCCTTCGTCCGCAGGTCCGTCGTCGGGCCTGTCAGGGGTAGGGCGGCACCTAAGCCAATGCGCTTTGTGGGGTCCGAGAAGGCGGTTTTATGGACTGGGACAAGCTCAGGATTTTTCACGCGGCGGCGGAGGCCGGCAGTTTTACGCATGCGGGTGAATCGCTGCACATGAGCCAGTCTGCCGTGAGCCGCCAGGTCTCAGCTCTCGAGCGTGAACTCAAGGTTGTGCTGTTCCACCGGCATGCGCGGGGACTTGTTCTCACCGAGCAAGGCGAGTTGCTGCACCGGACAACGGCGGATGTCCTCAACAAGCTACACACCGCCGAAACGCTGCTTACGGATACGAGCTCAAAGCCGCGCGGCGAGCTGCGCATTACAGCGCCCGTGGGATTTGGAACCGTTTGGCTGACGCAACGGCTGCGCGAATTCTATGAGCTTTATCCGGAAATCCGCATCGAGCTTATCTTGACGGACGAGCAGGTGGATATCTCGATGCGCGCGGCCGACGTGGCCATCTGGACGCGTGAGCCTGGCCAAAGCGATCTCATCCGCCGTACCTTGTTCACCACGAAGGTGCGCGCGTTTGCTTCGAGCCAATATGTGCGCCAATTCGGTGCGCCCAAGACCTTGGTGGAGCTTGATGAGCACCGCATCGTTTCGTACGCAGGCCAACCAGCGCAACATCTTTCGGCGATTACCTGGATTGAGAGTGTGGGCCGCGACGGCAGGGGGCCTCGTGAGCCCGCTTTCCGGGCCAACAGCGTCGTTGCCTTGCGCTACGCGATCCGCTCTGGCATCGGCATCGGGATGATCCCAGACTACCTCACGGGCGAGGAGACCGAACTCGTGCCGGTGTTAACTGAGATCGATCCACCCACTCTGCCGATACTCTTCGTCTATACAGAGGAGTTGAAGAACTCCAAGAAGGTCCAAGTGCTACGCGACTTTCTCGTCGCCAAGGCCCGTCCCTGGAAATACTAGCGATGGCAGTCGTGCCAGCAGGGCCATCGTTGCAGCCATGGCCTCGAAAGGCTATGTAGCGCCCCAGTTTATTGAGCATCGGTGGCTAGGAACTTGTTACCCAACGCCCATATTTTGTGTGGCGGGGTTCGAACGGCGTGAACTGGCGGTTTCGGCGGCCGTATGACCTGAGACGAGAGATACGCAATGGCCAAAACACTCTACGACAAGATATTTGACGATCACGTCGTGCATCGCCAGGACGACGGCACGTGCCTTCTCTATATCGATCGCCATCTTGTGCATGAAGTGACGAGCCCGCAGGCCTTTGAGGGTCTGCGTATGGCGGGCCGGAAGGTGCGCGCGCCGGAAAAGACGCTTGCCGTCGTCGATCACAATGTCCCCACGTCTGACCGCAGCGCCGGTATTGATGATGACGACAGCCGCATCCAGGTCGAAACGCTTGCCAAGAATGCAGAAGAATTCGGCGTCGAGTACTTCCACGAACTCGACATGCGCCAGGGCATTGTTCACGTCGTCGGACCCGAGCAGGGCTTTACGTTGCCCGGCACCACGATTGTCTGCGGCGACAGTCATACGTCCACGCATGGCGCATTCGGCGCGCTCGCCCACGGTATCGGCACGTCTGAGGTGGAGCACGTTCTTGCCACGCAGACGCTGATCCAACAGAAAGCCGAGAACATGCGCGTCACCGTCGACGGCACCCCGCCCGATGGCGTGACCGCCAAGGACATCATTCTTGCGATCATCGGTGAGATCGGTACCGCCGGTGGCACCGGTCGCGTCATCGAATACGCAGGTGAGGCGATCCGCGGTTTGTCCATGGAAGGCCGGATGACCGTCTGTAACATGTCGATCGAAGGCGGAGCACGTGCGGGCATGATTGCGCCCGACGAGAAAACCTACGCCTTCATCAAGGGTCGCCCGAAAGCGCCGAAGGGTGCTGCGTGGGATATGGCCATGCGCCACTGGGAGACGCTGCACTCCGACGACAGTGCAGAGTTTGACGCCGAGGTGCGGCTCGACGCGGCCGTGCTGCCCCCGATTGTCACATGGGGTACGAGCCCGGAGGATGTCGCCTCTGTTGTGGGAATCGTGCCCGATCCGGCGAAGGTCGAGGACGAGAACAAGCGTGCTTCGATGAAGCGGGCTCTCGAATACATGGGCCTCACCCCTGGAACCAAACTGACGGACGTTCCCCTCGATGTCGTCTGGATCGGCTCGTGCACCAACGGTCGCATCGAGGACTTGCGCGCGGTCGCCAAGATCGTCGAAGGCAAGAAAATCTCAGACAGGCTTGAGTATGCGATGATCGTTCCGGGCTCGGGTCTCGTGAAAGCGCAAGCCGAATCGGAAGGTCTCGACAAGATCTTCAAAGACGCGGGCTTTCAGTGGCGCGAACCTGGCTGTTCGATGTGTCTGGGCATGAACCCTGACCAATTGAAGCCGAAGCAACGTTGCGCTTCCACGTCGAACCGCAACTTTGAGGGCCGTCAAGGTCGCCAAGGGCGCACGCATTTGGTTTCGCCGATCATGGCGGCGGCGGCTGCGATCGAGGGTCACTTCGTCGATATCCGGAATTGGGGTTGAACCCAGTGGGCCGTACATGAAGCGTTCGCTCGTCCAAGAAAAGTTTGGCGCGGCGGCCGCGGACTACGCAGCATCGGCGGTTCACGCGAAGGGGCCAAGTCTTGGCCGCGTTGTTGGGCTCGTCTCACCGCAAAGAGACTGGCGCGTTTTGGATGTCGCGACCGGGGCCGGGCATACCGCGTTAGCATTTGCTCCTCATGTTGCCCACGTCATTGCCAGTGACATCACCGACGAGATGCTGAAAGAGGCTGGTGGGCTTGCTGCTGCGAAGGGCCTTGAGAATGTAGAAACGGCCCACGCAAGTGCTGACGCGCTTGCCTTCCCCGATGCCAGCTTTGACCTCGTCACTTGCCGCCTCGCCGCCCATCACTTCCCAAACGTGGACGGGTTCGTTGCAGAGGCCTGGCGCGTGCTCGCACCGGGCGGAACGTTCGCGTTGATCGACAACGTAAGCCCCGACACGACGCTGCTGCCCGGCTCATCCGAAGCAGTGTTGAGCGCGTGCGTGGACGCTTACAATGCGTTTGAGCGGCTGCGTGATCCGAGCCATGGGTCCTGTCTTCAACTGAGTGCGTGGCTGTCGCTCATGCAGAAGACAGGCTTCGAGATTGCTCACCAAGAGTACATGGACCAGGAGATTGTATTCGCCCCGTGGATTGCGCGCATGCGTTGTGACAAAGCGACCGCAGAGCGGCTCAATGCGATGCTGCTTGAAGAACCGCTTGCGGCTTTCCTGAAACCGCACGACAGCGAAGACGGTTTTGCTTTCACGCTGCAAGAAGCGATCGTTATCGCCCGTAAGCCCGGCTAAGTTGTTGCCCGCGGGGAGAGAATTCGTCTTAGAGGCGTGATGGCCAAGAAGAATGACTGGCTGACTGTATCAGCGCCAAGCCTTGCCGATTTCGAGCGGGTGGCGACAGTGGCTTGGCAGTCTTTGCCGGAGGAATTCCGCGAGAAGACAGGTGACGTCGTTATCCGCGTGGAAGACTTCGCCACGAACGACATCCTGCAGGCACTTGGAATCGTAAACCCTTTGGAGCTTTCAGGGCTTTATCATGGCGTCAGCCTTGACAGGAAGAGCGTGTTGGATCCCGGCAGTCAACCGGACATGATTTTTCTTTATCGCAGGCCGATTCTGGAAGAATGGGCAAGCGGTCAGGAGACGCTCGGTGACCTCGTAACGCACATTCTAGTTCACGAAATCGGCCATCACTTTGGGTTTACCGATGAGGACATGGCCAGAATAGAGGCAG
Organism: uncultured Hyphomicrobium sp.; assembly: GCA_964620915.1. Taxonomy (GTDB): domain Bacteria; phylum Pseudomonadota; class Alphaproteobacteria; order Rhizobiales; family Hyphomicrobiaceae; genus Hyphomicrobium_A. The sequence goes on along the minus strand of CAZUKP010000065.1, from coordinate 8,887 downwards.
CCGCGGGCCCTTGAGGGGCAGGCGAGGCTGGTCGCCCTTGCCGCTTCGTGTTAAGGAAAAGCTTCATGGTGAAAGAGGGTTTACCGCGAGCCATCTGATGAGTTTTCGGCACGGTTCACATACGCTGGCCGTTGCGCTGCTTGTTGCATTTGGATTTGCACAGCAGGCGGCCGCTCAATCTCCACGCACTCCGACGCCGGAGGAGTACGTTGAAATGGTTGGCGAGGGTGCAACGATTGTCCCGCCGGGCGAGTTTGAGCTCGATGGATTCAAGCTCTACTGCGGCACGCGCCCCACCGTGATTGACAACAATCTGGATGACTACGGTGCCGCTTACCCCGGCTTCCTCATCATGAACAAGCGACTGCTCGCGAGAGTTTCAGCCCCCGTCAAGCGCTGGATCTACTCGCATGAATGCGGGCATCAGTTTCGCGGTCCAGACGAAGAAACCGCCGATTGCTTTGCCGTGCAGCGCGGGCGACGGCAGGGCTGGTTATCGCCGGGCGGTGTCGAAGAGATCTGTAATTTCATCGCGCCGGCGAAGGGCGACGCCATGCATTTTTCCGGCTCATACCGCTGCGAATACATGCGTCAGTGCTTTTCCACCCACAAGATCCATTGAGGCAGCCCCGATTGGGGCTTCAAGCGGGGCCGTTTAGGTTATCCCCGCCTATAGCCAGTCGCCTAAGATGGAACGTTGCTCTCGTCAGAGGCAGTTCCGCTTTTGCGCCTAACCGATTACACTCGCCGCCTGCTTTGCCTCGCCCAAACGGTGCACCGTTGGCTGAGCGCCCTTTCTGCGCTCGACCAGGGCCGCCGCATCCGGATCGCGGGCTACGCCGAAGAAATTGCAGAGACACTGGCACGGGCGGTCAACGCCCTGGAAAAGCTTGAAGCATTGCCCGGCGACCGAACGGCCCTTGCGCAGGCGCTCCGAGAGCTCGGGCGCATAAGCGGCTACATCGAGACGATGGTCGGCGCGCTCGAGCATCACCTTGACGGAAGAAAGCTGGCGGGCATTAAAAGGAGGCTTGAACAGTTGCGCCCGAGCGAAATTCGCCAATCGGTGATATTGGGCCGGAAACCGGCGCGAATTGATCGCCTGCTGTCGGCGGAAGGTTACTTTAGAGCCTTTGCCGACGGTCTGAGAACCTAACGGACATCCCACGAGGGGAGACTATGGAGAAGTTCACTACGTTGACCGGTGTCGCTGCGCCGCTGCCGATGCGCAATGTCGACACCGACATGATCATCCCCAAGCAATTCTTGAAGACGATCAAGCGCACGGGATTGGGCAAGAACCTGTTCCACGAGCTGCGCTTTGACGATTCGGGCACAGAGATCGCAGACTTTGTGCTGAACCAGCCCGCCTATCGACAGGCACAGATTCTCGTCACGGGTGAGAACTTCGGCTGCGGCTCTTCGCGTGAGCATGCTCCATGGGCCCTGCTGGATTTCGGCATCCGCTGTGTCATCGCGCCGGACTTTGCAGACATCTTCTACAACAATTGTTTCCAGAACGGCATTCTGCCGATCAGACTGCCGCAGGCCGAGGTCGATAAGCTGATGGATGATGCAAACCGCGGCGCCAATGCAACGCTCACAATCGACTTGGAGAAGCAAGAGATTCGCGGGCCGGATGGCGGTGTTATTGCCTTCGACATCGACCCATTCCGCAAGCACTGCCTGCTCAATGGTCTCGACAACATCGGCCTGACGATGGAAAAACACGAGCACATCGCAGCACACGAGGAAAAGACCTCTGCGGCGAAGCCGTGGCACTGATTGGTGGGGCGGGAGAGAAGAAGCGATGTGGCGTTCGATAGCGATATTCTTGGTTGGCGGCGTTTTGGGTGTCGCATTCGGTACGGCGCTCGGGTTCTTCCTCTTCCCGTATGTTTTCCCCCCGCCCCCGGCCACCGAAACGCTAACTGCCGAAGAGCAGACGAACGCAGTCGCAACCGGGACATTCATCCACGCCAATCCAAGTGACCCGGTCCACTACGGAAAGGGCAAGTTGACGGTCTACGAAGGGACCGTGTTCCTTGAGCCGGATTTCGAAGTGGGGCCAGGTCCCGACTTTCATGTCTACTTGGTGCCTAAGGCAAACGTGCGCAGCGAAAGCGACGTGTCGCAGACAATGTTCGTTGATCTGGGCAAGCTGAAGAGCTTCGAAGGAAGCCAGAAGTATCCCATCCCGGGAGGCGTCGATCTTGAGAACTTTCCAAGCGTCGTGATTTGGTGCCAGCAGTTCGGTGTGCTTATTTCGCCAGCCGATCTGACGTTTGGCGCGAAGTAAACGGCGCAGTCGAGTAAGATAAGGGACGGAAACGAGCGATGGCGAAGCCGCTTCACATGATGTTGCGCGTGGCCGACGAGGCACGCTCAGTCGATTTCTACAACAAAGCCTTCGGCCTGGAGATCGCCGACCGCGTCGATTTCCCCGACTTCACTTTGATCTATTTGCGCGGTCCGGAGTCCCCCTTCGAAATCGAACTTACGGTCAACAAAGGTCAGACCGAGCCCTACAATTTGGGAAATGGATATGGCCACTTTGCCTTCGTCGTCGACGATTTGGAAGCCAAGCGCGCGCGCATCTCTGCCGTTGGGCTGGCGCCGAAGGACATCAAGCAGATGACGCACGAGGGCAAGCCATTCGGCAAGTTCTTCTTCATCGAGGACCCCGATGGCTACAAGATTGAGGTTTTGGAAAAGGGCGGCCGCTTCACATAAGCCCGCATCGGCCGGGTCACATCGGGCGCATGATTGCTCGCCTGTCGGAAACTCGGCGAGGAGTGATAAGAGCAAATGAGGCCGTCACGAATCTTGCCGATTACCATCCTGACGACGTGTGCTTTCTATATTGCCAGTTTTGTGGCGTTGGGCAGTTCGTTTCCAACCGTCGACTCGAGCGGACAAGAAATCGTTGAATGGTTTTCGGCTAACGGTACAAGAGCCCGGATTTACGCCTGGACCGCGGCATTCGTTTCGCTCGGGCTCGCCATTTTTGGCGGACAAGTCTCGGCTTTGCTTCCCAGGCCGCATCGATACATCTTCATGGCCGGCGTTCTCGGATTCGCAATCACTGCGCAAGTCCAGGCCTGGTTTTGGGTGGGGTTGGCATTTCATCCTCAGGATCTCGATCCGGCTGCGGCGCGCACCCTCTTCGATATCCCCGCTTTTTGGGGCCCACTCGTCAACGGATCGACAACAGCCATGGCAGCAGGGGTCGGAGCTCTCGGGTTTGGTGCGTCACCCATCATTCCGCGTTGGCTTGCGTGGTTGAGCGTCATCTTCGGATTAGAGCAAGCCATCGAGACGGTCACCGTGTTTGGACAGTCTGGATTTATGGCGCCGGGGGGCACCATGAACGTCTATCTTGGAGGTGTCCTCGGGTTTCTGTGGGTCGGAGGCGTTGTCCGCTGGGCGATGCAGCGAATGGACTCCGGCGGTGACACCGAAACGATCCAAGCGTCGTCTTGACGGGAAGCGATCCCTCACTCTTGCCGATTGATCAGGAGGCGGGGCGCTGATCCAGTAGAATTTGATTGTGCCCATGGCTGCTATTCGACGCTCGTCGTTCGTATCCGCGGCGGCAGTCCTCTATGCACCGGCACGACTTGTCAAAATACCGTTGCAGTTCCATTGTGCCGCCGCGCGGCAGGCCGCATAGGCCGATAATAATACAACGATTGCGCGCACGCAGGGGGGAACGCCAATGATGGAAAGCGTCGCCGGTGCCGACCGGAAAGTGGGCATGAGCTCCGAGGAGAAGCGCGTTATTTTCGCCTCCTCGCTCGGCACGGTTTTCGAGTGGTACGATTTCTATCTCTACGCTACGCTCGCTCCGTTCTTTGCGGCACTTTTCTTCCCGCCGGGAAATGATACGGCGGCCCTACTCTCTGCATTCGCGACCTATGCCGCCGGCTTTCTTGTGCGACCCTTTGGGGCAATCGTATTCGGACGGATCGGTGATCTTGCCGGGCGCAAGTACACGTTCGTCATTACGATCCTCGTGATGGGTGCGGCGACGTTCGCCGTGGGCCTGTTGCCGACATTTGCATCAGTCGGTTGGGTCGCGCCAATCCTGCTTGTCGCGCTGCGCCTGCTTCAGGGACTTGCCCTGGGCGGAGAGTACGGCGGAGCGGCGACCTACGTCGCTGAGCACGCGAGGCCGAACAGCCGCGGTTTTGCAACGAGCTGGATCCAAACAACGGCGACACTCGGGTTCTTTCTCGCTCTCATTATCATCGGAGCCTGTCGCTTTTTTCTGTTTGAGCCCGACGATTTCGCGGAATGGGGCTGGCGCCTACCGTTCCTCGTTTCGGTGCTCTTGCTTGTTTGGTCCGTCTACATCCGCGTGAAGCTCAATGAGAGCCCGGTCTTCTTGAAGATGCGTGCAGAGGACAGAGGCTCAAAAGCCCCGATTCGAGAGAGCTTCTTTCACTATCCCAACAACAAGTACGTTCTTCTTGCGCTGCTTGGGGCAACGGCTGGACAGGGCGTGGTTTGGTATACAGGTCAGTTCTACGCGCTGTTCTTCTTGACCATCACGCTGAAGGTCGAACTGCTGACGGCATATCTTCTCATCGGTGCTTCGTTATTAATTGGTACGCCGATGTTTCTTTTCTTTGGATGGCTGAGCGACAGGATCGGCCGCCTCAAAATCATCCTGGCCGGATGTCTGCTGGCGGCGATCACATATTTCCCCTTGTTCGGTGCGCTCACGCACTACGTCAATCCTGACCTTGAGGCTTTCAAAAAGAACAACCCCATAGTGCTCACCGCAGACGCGGCAACGTGCAAGCTGCACGTTTTCGTTGGTCCCTGGACGACCTTCTCTGATTGCGATCGCGCCAAGGACTTTCTGACGAAATCAGGTCTGTCGTTTACGACCGTTGATGCACCAGAAGGCACGAACACGGTCAGTATTGCGATCGGCCCGACCACGATCGACGACTGGAATGCAGAGACTTGGAAGGCCGCGTTGAAAGCTGCGGGATACCCGGAGGCAGCCGACCCCGCAAAGATCAACCACGCGATGGTGCTTCTGATCCTTGTGGTCTTTCTGGTTTACGTCACGATGGTCTATGGCCCTATTGCTGCGTTCCTGGTGGAGCTTTTCCCTGCCAAGATTCGCTACACGTCGATGTCGTTGCCCTATCACATCGGCAATGGTTGGTTCGGCGGCATGCTCCCGCTGTTAGCCACCGCTATCGTCGCCGCGACGGGGAATATCTACAACGGTCTGTGGTATCCGGTCGGCGTCGCAACAATGACGGTGATTGTCGGTGTGTTGTTTCTCCACGACACGAAGGATACCGAGATCACACATTGAGCAACTCAAACTATTGCAGCCGGCGGGTGATCCGCCGGCTGCAATTTTATGCGCTGGATGAGGGTGGCAGCTATTGGTCCTTCAGCGCGGGATTGTTGTGGGAGAACCAGCGCATGTTGAAGATTTGTTTGAACTGCGGCAACAAATCGTAGAGCGCTGGATTGTTGGACATGAAGCTCACCTTGAACTGCGGGGGGAACTTGGAGAGTTCCAGCATATAGGAGGCAAGCGTATAAGCGACCGGCACCTCCATCGGAAGGTGGCGAACACCGATACTGACGTCCTCCTTCGGGTTTGTGTAGAGGTTCACCATGATAGCACCGCCCGTTTCTGTGACGATTGGTCCGCTGAAGCCGCCGGTGAATCCGCGCTTGAAGAGACCATCCTCTATCTCGGCGGTCATGATGTATTTGAACTCGTCGACACGCACCGCCGCAATATACTGGTTCAAGGTGTAAATGCGGCCACGCCGTGCGGACTGCCCTTTGTCAGCGAGGAAGAACCCTCTCTGATCGACGCCGTCAATGTAGTGGTTGCTCTTGATCTGCTTGGCGAGGTCTGCACCCGGAGCACCTGCGATCGAAACGAGAGTGTTGAAGATGTCGGCTTGGTCGAACAGGCCTTCCGACTTGCGCGGCTTGATCATGTCTTGCCAGTAGACGAACGTTGGGACGCGCACGCCGCCTTCCCAAGTTGATCCTTTGCAGCCGCGGAATGGCGTTTGTCCGTGCGGGGGAATCTCGCACTCTGGCCCATTGTCCGAGGTGAGAAGGATCATCGTGTTTTCGAGCTGACCGGTCTCCTCGAGCTTTAGAACAAGGCGGCGCAGGACGTCGTCCATGTGCACGATGCAGTCGCCATAGACCGTGCGTGCTCTTGAGGCGCCCGCCCACTTGTCACTTGGATAGTTGTCGAAGTGACAGCCGCGCGTGGCGTGGTAGAGGAACCACGGCTTGTCGCCGTCCTTCATGTTGCCGATAAAGTCGATGCTTTCTTGCGCCCAGACTTCATCGAGATCCTTGATGTAGTCGAGGTCGATGAGCTTCAGGTTCTCGCACTTGTCCTGGTCGGCAGTCGTGCACCGGACGTCGTAGTGGCTGAACTTCTCCCGCTCCAGCATCGCGAACCGCTCAGGGCTCAGCGCGACCTCCGGGTTGAAGTAGACATCGCGCCACTCTGTGTACATGTCGGATACACCGAGGAAGCCATGGTAGTTATCGTAACCGATGTTTTGCGGGAGCGAGCCCTTGTTCTCGCCCATGTGCCACTTGCCAACGCCCTGGGTTACGTAACCGAGTTTCTTGAGAATGGAGGGCAGGGTGACAGATCCATCAAGTCCGCCGGGTTCATCGTACATTGGCGGCCGCAAAAGGCCGTGGTGCAGCGGCGTCTGGCCGGTGTGGATCGTTGCGCGACTTGGTGTGCACGAAGGTGTCGAATAGGCAGAGGTCAGGATAAGGCCCTGGGATGCGATCTGGTCCATTGTTGGTGTGGGCTGGCCCATGGACATCCCACCACCATTGAAGCCGAGATCCAGCCAGCCCACGTCATCGAGTAGAAAGACAAGAAAGTTCGGTTTCTTTCCTGTCTTCTGCTCGAGTGCAGCGAGCTTTGCGGCGGCTTCTTTGTCTTCCTCGGGGTGTTGAATAATCCCGTAAAGGTTCTTGGCCGGCTTGACCGTTTGCAGATGGACGTATTGGTCGGGGTGACTGTAGCCCGGCGCCGTCATTGGGCCCGTCATTGAGCCGCGCGTGTTTTCTTGGGCTGCAGCCGGAAAGACGGCAAGCGCTGTCACCGCTGCAAGCAAATACGGTCTCGTCCAACGTAGACTTGGCATTTGGAGTCCCCTTTCCCGTGCGACCTCGCGTTACGCTAAGACTGGCTCGCGAGGCGATCCGATCGTATGGCCGTGGAACAAAGCTACGATGACACACGTCGCGGCGGCAACAGGCGATGGCGCCTGATGTGTTCCGGCCACGGAAAGATCGATTTGCTACTCTTCAGGTCCAGCGCTAGAGACGAGCTGCCCGCGCCTCAAGTAGAGCGCCGGACAACGCATTCGAAAAGTCGCGCTTCTCATCATCCGTGAGAAAGCGTCCGAACGGATGTTCGCGCCCGTGGGAGGCCAATCGAAGGTCGGTGCGCCCCTGCGGGCCTTCCAGGAGACGCACGCGGACCCAATAGGGGTTAAAGTCAATGCTCTCGCGTTTGCCCGATGGATGCACACGCGTGAGGGTCAAGGTCCGTGGGGTGAGTTCTACGGTCTCGTAAAGGCGCCCGGAGCGATAATTGAGCTTGAAGGCGATGTAGATGAGTGCGACGTCGAGACCGAAGAAGCCGAAGACTGGCCAGGCCCCCATCAGTAGAAAGATCATACCCGTCACGAAGCTGACCAGACTGATCGCAACCATCAGGATGAGAAATCCATTTGGCCCGAGTGATCGATGCGGATGGAGAACGGCCCGGAAGGCCCGTTCATCCTGGTCGACTTGGTCTGCAGCGACAGTTTCGTTCATGATGAGAACTTAGCCGGTGAAACAGTCGAGATGAAGCCCCTTCGCAGTGGTGACGCAACGTCCCGTACTGGCAGCAAAAACGGTAGATCCAAGACGGCGGCCAAGCCTGCGCGCACCCGCTCAAGGCTGACCCGTGCGCAGATCGCAGAGATTTTTCGGCGCTTCTCGGCGGAAAACCCCGATCCGAAAGGCGAGCTGGAGTTCGTCAACCCGTTTACCCTGCTGGTCGCCGTTGTGCTATCGGCCCAGGCAACCGACGCCGGCGTCAACAAGGCCACGCGGCCGCTGTTTAAGATTGCCAACACGCCGCAAAAGATGCTCGCGCTGGGCGAGGAGGAGCTGCGCGAACGCATCAAAACAATCGGGCTGTTCCGCAACAAGGCGCGCAACGTCATACTTCTTTGTCAAAAGCTCATAGCGGAATTCGGTGGGCAGGTTCCGCAAGTCCGCGACGCGTTGGAGACATTGCCGGGGGTTGGGCGAAAAACGGCGAATGTCGTGATGAATGTCGCCTTCGGAAAACCGACGATGGCTGTCGACACACACGTGTTTCGCGTCGCTAACCGGATCGGTCTTTCCAACGGTAAGACGCCCTTAGCTGTCGAGGAAGATCTGTTGCGGGTCGTCCCACCTGAGTACGGCGTCCACGCGCACCACTGGCTCATTCTCCATGGGCGCTATGTGTGCAAAGCGCGAAAGCCGGAATGCGCGCGCTGCATCATTAGCGATTTGTGCCGCTACAAAGCCAAGACCATTTGAGGCTATCACGCCAATCAATCGGGGGGACGAACGGCAACGCCGGCTTCGGCCATGTGCCGCTTGGCATCCCCGATCGAATATTCGCCAAAGTGGAAGATCGAGGCGGCCAGAACCGCGCTTGCGTGCCCTTTCGTTACGCCTTCGACGAGATGATCGAGCGTGCCCACGCCTCCTGATGCAATGACGGGAACGCTGACGGCTTCGGAGATGGCGCAGGTCAGTTCCAGGTCAAAGCCATTGCTTTTCATATCGCCGAACATTTCCTCCAACCACA
>CAZUKP010000064.1:0-17002 GCA_964620915.1 uncultured Hyphomicrobium sp. | reverse complement strand
CTGTAAACCCGTTGGCTATGCCTACGCTGGTTCGAATCCAGCCCCCTCCACCAAACGTTGACTAGGCCGTATATGACCGAGACTTATGCACGGCCGATAGCCCCGAAAGGGCAACATTCTAACTTATGGCCGATCGGCGAAGCATGCGCGACGTTCTGCTTCATTCAAGGTGGCGTCGAAGCTGTTTCGGGACGTCCTGCACCCGTCTTGATTTTGCCAAATTGCTCAAATGAGACATTATCGGGTTGGTGCTCAGGACGTATGGGCAATCGGGGCGGAGCCACCAAGTTATGAGCCAGAACTTCCACGAAAGCTTTTCCGGCGGAGAGGTGAAGCTTCCCTCTGAGCGGTCCACGGGCCTCATATTTGCGGTCGTGGCCCTCGTTGTTGCAGTGGCGTGGCGCAACAGCCCGACGGTCTTGTGGTCGGCTGTTGGGGTTTCGGCAGTCCTCGCGGCCATCAGTCTGTTGGTGCCGGTGCTTTTGAGGCCGCTCAACATCGTTTGGTTCAAATTCGGCCTTCTGTTGCACAAGGTGGTTAACCCGATCGTGATGTTCGCGATCTTCGCACTCGTATTTATACCAGGTGGCGCCCTCATGCGGCTTTGGCACGATCCGCTGCGCTTGAAGAGGGCACGCGACGCTTCGACGTACTGGATTGCGCACAAGAAGAACGAGGACACGCCCGCCTCAATGAAGAATCAATTCTAGGATCTGCGACGCGTTTTGTGGGAATACAGACCGCTGTTGGCGACCCCGACCAACCCTGAGGAAACAAGTAAATGGCAACACTAGCACGTGAACTGTTGGCCTATATGGGCGCCCGTAAGAAGTGGTGGCTGGCCCCAATCCTGATCGTGTTGCTGATCTTTGGCGGATTGCTCATTTTGGCTCAAGGATCTGCCATCGCACCGTTCATCTATACGGTGTTCTAGTCAGCGCTATTGGAGTTCATCTGCGTGCGTTTGCTCGGCATATCCGCATTCTATCACGACAGCGCGGCCGCCCTCGTTGAGGACGGCCGCATCGTGGCGGCCGCTCAAGAAGAGCGGTTCACCCGCAAGAAGCATGACGCCGGGTTTCCCACACATGCCATCGAATATTGCTTGGATGCAGCCGGGGTCGACCTGGACGGGGTCGACAATGTCGTCTTCTTCGAAAAGCCGCTCATCAAGTTCGAGCGCCTGTTGGAAACCTATCTGGGCAACGCGCCGCATGGCTTCCAATCGTTCCGTATGGCGATGCCACTGTGGCTCAAGGAGAAGCTCTTTCAAAAGTCGAATCTCGAGAAGGCTCTGAAGGGCTTTGCCCCCAGCGGCAAGCTCGATGACAAACTACTCTTCGCCGAGCACCACCAAAGCCATGCGGCGTCCGCCTTCTTTCCCTCGCCATTTGAGGAAGCAGTCGTCTTGACGATGGACGGCGTGGGCGAATGGGCGACGACCTCGGTAGCCATCGGGCGGGGCAACACCCTTGAAACGGTGCGCGAAATTCAATGGCCTCACAGCATCGGACTGCTCTATTCGGCCTTCACCTACTATACCGGCTTCAAGGTCAACTCGGGCGAGTACAAGGTGATGGGGTTGGCGCCCTACGGCGAGCCCAAGTACGCGGATCTCATCCTCGACAACATTGTCGATCTAAAGGACGACGGCTCCTTCTGGCTGGACCAGAGCTATTTCAACTATGCGACTGGTCTGACGATGACCTCGCGTAAGTTCCATGACCTCATTGGCGGTTCGCCGCGCGGTCCCGACGAGCTGCTCACCCAGCATCATATGGATCTTGCTGCGTCAGTGCAGAAGGTCACCGAAGAAATCGTCCTGCGAATCACCCGAGAGCTGGCGCGCACCTATGAAATTGACAACCTCTGCCTTGCAGGCGGCGTTGCCCTCAACTGCGTTGCAAATGGCGAGGTTCTTAGAGACGGCGCCTTCAAGCGCATATGGATTCAGCCGGCGGCCGGCGATGCAGGCGGGTCGGTTGGTGCAGCACTCGCCGCCTACCACCAGCACTTTGAAAAACCGCGAACGCTGAACGGCGGCCGCGATGCCATGCAGGGGGCCTATCTGGGACCGGTTTTCAGCCAGGACGAAATCGAAAAGCGCCTAGCGGCGGCCGGCGCAATCTTCTCGACGGTCACAAACGAAACGGAGCTTTATCAGCGCACCTGCGAGGCGCTCGAAGCCGGTCATGCGGTTGGTTGGTTTCAAGGTAGAATGGAGTTCGGACCCCGCGCGCTTGGCGGGCGCTCGATATTGGGTGATCCGCGAAATCCCAAGATGCAGAGAACGCTCAATTTGAAAGTGAAATATCGCGAAAGTTTCCGGCCGTTTGCGCCGTCTGTCTTGCGCGATTCGGTCGGTGACTATTTCGAACTCGATACCGACAGTCCCTATATGCTCCTGGTCGCCGACGTGAAGAGAAACCGGCGCCGGACGATGACCGAGGAGCAGGAAAAGCTTTTTGGCATCGACAAGCTCAATGTTGCGCGCTCCGACATTCCTGCCGTGACCCACGTTGACTATTCGGCACGCGTGCAAACGGTGCATGAAGATACCAACCCGCGTTATCACGGGTTGCTCTCGACCTTTAAGCAACGCACGGATTGTGGCGTCCTCGTCAATACAAGCTTCAATGTACGTGGCGAGCCCATCGTCTGCACGCCTGAGGACGCCTTTCGCTGCTTCATGGGCACCGAGATGGAAACGCTCGTGATTGGTGACAGCATACTGCGCAAGGACGAGCAAAACGAAGCGCTTGCTGAGGACTACAAGAGCAAGTTCGAGGCAGATTGATACGGCACAAGAACTACGGTTTGAGTCGCTGACTATCGCCAGCACCATGCAGTTCGACGCCCATCGATCAGTGCAACATCCAAGTTCGGATGATTGAGGAAGCGGGTTTGGGGGAATCAAGAGTGGGTCTGCGGGAGCGAACAGTGCCGATCCTGGCAGCTGTGATTTGGGTGCTTGCAGTGATTGCGATCGCTGAAGGCAGTCTCCAGATTGCGGCGCGCCTGTCCCCGACTGTGGATGACATACTGTTCCCAAAAAAAACGAGAAAGATGTCGGATGACACCCTCGTGAAAAGAGGAAACCCAAGGCATCCCGAACACGATGAGAATGGATATCGAAACACCCGCGTTGTTACCCACGCAGACATCGTTGCGATAGGCGACTCCCACACCTATGGCTATAGCGTGAAACCGGACGAAGCCTGGCCACGGCTTCTCAAGGAGCTCACAGGCTGCGAAGTCTACAATATGTCGTTGGGTGGCTATGGTCCGCTTGAGTATGCGTACCTTGCTCGTGAGGCCAAGGACCTGAAGCCTCGGCTCATGATTGTCGGAATCTATTTTGGCAACGACCTCTTTGACAACTGGGAGTTCTATCAATCGGACAAGAGCTATCCGGTGCCCGCGGCTCTGCTTGAGCCTGCCAATGTGCTGGAAAGGGAGCGTCCATTGGAGGACAAGGTATTTCAATTCTTCAGCATGGGGGACACAAAAGCCAAGAAAGCGTTTTCGGGCTTCCGCGATTTTATTAAGACTGACTCAGCACTTTGGGGGTTCTTCCGGGCGATTCGGTTGGAACTCAAGGGGAACCAAATTGGCGCTCTGGATCTTGAGTTTGGGAAGGCAGTGTCCTCTCTGACACCGAAGCAGAGAGATTATGCATCTGTGTTCGAGGGAGAGGACTGGCGGACCATCTTTACCTCCCGATACAGACTTGCAGCTGAGGACTCAACGGACGCGAGAATCGTCGTGGGGCGTTGGCTGACAGAATGGGCGATCGAGGATATCCAGAAGACGGCGAACTCCATTGGAGCCTCGCTTCTGTTCGTGCTCTTGCCGACAAAGGAGGCCGTCTTTGCTGATAGGGTCGAAAACCCGGAAAGCCATGAGTACTTCGAGGAACTGATTGCGAACGAAACTTCCCATCGGCAGCACTTTGCAGAGATTTTCTCGGCCAAAGGCATCCCTTATGTTGATGCTCGAGACGGTTTGGCTCGCTCGTCCCTGCAGCCTTACTTCGAGAATGCAAACGGACATCCCAATGCCGCTGGGCATGCTGCAATAGCAAAGGCAGTCAGCGCATCGGTTGAGTCTTGCCAGCCAGACTAGGCACCAAGATGGGTGCTCAATGGAGCGCGGTCCACGACGCTTTCCCTTACGAATTGTTCGCACCGTGCCCGCAGGCGCTGAGCCATGGGTTTCCAGGTATCTGAATTTGCCGGCGGTCTCTCAAAGTTGAAGTCAAACCGCCCCGCAAGGAAGTCCTCCGGCGTGATCGCACGAACATGATCGATAAGGCCGCCGAAGCGTGGGTCGGCGAGGTCGGTGTGAACAAATAGCACAGGTGTTCCTGCAGCAAGGCAAGGCAGTGCCACGTGCAGACGGTCGGTCACCACTGCGTGGGCGTTGGAATAGCGCTGTAATAGCTCTCGGGCGGCCTGAAGCTTGTCCTTGGTTCGCGGCGCGAGCCCCGGAATGCGTCTCTTGGGCATGACCGGTTTCAGATCGTCCACCGGGATTTTGGTAAGCTCACGCAATTTGTCGGTCACGGCCTGATTGGCCTTGTACATTATGGAGAGGATCCGATCGGTAACGTTCTGACGGGGTACCTGCAGCGTAAGCGTCAAGCACCCGGAAAATTCGGCATCGATACCGGCACCATGGAAGGCCTCCAGAGTGACGAGATCGCGCGTGCCGATAATTCGCTTGGCTGTAATTTCGCGAAACCACTCCCGATTTGCGCCCTGTAGTAGATGCGGCAGGGGCGAAACGCCTGTCTTGTTCAGCCCCCCTGTGTTCCTCGTCAAATGAAACGAGATCACGAGTGGCTCGATGCATTGCGCTGGTGGCCAATGGTGCGGGTCGTACATGAACCAACCGTTCATGATGGTTCGGTACGTGGTACCGATGCTGCAACGAACCCGGTCCAAACGGTCGCGGTCAAGTAGTTTGGGTGCAGCGGACAGATACTGCAGTGCTGCGATGGTTTGGATGTCGTCTCCGAGATTCCTCGAGCGGCATGTTATCGCCGCGTAGCGGTTCTCTTCACCCTGACTGCGAATGACTACAACTCCGATTTTATCTCTCGTATTCGTTCGGCCGGAAAGTACTCGCCGGGGCGTCATGCGGTCAACTGCGAGGCGACCCGGTAGCAGACAGAGGTAGGCCGTTGACTGCCTTTTTCGGGCTGACGGCTTCCATCACGCGCTAGACGCTCGGTGTTGCCGGGAAGTCTCCAGCTTCTGTTCAATAAAGGCTCTCACTTTGCGCGGTTCATCGTCGGCTGACCAAGTGAATGCATGGTACCAATGGGCCAGGAATTGCTTCCTTAGGGCTTTGTCGAACGCTGGCGGTGCGGCGATTAATTCGACAATGTCGCCGGCTGTTCGCACCGGCAACGCTAACGGCCGTTTGATCCAAGGCGCATTCCCCACAGCGAAGACGGGCTTATCGAAAAGGAAGGCGTCGACACCGACAGTACTGTTGACCGTGATGAGCGCTTCACAGCGCTCAAGTAGAGTCCGTGTTTCGACGTCGGACGCAATAAAAATATTCTTGCCGATAGCATTGTGAAGATGAGACGGTTTGTAAGGCGACTGAGGATGAGGCTTTACGGCGAGTTGAATATTATGCGGCAGCCGCAAAGCGATATCGGCCAAGAGTGCAAGAAACTCCGTCTGACTCTGAATAGCTTCGCCATGCAACAAGGTCTGCGTGTCTGTAGGTACCTGCAGCGCTGCAAATACGAATGAATTCGGCAGGTTTGCGCTGGCGCTGACTTTCCCTACCGAGGAATGACGACCTAAATAGCTCCGCCTCAAATTGTCGAACAGAAGATCTTCATCTTCGTAAGCCGGTAGTTGATGTGGGTCGGTGTGTTGAAGCGACGAGGCAGCGTTTACGCCCAAGTGGTCGAGAAAAAAGCGGCCCTTGAAGGGCGAGAGTTCTGCAAACAACGTAGGAATTTTGAGCTCTGCGAGGGCGCGTGCAGCAAGTGCGCTGTCACCTGCTTGTCCATTCCATGTCAACGCTCCGGTTAGTCCGGCAGACCGCAATCTGCACAAGATCGTACGGGCTCTCAACTCGTACCGGGTTCGATACATGAGCCAAGGGGGAGAAGTACGGTCAATGTCGTCCCGTGCCGCGTATATGTACGGTTCCCGACGACCTTGACGCATCTGAAGATGTTGGTCA
Organism: uncultured Hyphomicrobium sp.; assembly: GCA_964620915.1. Classification (GTDB taxonomy): domain Bacteria; phylum Pseudomonadota; class Alphaproteobacteria; order Rhizobiales; family Hyphomicrobiaceae; genus Hyphomicrobium_A. Next base: position 10,792 of record CAZUKP010000064.1, on the reverse strand, counting down.
GCTAGGCCGTCGAGACACGACCTCCAATCCGGTGGAAGTCTGCAAGTGAGTTCCTGAATGTTGCGCGGCAGGCCTGTTTTAAGTTTTCTGACCTCCCCAATTGCCGCCTCGACCGACGCTGCGGCGTTGGGGTAAGCCTTGTTTGCGAATTTTACGAAGCCAAGCATGCCTAACTGTTGAGCCTTAGGATTTCCACGCCGTATCAGCGCGATGCATTTTAGTTTCGAGCACCACTCGGGGATACGAGTAGCAGACTTGGTCCGTCACCAACTTCTGGATTGCACCATAGCTCAATGGAGGGTTCCGGCTATGAGTATGAAAGAGATGGTGCATCACCTACTTGCCATGTGGCCATTGCGCAATTGCCATCAGGATTCGTAATGGCAAGTTCTGGGTCGTCAAAGACGAACAGTCGTCTTGGGACGGAGGATGCGCTCTCGCGGCCTCGATACGCTACCAGCGCACCTGCTTTGAGCCTAGATTGTTTTCCCGACCGCCGGCGGACCTGTTGCCAAGTGCATAGGCTCGGGGGACAAGGCATGCCAAGAAGTGCAGCCGTGGTCGAGAGCCAACTAGACCCGCCTACAATGAGTTGATATCGGAAAGCTGCTTGCCAAGCGTCTTGCAGTACCTGTTTCGGAAGCGGGACATCTTGGACGGCCAAGCCGGCGTCGGCTGGCACAGTTCGTGTTGACGCAACTTTAAGGGGCATCGAACTCATGCTGCCCGCGAGTACCGTTTTGGGCGCGGCCAGTTGGATCAGAGGAATAGGATGGGCAAGCCGGCATGGAAGAGAACCTGAACGCCAAGAAGCGATTTTTGTTTGCCGCCATTACGGTCGTGGTCGTCATATTGAGTGTCGAGCTGATTGTGCGCTTACTCCTGGTAACTCAGGTCGGCCCCGGAATTCTCATGTATGGGACCCGTTTTCATTCGGGTTCGGCGCCCTTCAACCGGCACACGTCCCCGCACCTAAACAGCGACAAGCGGCTAAAGCGCACAGCGCAACAACACAAGAACATTAAATATTCCGATGGCAAGAATCGGCGTTACTCAAAGTATTTTCCGAATGAGAAGAAGATCGATATCGATCAAGACGGCGCGCTGTTTAGTGTCACCATCAATAGTGACGGATTTCGGGGGCGCGATATCGCCTCGGTCAAAGAGCCTGGCGTTGTACGCGTCGTGACCTTGGGGGCCTCTTCAACGTTCGGCTACCATAACAGAGATGACCAGACATATCCGCACCAGTTGGAAACGCTACTCAATCAAGAGTCGCGCGACCAGACCAGATATGAAGTGGTCAATCTCGGCATACCGCATCTCACCTCTGACGAAATCTATGCCATTTTCTTGGACGAAGCCCTTCCGCTCAAACCGGACGTGGTGACTCTTTATGAAGGATACAATGATTCGAGTGCCGAGTTGAAGGCGATACAGAAGCCGGGCCTATTTCAGGGTATTATACACGAAGTATGCGATACGTTTGTCACGGTGAAATTTCTCGTCGAGGTTGTTTTAGAGCAGCGCGATTGGCTTGTTTCAGATGAACAGAAGGAGAGGATAGCAGAGCGAGCGCAGGAAAGGTATGTGGGCAATGTCAAGAAGATTTACGATGAGTGCCGCAAGAGAGGCATCTACTTTATTGCTGTTACGCAGCCATCGAAGTCACTGTACATTGATGCCGAGAATCTTCGTGGCGTCTCCTACGAGGAAGAAGCAGACATTTTGCGTAAACGCAGTGCCAACGATAGAAGGACGAGGTGGGAGATAAACTTTCTCACGCTATTTTCAGTCAATGATGCTTTGCGCACTTGGGCGACGGAGCATAGCGTTCCATTGGTTGATGTTGTGCAAGTCCTGAGTTCGAAGCGAGACTTGTTGCTGAGTTGGGTTCACCCGGGTCCAGAGGGTAATACGTTGATTGCGGAAGCACTTGCAAAGCCAATTTTGCAGTATGAGGAGAAGCGAGAGGCTGCAAAAGTGCACTAAGGCCAGTAGCGTCGGCGAGCAAGCGTAACTTGGGTCTGGCTATTAGGATCATAGGAATAGGACTGGCAAGCCGGGATGGAAGAGAACCTAGGCGCTAAGAAGCGGTTTTTGTTTGCCGCCATTACGGTCGTGGTCGTCATATTGAGTATCGAGTTGCTTGCGCGCATGCTTTTGGCAACTCAGGTTGGGCCTGGCATTCTCATGTATGGGACCGGTTTTCATTCTGGTTCGGCCCCTTTTAGACGCGAGGCGTTCCCGCTTCCCGACACTCAGAATCGAATGCAACGCACGACGCCGAAACACGAGAACGTCAAGTACTCCGATGACAAGAACCGGCGCTATTCCAAGTATTTTCCGAATGAGAAGAAGGTGGATACCGACCAAGCGGGTGAACTTTTTAATGTGACCATCAATAGTGATGGATTTCGGGGGCGCGATTTCGAGCCGGTCAAAGAGCCCGGCGTCGTGCGCGTTATAACCTTGGGCGCCTCTTCAACGTTCGGATACCATAATAGAGATGACCAGACCTATCCCCACCAATTGGAAACGCTACTTAATCAAAAGGCGCGCGGTCGGACCCGGTACGAAGTAATCAATCTGGGGATACCACATCTCACCTCTGACGAAATATATGCTGTTTTTATGGACGAAGCGTTTCCGCTCAGTCCCGACGTGGTGACGCTTTATGAGGGGTTCAATGACTCCATGGCCGAACAGAAGGCAAGTCGCAAGCCGGGGGCACTGCAGAAGGTCGTGCACGAAATTTGCGATACGTTTGTCACGGCAAAATTTCTCGTTGAAGTTGTTTTTGATCCGTGGGATCCGCTGATTTCGAAGGAAGAAGAAGAAGAGATTGCAAAGCGCGTGCAGAAAAAGTATATCGGAAATGCTGGGAAGATATATGAAGAGTGTCGTAAGGGGGGCATTGATTTTATCATTGCCACCCAGTTATCCAAGTCCTTCATTGTTGCAACTGAGAACCTTCGTGGCGTCTCGTACGAGGACGAGGCAGCCATGGTGCGCAGCAAAGACAAAAACACTAGGTGGGAGGTGTATTTCCTCTCCGTCATGGCAATCAATGATTCCGTGCGGGGGTGGGCGACGGAACAGAGTGTGCCGTTGGTTGACGTTGCGAAACTCTTGAGTGCGAAAAGAGACTTGCTGCTAACCTGGGTGCACCCGGGCCCAGAGGGCAATGCGTTGATTGCGGAAGCTCTTGCGAAGCCAATTTTGCAGTATGAAGCACAGCGAGAGGCTGCAAAAGTGCATTGAGGCCAGTAGCGTTGGCGCGCAAGCATGCATTTGGTGCGACAAATAGGATCAAAGGAATGGGACGTATCAGCTGGGATGGAAGACAACCTGAGCGCAAAGAAGCGGTTCTTGTTCGGTGCGATTACGGTCGTCGTCGTCATACTGGCAATCGAGCTGCTTGTGCGCGTACTTCTGGCAACGCAGGTTGGCCCTGGCATCCTGATGTACGGCACCCGTTTTCATTCAGGTTCGGCCCCCATTGTTCGCCACACGACCCCGCAGCTTAGCAGCGACAAGCGGTTGCTGCGCACGGCACAACAACACAAGAACATTAAATACGCCGATGGAAAGGGTCCACGTTACTCAAAGTATTTCCCTCATGAGAAGAAGATTGATATTGATCAAAACGGCGAGAAGATTAGTGTCACCATCAATAGTGACGGATTTCGGGGGCGCGATATCGACCCGGTCAAAGAGCCCGGCGTCGTGCGCGTCGTGACCTTGGGGGCATCTTCAACGTTCGGCTTCCATAATAGAGATGACCAGACTTATCCGCGCCAGTTGGAAAATCTACTTAATCAAGAGGCACGCGGCTCGACCCGATATGAAGTGATCAATCTCGGCATACCGCATCTCACTTCTGATGAAATCTAAGCCGTCTTCATGGATGAAGCCCTTCGGCTCAAACCCGACGTGGTAACGCTTTACGAGGGTTTTAACGACTCCGTTGCCGAAGTTAAGACCACCTGGAAGCAGGATCGCCTATTCCAGGATATCGTGCACGATATCGGCGATATATTTATCTCGGCGAAATTTTTGGTTGAGGTCGTCTTGGCGAAGCAGGATTGGCTTTCTTCCAAGGAAGAAGAAGAAAAGGTCGCGAAGCTCACGCAGGCCCGATATCTGGGCAATGCCGAAAAGATATATGAACAGTGCCGCAAGAGGGGCATCTATTTCATTATCGTAACGCAACCATCAAAGTCCTTTGCTATCGCACCTGAGGACCTTCGCGGTGTCTCCTACGAGCAGGAGGCAGCCATGCTCCGCAAACGAGATAGTAATGCAAGCAAAACGAAGTGGGAGCTCTTTTTCCTCACGCTCGTCGCACTAAATGACGCCGTTCGTGCGTGGGCTAAGGAGCAAGGTGTTCCCTTGGTTGATGTTGTGGAAGTCTTGAGCTCGAAAAGGGACCTGCTGCTGACGTGGGTGTACCCTGGACCAAAGGGCAATGCGCTAATTGCCGAGGCGATTTCGAAGCCGATCATCGCGTACGAGGCGCAGCGAAAAAAGGCCGTGAAGGTGCATTGAGGACATTTGCGTCGACTGGACAGGTGTGGCGTGGGCCTTCATTGAGCCGCAGTAGCGAAAGAGCAACGGCAAGTACGCCCTGCAAATGTGCTGCTATCGATAGCTGTGGGATTGCCAAGAACGCCGAGAAGCCTCAATAAACGCGGCCAAGCGGGTGTAGCTCAATGGTAGAGCAGCAGCCTTCCAAGCTGACGACGAGGGTTCGATTCCCTTCACCCGCTCCAATTCCAAGGAAGGCGCCGGCTTGTGCGGCGGGGTGGCTGGGATGACAGACGCAGATCAACCCATTCTCGTTGTCACGACAAACGACCTGCCCGGATACCGGATCGTCAAACATCTGGGCGTCGCGCGGGGGCTCACCGTCCGCTCGCGCTCGATCGTCGGCAATATCGGAGCTGCCATCCAAATCGTCTTTGGAGGCAACATCACTCTGTATACGAAGCTTGCGGAGCAAGCGCGCGGTGACGCCTTCGAGCAGTTGAAGGACCAGGCGCGGTCCATGGGCGCCAATGCCGTTCTCGCCATGCGCTATGACGCAAACGAAATAGCCTCGGCGGTGACGGAAGTGCTCGCATACGGAACGGCGGTCGTGGTCGAAGAACAGCGCTGACTCACCCCTGAGGCACTTTCGCCACCAGCAAGTGACAAAGGAAAGAACTTCGGCTAAGTATGCCGGCCCCGCGCGACGGCAACTTGTGCCTTGCGCGATGTAGGGGTGTAGCTCAATTGGCAGAGCGTCGGTCTCCAAAACCGAAGGTTGGGGGTTCGAGACCCTCCGCCCCTGCCAGATCGTGCTGGCCGGATCCTTGACGAGGGCACAGGACCGGCCGGAAGTTGACGCACGAGTCGCGTCAGATTGTCGCAGTGCGCCTTGGGAAGTCGATTTAATGGCCAAATATAACCCCGTTGAGTTTATTCAGGAGGTGCGCCAAGAGGTTGCCAAGGTTACTTGGCCAACCTGGAAAGAGGTGTGGATTACCACCCTCATGGTTTTATTGATGGTTTCCCTCGCTGCGCTGTTCTTCCTAGCCACCGATCAGGTGATTGGCTGGCTTGTTCGGTTGGTTCTAGGTGCGAACCGCTGAGGGGTTGAATCGGCGCAGTGAGCAGCATTCTGTCGGAAGCACGCCAAGAGAAGAAAGAGGGCATGGCGAAGCGCTGGTATATTGTGCACGCCTACACGAACTTTGAGCGCAAGGTGGCGGACGCCGTCAAGGAGCGCGCGAAGGCTGCAGGACTGGAGGACCTCTTTGAGGAGGTACTCGTTCCGACGGAAGAAGTCGTGGAGGTAAAGCGGGGACGAAAGGTTCAGGCGGAACGCAAGTTCCTGCCGGGCTATGTGCTCGTCAAAATGGAGATGACAGACCCGGCGTTCTTGCTGATCAAGAACACGCCGAAGGTCACAGGCTTTCTCGGTGCGGAACACAAACCGATGCCGATCTCCGAGGAGGAGGCCATGCGCATCCTCCATCAGGTGCAAGAAGGGGTCGAACGGCCCAAACCCTCGATCACGTTCGAGATCGGGGAGCAGGTCAAAGTGGCGGACGGGCCATTCGCGTCCTTCCAAGGTCACGTTGAAGAGGTCGATGAGGAGCGGGCGCGGCTCAAGGTTGCAGTCTCGATCTTCGGGCGTCCAACGCCGGTGGAGTTGGAATTTGGCCAAGTCGAGAAGGTGCCGGTTTGATGGCAGCGCGATAAGGGAGCTTCGGGCGACGGAAAAGTAGTGAAATATAGCAATACGCGCCATGGCGCGGAACCACGGAGACAACCTCCCACGAGGCCTCCAGCGGAAAATGTGCGGGAGGGCCTGATAAGCCCGTTAGACCGCTAACCCTGGGAAGGAAAGCCCTTCCCGTCAAGTGCTCAGGGGAAACGATGGCAAAGAAAATCGACGGTTACATTAATCTGCAGGTGCCGGCCGGGCAGGCCAATCCTTCGCCGCCCATCGGCCCCGCGCTCGGTCAGCGCGGCGTCAACATCATGGAGTTCTGCAAAGCGTTCAACGCCAAGTCGAAGGACATGGAGCAGGGGACGCCGATCCCGGTGAAGATCACCGTCTACGGCGACCGCTCATTCACCTTCGAAATGCGCACGCCTCCCGCCTCTTTCTTTTTGAAGAAGGCGGCCAAACTCGGAAAGGCCAGCAAGGATCCGGGCCGTACCGTGGCGGGGAAGGTGACGATGGAACAGGTTCGCGAGATCGCAAAGCAGAAGCTGACGGATCTCAATACAGATGACGTCGAGGCCGCGGCCAAGACGATTGCAGGTACCGCCCGTTCCATGGGTCTTGAGGTTACGGAGTAAGGCCATGGCACAGAAGATGAGCGCAGAAGCAATCAAGGCAACGCGTTTGGCCGGTGGCAAACGTCTGGCTGCAGCGCGTGACAGCATCGCCCGTGACAAGGCGTACTCTCTTGATGAGGCAGTCAAGGTCGTCAAGGAGCACGCCAAGGCGAAGTTCGATGAGACGGTTGAGGTGGCTATGAACCTCGGCGTCGATCCCAAGCACGCCGATCAGGTTGTGCGCGGTGTGTGTAATTTACCGAACGGCAGTGGCCGGACGGTCCGGGTTGCTGTTTTCGCTCGCGGCGCAAAGGCCGATGAGGCGAAGGCTGCCGGTGCTGACGTTATTGGTGCGGAGGATTTGGCCGAGCAGATTACGAAGGGCCAGATCAACTTCGATCGCTGCATCGCCACGCCGGACATGATGGGTATCGTGGGCCGGCTCGGAAAGGTTCTGGGCCCTCGCGGTCTCATGCCAAATCCGCGTGTTGGCACCGTGACGATGGACGTTGTGGACGCCGTGAAAGGTGCCAAGGGCGGCTCGGTGGAGTTTCGCGTCGAAAAGGCCGGCATCATTCACGCTGGAGTCGGCAAGGCCAGCTTCAGCGAGAAGGCGCTTGTCGAGAACATCAAGGCATTTGTGGATGCGGTGATGAAGGCAAGGCCGGCTGGAGCCAAAGGGACATATGTCAAAAAGGTTTCGGTCAGCTCATCGATGGGGCCAGGCGTCAGGATCGATACCGGCAGCATGTCGGTGGTCTAAGGCCCAACAAGAGGAGTAAGGGCCAGCAACAGAATTCGGCCCTCGCGTTTCGCAAGAAGCACGGGGTCCGGGTAAGCCGGGATAGGGGTCCGACAGGACTTTTGGTCCCGGCACTGTCCGAGATTGTGGGTGCCGATCGGGTCTCGTTGAGACCTCGGATCGGTTTAAGCCTTAGCCAAGGGGCCCACATGAGACAGGAGACAACCCGGTTCGATTGCCTCCGTTGAGGAGCAAGCAGACCGGTTTGAACCTTCTGGGTCAGCACCGTGCCGCCAGTCAGGTGCGCGGATGGACAGTCAAGCGTCGCCTGAAGCGGGTGTCCCGCAGCGGCGGCAAGGTGCAACCCGCGGAATTGGATTTTCCGGTTCCGCAATTTGGAGTGAGCAGGTGGACAGAGCCGCCAAACGTGAGCTCGTGACGACGCTGCACAACGTGTTCAAGGACACGGGGTTGGTTGTTGTCGCCCACTATGCCGGCATGACGGTCTCCCAAATGACCGACTACCGCCAGCGCGTCAAAGAGGCGGGCGGTCAGGTCAAGGTGGCCAAAAACAAGCTGGCAAAGCTCGCGGTTAAGGACACATCGTACGACGCGATTGCAGATCTCTTCAAAGGTCCGACATGTCTGGCCTACTCGGAGGATTCGATCGCGGCGGCGAAGATCTCGGTCAAGTACGCCAAGGACAATGACAAGCTCGTCATTCTCGGCGGCGCCATGGGCGAGACGGTTCTTGACGCGAGCGGGATCAAGGCACTCGCCGATCTGCCCTCGCTTGATGAGCTTAGAGCCATGCTCATCGGTCTCCTCAATGCGCCGGCGACGAAGATCGCCCGCACGGTGATGGAACCGGGAGCCCAGCTCGCACGAGTCATTCAAGCGAAGGCATCTCAAGGTGAGGCCGCATGACCCGCAGGGGCGACGCCAGCATCGGCGTCACAAATCTTCAACGCAGTCTTGAAGACTGCACAGACACACTAGGTTCAGACTGGAAGGAAATTTAGCCATGACCGATCTTGCAAAGATCGTCGACGATCTCTCAAGCCTTAGCGTCCTCGAGGCGGCAGAACTTGCCAAGTTGCTCGAGGAGAAGTGGGGCGTTTCGGCTTCAGCTGCCGTTGCTGTTGCCGCTGCGCCGGGTGCCGCAGCACCCGTGGCCGAAGAGCAGACGGAGTTCACCGTCATCCTCAATTCGGCAGGCGACAAGAAGATCAACGTCATTAAGGAAGTCCGCGCCATTACGGGTCTTGGCCTGAAGGAGGCGAAGGATCTCGTGGAGGCCGGTGGCAAGTCTGTGAAGGAAGGCGTGCCCAAGGACGAAGCAGAGAAGCTGAAAAAGCAGCTCGAGGACCAAGGCGCGTCCGTCGAGATCAAATAAGGCAATAGGTAGTGTGGCAGTGGGCAGTAGAGGACTTTTCCCTACTGCCGACTGCCCACTCACTAATGCCAACAGAAACGGCTCTCCGGAGGGTCTCATGGGGTTCATGCAACTCCAAGAGGGACCTTCCGGTAAGCCGTTTTCAGGCACGAGGGTTGGCGGCCCTCACCACACACTGGGCAGCAAGGCGCAGGATCGTCACCTGCGCCGCCAAATAAGGAGCGGATATGGCTGAGACGTATAACGGCCGCAAGCGCATCCGGCGGAAATTCGGATCCATCCAAGAAGTCGCACAGATGCCGAACCTCATCGAGGTTCAGAAGAGCTCGTACGACGATTTTTTGATGGTGAAGGAGCCACCCGGCGGCCGTTCAGATGATCACGGTCTACAGGCTGTTTTTAAGTCGGTCTTCCCGATCTCCGACTTTTCGGGGCGTGCGACGCTGGAATTCGTTCGTTACGAATTTGAGCCGCCCAAGTACGATGTCGATGAGTGCATGCAGCGCGATATGACCTATTCAGCGCCGCTGAAGGTCAAGCTGCGTCTCATCGTGTTTGATATAAACGAGGAGACGGGCTCGAAGTCCGTCAAGGACGTCAAGGAGCAGGACGTCTACATGGGCGACATGCCGCTCATGACGTCCAACGGTACCTTCGTCATCAACGGCACCGAGCGTGTGATCGTCAGCCAAATGCACCGCTCGCCGGGCGTCTTCTTCGATCACGACCGCGGACGTACGCACGCTTCCGGCAAGCTCCTGTTTGCCGCGCGTATTATTCCTTATCGCGGCTCGTGGCTCGACTTTGAATTCGACGCAAAAGATGTCGTCTTTGTGCGTATCGACAGGCGTCGCAAGCTGCCCGTGACGACGCTGCTCTACGCGCTGGGTCTCAATGACGAAGAGATCCTTTCGACCTTCTACAATCATATCCCCATCAAGGAGTCGAAGCGCGGCTGGAAGATGCCGTTTGACCCTGAGAAGCTACGCGGCATGACACCGGCTTCTGATCTTGCCGATGCCAAGACTGGCGAGGTCGTGATCAAGGGCGGCGAGAAGATCACAGCACGCAAGGCGCGCGAGCTTGCCAAGGGCGGCCTCAAAGAGGTTCTCGTCTCCTCGGAAGATCTTGCTGGGCGCTACATCGCAGAAGATGTCGTTGATCTAAAGACGGGTACCATCGTTGCGGAAGCAGGCGACGAGCTTGACGAGGAGCTGCTGGCGGAACTGAAGGACCAGAAGGTAAAAGAATTTCCGATTCTCGACATCGACCACGTCAACATCGGTCCGTTTATTCGCAATACGCTGCACATCGACAAGAACGCCAATCAGCAAGAAGCGCTAATGGATGTCTACCGGGTCATGCGGCCCGGTGAGCCGCCGACGATCGAGGCGGCGACACACTTGTTCCATACGCTGTTTTTCGATTCTGAGCGGTATGATCTCTCGGCGGTTGGGCGCGTGAAGATGAATATGCGCCTTGAGCTCGATGCCCCCGATACGATGCGAGTGCTTCGCAAGGAGGACATCCTTGCCGTGATCAAGACGCTTGTCGATCTGCGCGACGGCAAGGGCGATATCGACGACATTGACCATCTCGGCAACCGGCGCGTCCGTTCCGTTGGCGAGCTTATGGAGAACCAGTATCGCGTTGGTCTGTTGCGGATGGAGCGGGCAATCAAGGAGCGCATGAGCTCAGTCGATATCGACACCGTCATGCCGCAAGACTTGATCAACGCCAAGCCCGCAGCGGCAGCCGTGCGCGAGTTCTTCGGTTCCTCTCAGTTGTCGCAGTTCATGGATCAGACGAATCCCCTGTCG
>CAZUKP010000063.1:0-17343 GCA_964620915.1 uncultured Hyphomicrobium sp. | reverse complement strand
TTGCATGCTTGCGGGCACGGAGGAAACTTTCGAGAATGCCTCGAGTTCCATTGTCGGCTCCATCTGCGCCTTGCGAATTGCTGTGATTGAGGTGACGGTCATCGTATAAGGCCGGAGGGCGGTGAAGCGTCGTGGACCGGTCGAAGCGTGTACTTTTCAGATGTTGCAACGAGTGGAGAGGGAATAGGATGAAGAGACGCACATCAGCCACCATCGCGGTCATCGTGGCAATGTCCGCGCTGCCAGCGGCACTGCACGCGCAAGTCAAACCCGATGGCACAGACGGTCTCAATCAAACCAATACGAAGGTGCTCGGGGACGAGGGGCCGTCGTCGAAGGGCGACAAAGGCGACGTTGGTCAAGCCAATACGAAGGTGCTCGGGGACGAGGGAACATCGTCGAAGGATGATAAAGGCGCCGTCGGTCAAACCAATACGAAGGTGCTCGGGGACGAGGGGCAGTCGTCGAAGGGCGACAAAGGCGACGTTGGCCAAACCAATACGAAGGTGCTCGGGGAATAGGCACATTCGGGGTAACGGGCACCGGGGCCTTCTAACCGAACCACGGGCTCAGCAAACCCCCAAAGAGATGGTGGGCGGTACTGGGATTGAACCAGTGACCCCACGCGTGTGAAGCGTGTGCTCTACCGCTGAGCTAACCGCCCGCCTTTGATGAGCCGCGGATTGGATGCGCGGGCAGCCGTTATGAGAGGGGGGCGGGCGGACTGTCAAGGCGTGCCCGACCTTCAAAGGACGCCGTAAAGCCTGAGTTTTCTAAGGGGCCGTGCGGCCGATCGGGCAATTTTGTCCACCCCCTTGCGTTCAAAGCGCGGCAAATGCAACCATCCGGCCCGCGCCGGGTCCGATTCTGAGCGGATTGGGGTGCCAAGGGGAAGTTTAAAGTCGGATGGGCGCGCGTTTTGGCGCGCAGCGCGATCCGAGGGGGAGCCATGTCCAACGGCGAAGAACCGCACCGGACGTTTCGCTTCACGTTCGGTATCGAGCGGTTGGGTTTGGTCCCGCTTATGGCGCCGCGACTCGCGCTGGTGTTCATCGCGATCATGACGGGGCTGGCGTTCTACGGTATCTCGCGCATTCAGGTCGACGACTCGCTCTCCGAGCTGTTCCGCAACAACAGCAAAGAGTTCCAGCAATACGAAGAGATCGACCGGCGCTTTCCTTCAAGCGAGTTCGATGTGCTGGTCGTTGTGGAGGGGCCGGACCTGTTGAAGCCGGACCAGATTCGCGCGTTCGCAGACCTGACGACGGACTTGCAGTTGATCGACGGCGTGTCGGGTCTCGTCTCGATGCTTTCGGCGCGCGACAAGCCCGACGAGACGGGTTACCCGCCACCGCTTGTGCCTGACGAGTTGCCTGAGGGTCCCGCTTACGACGCCATGATCAAGGCGCTCACGACGAATGATATCGTCAAGGGCAAGTTCCTATCCGATGACGGTGAGCTTGCACTGATCGTCATCGCGCTCGACCGCAAAGCGGTGCGTGAGCGCAGCGCGCGCGTGGTGATCGGGGAGATCAACGATACGGCTCAGCAGATCCTCTCTGGCGTTGGACTGAAGGCCAAGCTGACCGGCGCTCCGGTCATGCAGCTTGAAATCCGCAACGCAGTCGAGCGCGACCGGCTCGTCTATAATGGACTTGGGTTCATAGCCGGAATCGGGATTGCATACTTATTTTTTAGGCGCATCTCGCTGACGGTGATCGCCGTCCTGGGGCCGGCCATCGCCGTTATCTGGACGCTTGGCATGATCGGCGCGATGGACTTTCGCCTCAACCTGTTCATCAACGTCATCACGCCACTGATCCTCGTATCAGGGTTTTCCGATTCCATGCATCTTGTGATGTCGATACGGCGCGATGTGCTGTCGGGCATGAACCATTTCGTTGCCGCCCGCCACGCGGTGCTTGACGTAGCGCCGGCGTGTCTGTTGACGGCGATGAATGCAGCGCTCGCCATACTGTCGTTCCAGTTTGCCGAATCTGCACTGATCCGCACGTTCGGAACGGCCGCGCTGATGGCGGTTGGCATATCGTATTTTGCGGTTGCGGTGGTCGTGCCGACGCTTGCTGCACTTTTCGTGCGCGAGGAAAAGGCGCTTGCGGTAGACCCGCATGTCAACGAAGCGGGTAACGTTGGCATTCTTCAGCACGTTACGGATGCAATTGTAGGCACGGTCGCCAAACGGCCCTTGGGATTTGTGGTTGCCGCCGTGATTACCGTGATCTTGACGGGCCTGGCCTACGTGCAACTCAAGCCGCATTATCGATTGGCCGATCAGGTGCCTGACAAGGAGCAGGCACTGGCTGCAACGGGGCGGCTGGACGAGAAGCTGACGGGGGCCAATCCGGTTCATGCGATGATCGCCTGGAAGGGTGATCAGTCGCTCTACGATCCCGAAACGCTGGACGTGATTGCGCAGGCGCACACGATTATGGAAGAGCGTGCGGGTCTGGGTAACGTGTGGTCGCTCGACAGTTTGCGGCGTTGGCTGGCGGCGGCGGGTGACAACAGCATTGAGACCGTCAAGAGCTATTTGAAAGTCTTGCCTGAGCACTTGGTGCGCCGGTTCATTGCGGGCGACGAAAAGTCTGTGCTGGTGACGGCGCGGCTTCCCGACCTCGATGCCAGCGAGATCTTGCCCGTTGTGGAGACGCTGGACGGGGCGTTCGAGCCTTTGCGCAAAGAGCACCCCGGTTATGAGATCTCCGTCACGGGGCTGCCGGCGATCGCGGCGCGCAATTCCGCTCAGATCATCTGGGAGCTTAATTGGGGTCTCGTCGGCGACATGTTCGTCATCTTCATTTTCCTGGGCTTGGCGCTGCGCTCCGTGCTGGTGGGCGTTGCGAGCATTATGCCGTCGCTGTTTCCCATTTTTGCGACCGGCGCCGTTTTGTGGGCGACGGGCCAGGGGCTGCAGTTCGCCTCAATCGTCGCAATTACGGTGGCGTTCTCGCTCGCCATCGATTCCACCATCCACTTCCTCAACCGGTTCACACTGGAAGAGGACCGAATGGGAGGCGCGTCCGCCAATCTCTATGATGTGATGATGCGCACGGCCCATCACATCGGACCGCCGGTTGTGCTGACGACGATTGTCCTGGCGATGGGTCTGGGCGTGACGATGCTCTCGTATCTGCCTTCACTGCGGCTCTTCGGGCAGTTGGCGGCTGTGTGTCTGTTTGCATCGCTGGTCGCGCAGCTCGTAATCCTGCCTGCCGTTTTGATGGTGGGGCGTCGGATCCTGCCAAAGCGCGATGTCGTGAAAGAGAGCGCGCCTGCGCCGTCCACGATCAACACGTAGCCGTCACGCAAGGAGCCGTGCGATTGCAGACTCCAGCTCACGGTAGTGGTCGATGACAGCATCGGCACCAAGCTCGCGGGCGGGGACGTCCGTATAGCCGAAACTGACTGCAATAACGGGGACGCCGGCGGCCTTGGCCGTTGCGACGTCGACTGCGCTGTCGCCAATCATGATCGCGCGGTCCGCGTTACCACCCGCCAGGCGGATGGTGCCGAGCAGGTGCTCGGGGTGGGGTTTGAACTTGGCCAGCGTGTCGCGGCCGGCGATGACCTCAAAAAATTGGGTCAAGTCCAGCGCGTCCAGAAGAGTCGTCGACATCCGCTCCATCTTATTTGTGCAGACCGCGAGTTTGGCGCCGGCGGCCTGGAAGCGCTGCAAAGCCGGAACGGCGTCCTCGAAGGGCTGACTGCCCACAGCGATGTTGTTTTCGTAGTAGTCCAGATAGCGTTCGAGCAGGCGCTCATCTTCGCCCGGTCCAAGCTGATGGCCTGCTTCGCCGACCGCCCTTTCAATCATGTGTTTGGCGCCATACCCGATCCAAGGGCGCAGGTGCTCGTCTGCAATCGGGGAAAGCTTGAGGTGCCCCAAAACGTGATTGGTCGCGGCGACCAAGTCGGGGGCGGTATCGACAAGGGTGCCGTCGAGATCGAAAACGATGGTTAAATCGCGCATAGATCCTCGTGTCAGGGATATGTTCAGGCGGACGAGCCGCCACACGTGTCATATATGTAGGGCGCCCCCGCAACCTTGAATCCACCTCGCCCGCGCCTTAGACAGTCGGTGAAGGGCGATTTGGAGCGGGTCCAATCCCGGCACAGAGCTGTCGGGCACCCAACGCCCCCTGATTTGGTCTTTGCTCGGTAAGCACTCATGGACAAGAACGTCATCACCCTTATGAAGTCCCAGGCCTATATCGACGGAGCCTGGGTTGGTGAACCGGAAATGCCGGTAACCGACAAGGCTACTGGTGAGGTGATTACGCGTGTGCCGAGCCTAGGTGCGGCGGAAACGCGCACGGCGATCGAGGCGGCTCATCGCGCCTTCGGGCCATGGTCGAAGCGGTTGGCGAAGGAACGCTCGGCGATCCTGCGCCGCTGGTATGAACTTATTCTTGAGCATGCCGATGAGCTGGCGCTGCTGCTGACGAAAGAGCAGGGCAAGCCGCTCGCCGAGGCTAAGGGAGAAATCATCTACGGTGCTGGCTTCGTCGAGTTCTTCGCCGAGGAGGCCAAGCGGATCTATGGTGAGACGATTCCCTCGCACAAAAAAGATGCGCGCATCGTTGTATTGAAGCAGCCAATTGGTGTGGTTGCAGCCATTACACCTTGGAACTTCCCTAACGCGATGATCACGCGAAAGGTGACGCCGGCACTCGCAGCGGGATGCACGGCCGTCGTCAAGCCGGCAGAAGATACGCCACTTTCGGCATTGGCGCTGGCCGAACTTGCTGAACGCGCGGGCGTGCCTAAGGGCGCCTTCAATGTCATTACGGCAAGCGATCCAGGCCCGGTTGGCATGGAGATGACGTCAAACCCGCTGGTGCGAATGGTGACATTCACTGGCTCGACGGAGGTGGGCAAAATCTTGATGCGCGAGGCGGCGGCCTCGGTGAAGCGGGTTGGGCTCGAACTTGGTGGAAATGCGCCGTTTATCGTATTCGATGATGCGGACGTAGACAGGGCGGTTGCAAATGCGATGGCCTCCAAGTTCCGCAACGCGGGCCAGACGTGCGTGTGTGCCGATCGCATTCTCGTACAGGACGGTGTCTATGAAACGTTCGCTGAAAAGTTCACCAAAGCGGTCAAGGGGCTGAAAACTGGGCCCGGAACCGAGCCCGGTGTCACGGTCGGGCCGCTGATCAACAACGCTGCCATCGAAAAGGTCGAAGAACACGTCGCCGATGCCGTCAAGCACGGGGCAAAGGTCATCTGCGGTGGCAAGGTGTCCTCCCTAGGCAGAACGTTTTATGAGCCGACCGTCATCACCGGGGCCACGACGGCGATGCGCGTGGCGCATGAAGAGACGTTTGGACCCGTGGCGCCGCTCTTCAAGTTCAAGACTGAGGACGAAGCGATCGCCATTGCGAACGACACGCCTTATGGGTTGGCCGCATATGTGTTTACCCGCGATCTGGGGCGGGCCTGGCGCATGGCCGAGGCGCTGGAGTATGGCATTGTCGGCGTCAACGAAGGGATCACCTCGACCGAGTTCGCGCCGTTCGGCGGCTTCAAGGAAAGCGGCCTCGGCCGCGAGGGTTCCCACCATGGCATCAACGAGTTTGTTGAGATCAAGTATGCTTTGATGGGTGGTCTGGGATCCTGATGAATGGGGTTGCGCAGCAATCGCGCAGCCCAGGCAGATATGGCTTCCCCCAAGGGGGCGGACTTTTAGCGAATGAGCCTCCGCTTTGCGGGGCATCTTGCGGGGAGGCTCACAATGAGCAACGACGAATTCAAGCGTATGGCAGCGGAGCGTGCGCTCCAGTACGTCGAGCCTGGTATGAAGCTCGGCCTGGGGACCGGCACGACGGTATCGCCGCTCGTTGATGCGTTGGGCGCAAAGGTCCGCGAGGGTCTGGAGGTACAGTGCGTTGCAACCTCAAAGGCGACGGAAGCGCATGCAACATCGTTGGGGATTGCAATCACGACGCTCGACGAACTTCCGTTCCTCGATTTGACAATTGATGGTGCCGATCAGTTGGACGGCGAGCTTCGTCTCATCAAGGGCGGCGGCGGCGCGCTCCTGCGCGAGAAGATCGTGGCAACCTCGTCAGATCGCATGATCGTGATAGCGGACTATTCAAAGAAGGTTGAAATTCTGGGTGCGCATCCGCTCCCGCTTGAGGTCATAGAATTCGGCCTTACGGCAACACGCAACATGGTCATCGCATTGGCGGAGGATGCCGGCTGTAAGGGAGACGTCAAGGTTCGGATGGGCGCCGATGGCAAACCTTATCGGACCGACAGCGGCAATCTCATTCTCGACTGCGCCTTCGGTCGCATTCCCGACCCGGAGGATCTCGATGATGCCATGAAGGTCGTTCCCGGGGTCGTCGAGAACGGGCTGTTCCTGGATATTGCCGATCTTGCCATTGTGGCAGGACCGGACGGCATCGAGATCATCGAGCCTGAGGATCGCGAAATCGACGATTGACGGTTCCGCGTACGAGGGATTTCGAAAATGAGCGGCTTTGATTTTGACCTGTTCGTGATCGGTGCGGGATCGGGCGGCGTGCGTGCCGCTCGTATCGCGGCAGGGCACGGGGCCAAAGTTGCGATTGCCGAAGAGTACCGATTTGGGGGCACATGCGTGATCCGCGGCTGCGTGCCCAAGAAGCTCCTGGTTTATGCCAGCCGATTTCCAGACGAGTTTGAGGACGCGCAGGGATTCGGCTGGCGGATTGGAAGTGCGCCCGAGTTTGATTGGTCGGCACTGATTGCCGCCAAGGACAACGAGATTGCCAGGCTTGAGCGGGCCTACCGGGGCAATCTTGAGCACGTGGGCGTTGAGATATTTGCCGAGCGCGCCGAAGTGACCGGCGCCAACGCGGTGAGCTTGAAGAAATCGGGCCGGAAGATCACGGCCGCAAAGATCCTAATTGCTACGGGCGGTGCGCCCTTCATGGGGGATCGAATCCCGGGCATCGAGCACGTGATTACCTCCAATGAGGCGTTCGACCTCAAGACGTTCCCCAAGCGGATCGCTATTTATGGGGGCGGTTACATTGCGGTTGAGTTTGCAGGCATCTTCGCAGGGCTGGGCGCGGAGACGACGATCGTCTATCGCGGCGACAAGATCTTGCGCGGGTTTGACGAAGATCTGCGCGATACGTTGACCGAAGCCTATGCCCAAAGTGGCATTCGGATCGTAACCAGGAGGACCTTTTCGCGGATCGAGCAAAGCGGCGAGGGCGTTGCTGGCCATCTTAGTGATGGGACCGTCCTCGAAGCCGATCAGATCATGTTTGCTATTGGGCGCGCGCCGAATGTCTCAGGTCTTGGTCTCGAAGAGATTGGAGTCGAGCGTGGATGGAATGGGCATGTCGTCGTCGATGAATTCTCGCGCTCGTCGCTCGACTCAATCTTTGCCGTGGGCGACGTTACCGACCGTGTGGCGCTAACGCCGGTGGCGCTTCGCGAGGGTCACGCATTCGCGGACACCGAATTTGGTGGCAAGCCCTGGTCGGTTGATCACGAAACAATCCCCACGGCCGTTTTCTCGACGCCCGAGATCGGGACGGTGGGTCTGCCAGAGCACCTGGCGGTCGAACGTTGCACGAAGCTCGACATTTACAAGTCTCGCTTTACGCCGATGAAGGCCACACTTTCGGACCGGCACGAAACGATGCTGATGAAGCTTCTAGTCGATGGCGAGAGCGGCAAGGTCGTGGGCTGCCACGTGTTGGGGCCGGATGCCGCCGAAATCGTGCAGATGGCGGCGATCGCCATGCGCATGGGGGCGACGAAGGCGGACTTCGATGGAACGATCGGTTTGCATCCCTCTGTGGCCGAGGAACTGGTGACGATGCGCGAGAAGTGGATGGCTCCGACGGAAGCCGCCGAGTAAGCGGCCGTTTGGCATCTTGCCGCATCGCGGTTGTTCTGCGGGCATGCGCGCTTTATGGCTTCCGGGCTTTGGAAGGGTGTCATGGAACGATTGAAAGACAAAGTCGCATTGGTGACGGGCTCAGGCGCCGGGATTGGCCTGGCAACGGCTGAGCTGTTCGCGGCAGAAGGCGCGCACGTCTACCTGGCCGAAGTCGATGCTGACAGCGTGGCCAAGGCGGTCGACCAAATCAGGACCAGCGGCGGCTCGGTGACACCGGTGACAACCGACGTTTCGCGAGGCCAAGACGTCACGGCGCTGATGCGCATGATCGCGGCCGCGCACGGGCGTATCGATGCGCTCGTCAACAACGCCGGGATCAACGTGCGCACCGACTTCCGGCATATGACGGATGCGGACTGGGTGAGGCTGCGCGATGTGAACCTCGACGGGGTCATCCGGATCGCGCGCGACGCATTTCCGCTTTTGAAGGCATCCGGGAATGCCTCGCTTGTCAACATGGCGTCGATCATGGGCAACCGGGGGATGCGCTCGCTTGCGGCGTATGGTGCAACGAAGGGGGCGATCTCGGCGCTGACGCGAGGGCTGGCGGTTGAGTATGCGCCCTATAATATTCGTGTGAACGCGCTTGCGCCTGGTTTCATCGAGACAGCCCTGACCGAACGCGTCTTGCGGATCAAGGCGTTCTCAGACGCACTGTTGGAACAGACGCCCTTGCAGCGGTTCGGGACGTCGATGGATGTGGCGCGCGCCGCGCTGTTCCTGGTTTCAGATGAGTCGAGCTTTATCACGGGCGCCGAGATCGCCATCGATGGGGGCATGGCGGCCGCTCTTTGATGTGGCTCAGGTTGCCTCGATCGTCTCCGAAATGAGCTGATCGACGACGCCTTTCAGGGCGTCTTCTGGTTCGACGCCTTTACCCAGCAGTTCTTCGTAGCGCGTCAGTTGGCGATTTGCGCTCGTACCATTAGTGGCGATGGTCAGCGCATGGCGGACCTGGGTCTCGCAGCCAAGTGCGGCTGCATCCTCAGCGACAAGCTCGATCAGCTCAGTGATGAGATCGGGGAAAGGCACAAGCTCGCCCTTGCCAAAGTCAAACAGCGTACTGTCGACGCCGTAGCGCTGAGCGCGCCAGCAGTTCTCATCGATGAGAAACGCCGGATAGGAGCGCCACTTCTGGTTGGAGCGCCTGAGGCGATAGAGCATGCGGTTAATGCAGACATAGAGCGCGGCAATAGCGAGCGCGTCGTCAAGGTGCGTGCACACGTCGGTGATGCGCATTTCAAGCGTTGGAAAGCGGCCAGAGGGGCGTAGGTCCCACCAGACTTTTGTTGAGTCTTCGATGATCCCGTTGCGGACAAGGACATCGACGGTTCGCGAATATTCCCCGAAGCTTTCGAAGCGTTGAGGTAGGCCCGTTCGCGGCAGCTCATGAAAGACGGCAAGGCGGTAGCTCTTTAGGCCGGTGTCCTCGCCTTGCCAGAACGGCGATGAGGTCGAAAGCATCAAGAGATGGGGCAGGAAGTAGCGCGCCTGATTCATGAGATCGATACGCAGCTCATCATCCTCGATACCCACGTGAACGTGCATGCCGCAAATGGCGAGCCGGCGGCCGATCCCGGCAAAGTCGCGGGCGAGGGCCTGGTAGCGCTCCTTCGGCGTCGTCTCGAGCGATGACCGGTGCGCGAACGGATGGGTTGAAACAGCGATGGGGGCCAGGCCGTGCTCGCGCGCTTTATCGGCGATTGTGCGCCTGAGGCCCGAAAGCTCATCTCGCGCTTGCGAGAAGCTGTGGCAGACGTTCGTGCCGACCTCGATCTGGGCGCGGAAAAACTCCGGGGCCACTTGTTTGCCAAGGGCCTCCTCGCACGCCTCCATCAGATGGGCGGGTGCCGAAACGATATCCCGGGATTCCAGGCCGACGAGGAAGTATTCCTCTTCGATGCCGAAGCTGAAAGTGGGTTCCTTGAGGCTCATTGGCTAGCTCATGACATGAGAGTGGGTTGGATTCCAGCACAAGCAGTGCCCATATCTGCACAAGCTACGCCGGGTGCATGCAACTTCCAGGTGGTCGGCTCTCTAGTATGGGGTGGCGGGATGTCCTATAAGCCCCCGGAAAAGGCATAGTGGCCTCAAATTGATGCACTTGCGTTACCGCCTCAAGGTTCTTGTCAGAGCGTTGGCGGGGCGCGACTTACGCTTTGGAGTATGACGTATGGTGGCAGGGTGGTCCCCCGAGAGCTGGCGTTCGAAGCCGATCGTCCAGGTGCCCGAATATCCCGACGCGGCAGCGCTTGCCGCCGTGGAGGCGAAGCTTGCATCCTTTCCGCCGCTTGTGTTTGCCGGTGAGGCGGACAAGCTGAAGAGGGACCTGGCCGAGGTTGCCGCAGGCGAGGCCTTCCTGCTGCAGGGCGGCGATTGCGCCGAAAGCTTCCTTGAGCACGGCGCCAATCACGTGCGCGAGCTCTTTCGCGTGTTCTTACAGATGGCGGTGGTGCTGACCTACGCCGGCGGCTCGCCTGTGGTGAAGGTGGGTCGTGTTGGCGGGCAGTTCGCAAAGCCTCGCTCTTCGCCGACAGAGAAGAAGGGTGACATTGAGCTGCCGAGCTATCGCGGCGACATCATCAACGATGCGGACTTCACCGAGGAGTCTCGTATCCCCGATCCCAATCGCCAGCTGGAGGCCTACCGGCAGTCGGCTGCGACACTCAATTTGCTGCGCGCGTTTTCCGAGGGTGGGTACGCCAGCCTGGACAATGTCCTGCGGTGGATGCTCGACTTCGAACAAAAGAGCCCGTTCGGCAAGAAATACAAGGTGATGGGCGAGCAGATCCAGGACGCGTTGCGGTTCATGCGTTCGTGCGGCGTGACCGCAGATACGGTGCCGGCCCTTGGCCGGACCAGCTTCCACACCAGTCATGAGAGCCTATTGCTTGGCTATGAGCAGGCCATGGTGCGCCGGGATGAGGCCGGTGGCTCCCAGGCCTGGTATGCAACGTCGGGGCATATGCTTTGGATCGGCGACCGCACGCGTCAGCCTGATCATGCGCACGTGGAGTTCTTACGCGGCATTAAGAATCCGATCGGTGTGAAATGCGGGCCTTCGCTGGATCCTGATGGTCTCATTCGCCTTGTCGACATTCTCAATCCGAACGATGAGCCGGGCCGTTTGACGCTGATCTGCCGCTTCGGTGCTGACAAAGTCGATGCGCATCTCCCCAAACTCATTCGCGCCATCAAAAAGGAAGGCCGCAGGGTCGTGTGGTCGTGCGATCCCATGCACGGCAATACCGTATCGGCCGCGGGCGGCTACAAGACACGTCCGTTCGATCGCATCCTGAAAGAGGTGGATGCGTTCTTCGATGTGCATCGCTCTGAAGGCACGCATGCGGGCGGTATTCATGTGGAGATGACGGGGCAGCCCGTGACCGAGTGTACGGGTGGTGCGTCGGCCAACATTTCCGAGGCCCAACTGAAAGAGCGTTACGACACGCGCTGCGATCCGCGTCTCAATGCGGAGCAAGCGCTGGAGCTGGCGTTCCTCATTGCCGAGCGATTGAAGCACGAGCGCAATGGGGTGCAACAGCCAGAGCCCATGACGGTCGTTGCGTGAGGCGGCAGACGTCAGGGCAATACCGACGCGTTTTTCATGTCTCGTTGCAGGGGCGGGCTGCTTGCTTCTAAGGTTGGCTTATGTCCACGTCCGCTCACACGAGCTTCAGAATAGCGCTGGCCCAGGCTAACCCGACCGTCGGCGACCTCGATGGCAATGTCGCCAAACTCCTGGAAATGCGCGCACGTGCTGGCGCGGCTGGGGCCGATCTAGTCGTGTTCCCAGAGCTTTTCATTACGGGGTATCCGCCCGAAGACCTCGTGCTGAAGCCGGCCTTTCAGGAGGCCGCACGGGCGCGTGTCGAAGCGCTGGCGCGTGACATGGGGCCGGGCCCCGCGGTTCTGACCGGCACCGTTTGGCATGACGACGGCCAGCCCTACAACGCAGTCGCGCTATTGGATGAAGGCAAAGTGGCCGCGCTGCGCTTCAAGGTCGACCTGCCGAACTATGGCGTTTTTGACGAGAAGCGCGTGTTTGCGCAGGGCCCGATGCCGGGACCGATTAACTTCCGGGGTGTCCGTCTCGGTGTTCCGATCTGCGAGGATATGTGGGGCCCCGACGTGGCGGAGTGTCTGGCTGAGTGCGGGGCAGAAATCCTGATCTCGGTCAACGGCTCGCCGTTCGATTGGAGCAAGCCGGATGTGCGCATGAACCATGCCGTCGCGCGTGTCACGGAAACGGGACTGCCAGTCGTTTATCTCAATCAAGTCGGCGGTCAGGATGAATTGGTTTTTGATGGTGCCTCTTTCGTTTTGAATGCGGATTGCT
The DNA here is from genome assembly GCA_964620915.1 of uncultured Hyphomicrobium sp. Taxonomy (GTDB): domain Bacteria; phylum Pseudomonadota; class Alphaproteobacteria; order Rhizobiales; family Hyphomicrobiaceae; genus Hyphomicrobium_A. Next base: position 5,077 of record CAZUKP010000063.1, on the reverse strand, counting down.
CTTTGGCCGTCCAATTGCCGGCGTGGCAGGAGGATGTCGTTGTCACCGAGTGGCAGAAACGGCCTGACGGCTGGCACTGCAAGCAACAGACATGCGCGGTCGTCGAGGAGGATGATGCGGCCGCCTATCAGGCCTGCCTGTTGGGCCTTCGCGACTATGTCAACAAGACGGGCTTCCCGGGTGTGGTCATCGGATTGTCGGGCGGCATCGACAGCGCCCTCGTTGCGGCCATTGCCACGGACGCGTTGGGACCGGAACGGGTGCGCACAGTGATGATGCCCTACCAGTACACCTCCGATGCGAGCCTGCGCGACGCCCAAGACTGCGCCAATGCGTTGGGAGTGGGCTATGAGGTTTTGCCCATCGAGGCCGCGGTTAAGGGGCTCCTCGATAGCCTCGAGCCGGTGCTCGCGGGAACCGAGCCGGATTCGACCGAGGAGAACATTCAAGCCCGCGCCCGCGGGATCATTCTGATGGGCATCTCCAACAAGTTCGGCGGCATGGTGGTGACGACTGGAAACAAATCGGAGATGTCGGTCGGCTACGCAACGCTTTATGGCGATATGAACGGCGGCTTCAATCCCGTGAAGGATCTCTACAAGACGGAAGTCTATCGATTGTCGCGCTGGCGGAACCAGAACCGGCCGAAGGGTGCGATGGGTCCTGCTGGGATCGTCATTCCAGAAAGCATTATCACCAAGGTGCCGTCGGCGGAGTTGCGCCCAAATCAGACGGACCAGGACTCGCTGCCGCCTTACGACGAGCTGGATGAGATTCTGCGCTGCCTCGTCGAAATGGAGATGCCGATCGCACAGATCATCGCACGCGGGCATGCAGCCGATGTTGTGCGAAAGGTGGAACGGTTGCTCTACATTGCGGAGTACAAGCGCCGCCAATCTCCGCCGGGCGTCAAGATTTCCTCGCGCAACTTCGGTCGGGATCGGCGCTACCCTGTGATCAACAAGTTTCGTGAAGACGCTGGCGCGGAGCTCGACGTCAAGAAAGAGAAGACGGGATAATGGAGCTCGTCGTCACTCCGAGTGGTGCACGATTAGTTGGCGCAGTCGTACGGGATGGTAACGCCGGTCGTTGGCAGAAAGCGTCTGCAGCCGGGATCGGGCGTCTCCGTTTTCGCGAAAACGGTTGACGGTTTCTTGCCGGACAGCGTGGCGAGGCGGTCTTTCGCCAGTTGTTGGGCAGGTGAATCGTCAAAGAGTTTCGCCTTGGCCTCGACGGCACGGTGATATTCGGATTTCGCGTCTTTGACCTTGCCGCGTGCTTCCATGATGCGGCCCATCAAGGTATGGGCTGCGGCAAAACTCTTTTCGATCGCAATTGCTTTTTCCAGGTCGGTCGTTGCCGCGTCGAACTGCTTCTCACGATAGGCAACAATGGCACGTGCGTAGTGTGCGGTTGCGTCGTCGGGCCGGGCCGAGATCTGGCTTGAAAGGTTCTGGCGGGCGTCGGCATGTTTGCCGTCATCGGAAAGGACGAGCGCACGCACGATGGGGATGTCGTGCGCCTCAGGATTGAACTCGGCGGCCTTGTCGAGGTCTGCAAGCGCAAGATCGGTCTTGCCCTTCTTGCGATAAATGAGTGCGCGATTGTAGTAGCCGGACCAGCCGTCAGGCTCCAGTTCAATATAGCGGTTGAGATCCGCGAGCGCGTTATCCAGCGCGTCAAGGTCGTAGTGCGCACGAGCGCGGGCGAAATATCCTCTGGCGAATTTCGACCGCAGTTTAACAACGCGATCGAAGTCGGCCAGTGCGCGCTTGTGTTGGCCGGCATGGCGATAAGCCGATCCGCGATTGAAATAGCCAATATAATACTGAGAACGTGGCAGGCGCCCGCTGTCCAAGACGCGGGTGCACGCGGCAGCACTTGTTTTGCGGTCGGCTGCGATGCAGTCGGCGACATCTTTCTTCATGCCGGCGCAAGCAGGGCCGGCAAAACTCAGCACAATCAATAACGGCCCCAAGATTCGGGATGTGCGCACGGCCCCCTCCTTTGCAAGGATTTGCGCAAACCGTAGGGGGTTACCTGCGGTTGGCGCGCCTACCACTTCACGGCACATCATGGCGGTATCGGCCTCTCAGGGCTGTTCCCTAGGGAACAGCGCGGGGCAGCACGCGGCGATGGGGCCATTGCACCGAGGGTTGCGAAAAATGTCTCGGGTTGGCGCGGGAGAGGTATTTGCGGCCCTTGAGTTATCGCGATCTCGCTCTATAGGTGGCGGCCAATCTCTTCCAAGGACGAACCGCGGAACTATCAAAAAACATGTCACCAATCGTTCGCTTTGCGCCAAGTCCCACGGGGCGCCTCCATGTCGGCAATGTCCGGACTGCCATACTCAATTGGCTCTTTGCCGCGAAGAATGGCGGGACGTTCTGGTTGCGTCTCGATGATACCGACGTGGCGCGTTCGACGGAGGCGTTTGCAGATGGGATTCGTCAGGATCTTGCCTGGCTGGGGCTGGAATGGGCCTGCGAGGAGCGTCAATCGAACCGTTTGGCGCGCTATGACGAGGTGGCTGAGCATATGAAGGCGGCCGGACGGCTCTATCCTTGTTACGAGACCGAGGACGAGATCGACCGCAAGCGCAAGCGCCAACTCGCGCGCGGGTTGCCGCCGATCTATGACCGGACCGGACTGAAGCTGAGCAAAGAGGACCGCGCAAAACTCGAAGCCGAAGGGCGGCAGCCACACTGGCGGTTTCGCCTGGACAACAGCGAATCCGAAACGGGTCTCAAACCGCTGCCGACGATCGTTTCGTGGAATGACGTGATCCGGGGCGATCAAACGGTCGATGTGGGATCGCTTTCGGACCCTGTCGTGATCCGTGCAGACGGATCGTATCTGTACACGTTCACGAGTGTCATCGACGATACCGACTTCGGTATGACGCACGTGGTACGTGGCGATGATCACATCACAAATACCGGCGTGCAGATTCAACTCTTCGAGGCCATGGGTAAAGAGCCGCCGGCGTTCGGTCATCATAGTCTGTTGATCGGGGCCGATGGTCACGCGCTGTCGAAGCGGTTGTCGGCCTTATCAATTGAATCGTTGCGGGCAGCGGGCGTGGAGCCGATGGCGGTCGCCAGTTATACGGCGCTGATTGGCACCTCCGATCCGATTGAGGCGCACTTGGGACTGGATGAACTTGGCGCACTGTTCGCGTTTGAGAAGATTTCAAGTGCACCGGCGCGCTTTGACCCGGAGGAGCTGAAGCACCTCAACGCGCGGCTTTTGCATATGATGCCGTTTGCGACGGTTGCGCAGCGGTTGAAAGCGCTCGAAATCGGTGGGGGCGAAGCGTTCTGGAATGCGGTTCGCGGGAATCTGTCCGTGTTGGAGGATGCTTCCATCTGGTGGCGCGTTGTGGCCGGTGAGGTATCTCCGGTGATCGAGAATGAAGCGTTCACAGAGCGTGCAGCAGAGATCTTACCGCCGGAGCCATGGGACGACTCCACGTTTTCGAAATGGACAGCGGCATTGAAAACGGAGACGGGTGCAAAGGGGCGGGCTCTATTTCACCCCTTGCGGCTTGCACTCACAGGCGTTGAGGACGGGCCGGAGCTCAAAGCGTTGATGCCGCTAATCGGGCGCACGAAGATCGAGGCGCGCTTGAGGGGGCGTACGTGCTGATGGTGTGCTGAGTTGCAAGCTTAAGACCACGGTGCAATTGCTCTTACTGTGATCCGTCGGGCTGCTGACTACTGGCTTCCCACTCCGACCGCGCTTCCCAACCCGCGCCGATACCTTGGGCCTGCTGGCCACTGGCGGGGACGGGCTCGGGTGCGTACTCGGTCTCCTTGCACGAACAGCCACCGACGAGTTGCTTGCGGTAAAGGAACGCCGTCTTCAGGTTCGTGTAGGGCTCTTGCGTGCCGAAGGCCATGGACTGATTAACCGTCTGGCCCGGGTTTTGATAGTAGTAGAGCTGGGTCGGCGCCGCACACCTGGATTGGCACTGGTTGGCATCCTCATCGAAGTGACTGGGCAGCGTCGAGAAGCTGATCGGGAAATAGTACCCGTCGCAAAGCCTGACGCAGACCGTGCGGTAGGTCGTGGCGGACGATCCGCCGTAACGGTTCCAATTGTTGGAGAAGCTTTGGCCTCCCTCGTCCTGCCAGATCCCCGAGAACGGACCCCGGTTCATGCGGCGGGCCTCTTGGACGTAGTTGGGACCACAGTTGTTGCGCGCAAGCTCACGAATGATCTCATCGCGGTAGGAGCGCGAGCTGGAGGACACGATCTGCTGACGCTGAGATTCCAACTCGGCGCGGCGGCGCTTGGCCTGCTCTTTCTCGCGCGCAAGATTGACGCACGTGCGCGTGCGGCGCAGCGTTTTCGAGAACAGAAAATGTTCGTAGCACCGCCGCCGCTCGAGTTCGCCCTCGGCCGATTGGTAAGCGCGCGTGGCTTCCCGGATGTCGGATTCAATCTGAGGCAATTGATTGCCCGACTGCCCCGTGCGCTGGCCCTCCTGGACGAGTCGCTGCTCAAGCTTCAGACAGATGGGGTTGTGTGTTGACCAGTTGTCGGCTGGCTGCTGGCCGGGAGGCGGCTGTGGCGCGCCATCATAGACCGGGGCCTGAGGTATCGGTGGGCGCTCGGGTTGGGAGTCGCTCCACGGCCACCAGCCTTGCGCCAGAACGGGCGTCGCCGCGAGCAACAGGCCAGCGAGGATCGCGCCGCTGGTGACGAAGCGACGAGCACGTTTCGATGCCGATCCGATGCCGATTGTATTGCGATAAGCTTTTTCGCTCATCGACCCCTCTTTGGGCGCCTGTGTGTGATGCAACTATGAAGGTGAGCGATTAGGGGGTCAATGCGGAGCAATTGGGGCGAAGCGGGACGGGAGCCGTTGAAAACATTGGCTCCTTGCGGATTGCCGCACCGGGTCGGTCCGCTTGACGAGGGCTGCCTAAGTCCCGCATAAGGACCCCATGAATGGGCTTTCGCGCACACCTGCCGTCAACATTGGTTGCGGCATTATTATTTCGAGCTAGCACACCTGCTGGCGCGCGGCCCGCTTCTTTGCCCAAAGCCTGAGACAGAGAAACGCCCCCGC
>CAZUKP010000062.1:10088-17896 GCA_964620915.1 uncultured Hyphomicrobium sp. | reverse complement strand
GCGCGCTCAACTACGAGCGCGAGGGCAAGGACGACGGCCCCACCATCGACATGCCCGAGCTCGGCCGCCACTGCGCCGAGATCATGGAGAGCCGCCACCCCGATGTGATCGAGATGGACGCCGCCTCCAACACCGGCATCGACAACATCCGCGAGCTTATCGAGAGCGCGCGCTACCGGCCGCTGATCGCGCGCAACAAGGTCTTCATTATCGACGAGGTCCACATGCTCTCGAAGGGCGCCTTCAACGCGCTCTTGAAGACACTTGAAGAACCCCCCGAGCACGTGAAGTTCATTTTTGCCACCACTGAGATCCGCAAGGTTCCGGTGACGGTCCTGTCGCGTTGTCAGCGGTTCGACCTGCGTCGCGTTGACGTGCCCGAGCTTGCCGCCCACCTGAAATCGATCGTCACAAAGGAGGACGCATCGGCTGACGATGACGCGCTCGCGCTCATGGCCCGCGCCGCCGAAGGCTCGGTGCGTGATGGTCTGTCTCTGCTCGATCAAGCCATCGCCATGGGCCAGGGCAAGGTCGATGCCGGAACGGTACGCGCCATGCTGGGGCTCGCCGATCGCGGCCGCATTTTCGATCTGCTTGAGTGTGTTTTTCGCGGTGACACCAAGGCGGCGATCGAAGGCCTGGAGGAGCTGCACCGCGCTGGCGCAGAGCCGGGGCAGATCCTTTCCGATTTGGCCGACGCCGTTCATGCGGCCGCGCGCTGCAAGGCGGTCGGCGCGGTTGCCGGAAGCGAAGGCTTGAGCGCGGAGGAAAAGCGTCGCGCACAAAGCCTTGCCGACCAGCTATCGACGCCGCTTCTCGCGCGCGCCTGGCAGATGCTGCTCAAGGGTTGGGAGGAGACGGCACGGGCGCCGAACCCGCGGGCTGCCGCCGAGATGGTTTTGATCCGCTTGGCCCACACCGCCGATCTTCCAGCCCCCGACGAGGTGATCCGCCTGCTCGGCGGCGAGGGTGTGGTTCAGCGCAAGCCTGGCACACAAACAGCCCCGTCTCCCCAACCGGCCGGCGAGCTGCCCCTGGGCAAGAGCGCTGCCGAGACGAGCGATGCCGCCAATGACACCGCAGAAGAAACCGATAACGGCGATGACAACGGCGAGCCCGTGCCTGCCGAAGACGCCGAAGCCGGCGGCCTGCTGCCCGACCCGCGCTCGTTTGCGGAAGTCATCGCCCTCGTCGGAGAGCGGCGCGACGTAAAGCTCAAGGTCCACCTGGAAGAGCACGTCAGCTTGGTGAAATTCGACGCCGGCGCCGGCTCGATCGACCTTTTCCTGCAGGAAGGCGCGCCACCCCAAATCGCCAATGAGCTGCGCGAAAAGCTCATCTCTTGGACGGGGCGGCGCTGGGTCGTCATGCTGTCGAAAACGCCGGGCGAAAAGCCGATCGCCGAGGTGCGCCGCGATCAAGAGGCAGCCGAGCTGGAGGCGCTAAAGACCCATCCCGCCGTCAAGGCTGTACTTGACGAGTTCCCAGACGCAAAGATCGCCGACATCCGGCCCTTGGTGCGGCCGAGCGATGATGAAACAGGCACGGGCTGAACAGTCGGCCGCGTGCAACGAAAGGACGAATAATGAAAGACCTGATGGGCATGATGAAGCAGGTGGGCCAGATGCAGGCGCGCATGCAGGAGCTGCAGGCCGAGTTGGAGGGACTTGAGATCGAAGGCCAGTCCGGCGGCGGCCTTGTGCGCGTCGTTCTCAACGGCAAGTCCGAAACGAAGAAAGTCCACATCGACCCCAGCCTCCTCAAGCCTGAGGAAGCAGAGATCCTTGAAGATTTGATTGTCGCCGCGTCTCAGGACGCCAAGGGCAAACTCGAAACCCAGCTCCAAGCCAAGATGCAGGACATGGCTGGCGGGTTGCCGTTGCCTCCCGGCATGAAGCTATTCTGACGCGACGACATACGGCGGTGAGAAAGTAAACGATGGCATTGAGCATCACATCCAAGGCCTTTTCGCACGAGGGTGAAATTCCTCAAAAGCACACCGGCGAAGGTGAGGATGTCTCGCCGCATCTGTCCTGGTCGGGCGTACCCGAAGGCACAAAAAGCCTCGTTCTGATCGTTGATGATCCCGATGCCCCCGATCCGGCGGCGCCGAAGATGACTTGGGTGCATTGGGTCGTTTACGACTTGCCGCCCGACAGCCGTGAGATCGTCGAGGGTGCAGCGGTCGAAGACCTGCCGCCTGGAACCAAGGTCGGCCTGAACGATTGGGAGCGCGCCGACTATGGCGGGCCGATGCCGCCGATCGGTCGGCACCGCTATTTCCATAAGCTCTACGCGCTGGACACGACGCTTTCGGGCCTAACCAACCCCACGAAAGCCGACGTCGAAGCGGCCATGAAGGGCCATATCCTCGAAGACGCCTGCGTCATGGGGACCTACGAGAAGACGACGTAACGTCCGCGATGAACGCGACGCAATAGCGTCAGCCCTTCTTGAGAATGAGGGTCAGTCCGACCAACGTGCTGTCGATGAACTGGATCTCGACCACTTGGCGCCCTTCGAAAACGATCACTTCCATGTTGGCGGCCATGGCGTCGCCTTTGACGGAAATGCGAAAGCCGCGTTCCGTCACCTTGCCGGTCAGCTTGCCTTCGAGATTGTAGATCAGCTCTTTCCACGTCCCCGAAAGCGTTCCCGCATTCGAGTGGAGCTCGCTCTTCACTTCGATCTTCGCATCGGCGGTGGCGCAGCGGATATTCTGCCTGAGACCGGCGCCCCCCTCCGAGACGAAGTACGTGGCCCGGCACTTCACCTTCTCGACTTTGCCGCTCTGCAATCCGATGCGCCCCTCGCCGACCCATCGGCCGGGCAAGTCCTTGAACGGGGCATTGTCATCGGCAAACGCGCGCTCGCCTGCGCTCGCCCAGATGACAAGCGAAGCGAGCAACGAGAAAAGAAGTTTTGTCATTGTTCGGTGGCTCGCAGAATGGAGGCGGTCAATCCTATGGCGACAGGGACGCCGAAAGCTCGAGGGAATTGTTGACACAAGATTTCCAAATTCCTAGTGCGAGCAAGCCACAGACTGCCGCCGAAGCGCGCTCCCCACGTGATGCACCATGTTTGTTGCCGATACGCGATCGCACATGATCCGTCGATTGAGCAACATGTCGCCGTTGCTTATTGGCCTCGGTCAACGATGACTGCTTACGTGCCTCTCGAACGGCAGCAGGCCCCACGCGCCTATTGGGCACCTTCAATCCATTGTGAACAGCCGATGGGTTTGCGCCTGCCGGGCTCTCGTTTTGGTGATCCGGTTTTGTGCGTGGGATGGGCCGTTTGCATGGAAAACAGGCGAACGGAGGCCGGATCTTCACGCGCGTTCAGGATTCGATCTCCTAAGCCCACGCCGATGTGAGTGGCAGTGATGGATCTCTTTGCGCACATAGAGCGTATTCACCACCGAATGCTCGATTAGAGCGTTCGCGAAATTCGAATGACAGAGTCAAAAGGGAGAAATGTCATGAAGACCTGGAACAAGCCGCAAGTCCGCGAGCAGGAAGTTGGTCTGGAAGTCACGAGCTATCTGCCTGCAGAGATTGACATCATCTAACCGATGATACTGCCCGGAGGCGATACTTCGCCTCCGGGTCCGACACACCTTCCCCCATACAGACATTATTCAGGAGTTCCCCATGAAGCGCTCTTTGCTGCTCGCCTCCGTGCTGACGGCTGGCTTTGCACTTCCCGTTTTGGCCGCAGATGTGGCCGCGAACAGCTTCACCGAGGACCAGGCGCGTCAGCACCTGCTGCACCTCGGCTACACGAACATTTCGGACCTGCAAAAGGACCAGACCGGTAAGTGGGTTGGCACCGCGAGCAAGGACGGCAAGACCGTTCCCGTCGCTGTCAGCGCCAAGCCGTCGAACACAAGCGCCAACTAACCTCCGATAGGGAAGCGCTAAGTGAAGGGCCCGTCTTTTGACGGGCCCTTTCTTTTGCTTGCGTTGCGTTCTCGCCCATCAGAAATAGGGCGCATTTTCAGATTTAATTTTTGAACGGCATACTGATCGAGCTAGGCCGATTGCAGCATCGCTTTCAGAGCGATACAGTTTCTCACGTTATGCGGTGGGGGCCGCACGCTGGGTCAACTACATTCGGGTTGATTGGCTAGGTCCAACGAAAGAACTCGTGGAGCTATCGGGGACAATGTTGCGTAGGGGGAGTCTGATCGTTGAGGCCCACTTTCGACCCGAGATCCAGGGGCTCAGGGCGATCGCTGTAATATTCGTGATGCTCTTTCATATCTGGCCCGACTCTCTACCGGGGGGATATGTTGGAGTTGACGTATTTTTTGTTGTTTCGGGATTCCTGATAACAGGCGGTCTACTCCGCGAGGCCAATTTGACAGGATCCATTCGGCTCCTCGAATTCTATGCGCGTAGAGCGAGAAGATTGCTCCCGGCCGCGACGCTCGTCCTTGCCGTCGTGGCAATTGCCACACCATTGCTACCCGAGACCCGTTGGGCAGAAACGGCATTTCAGATCGGAGCCAGTGCAATCTACTTGCAGAACTGGGCACTGGCCTGGCTTTCAAGCGACTACCTAGCCTCCGCGGACGCCGCCAGCCCTGTCCAGCACTACTGGTCACTTTCAATCGAGGAGCAGTTCTATATCGTCTGGCCAATTCTGTTGGTAGCAGGAGTTTACGCCGCCCGACGGTTCGAATGGTCTATTCGAACAATCTTTGCCGTGACGTTGTCCATGGTTTTTCTCGCGTCTTTCCTCCGCTCGGTCCAGATGACCGCCGTTGAACCCGAGCGTGCCTACTTCGTGACAAGCACGCGCATCTGGGAGCTGGCACTTGGAGGTCTTCTTTCGCTGACAGACGGGCGGGTCCAACTATTGCGGAGGTCTCGCGCCATAATTGGCTTCGTGGGTCTCGTTGGCGTCGCAGCTGCGGCACTACTTATGTCTGCGCGAACTCCGTTCCCCGGCGCGGCAGCACTCGTACCAACGATAGGTGCAGCGGTTATAATCCTCGCAGGCAGTGGCCAGGGCCTCTCGGCCGGCACGCTATTGAACCGCTGGCCTCTTCAGTACATTGGCGACCGATCGTATTCGATCTACCTCTGGCATTGGCCACTAATCGTCTTCTATGGCGTATTGATTGGTCGCGAGCTGAACTGGTTTGATGGGATCATTATTGTAACTTGTACTTTAGTTGTTTCACATTTCTCATTCTTGTTCGTAGAAACGTCATTAAGACGGGGACGCTGGCCGGCGAAGTCACCTTCAGTATCATTGGGCTGCGGTTTCGCTTCAATTCTGGCGTGCTTAACACTCGCGGGAGCCATCGAGGCTGCAGCTTCTTGGTCTGCGCGAAGCGCAGATCCCATGGATCACTTGGCCCAAGCAAAGCGTGACATTCCTGCTTCTTACAAAATGGGTTGTCATCAAAAATTGGATCTTTCGGATGCAAAGACCTGTACGTTTGGAGACGTAACGAGTCAGTTTCATATTATGGTTGCGGGTGATTCGCACGCTGCACAGTGGCTCCCCGCACTGGAAAAGATTGCGGAAAAGCGGAATTGGAAACTTACTGCGTTAACTAAAGCGGCCTGCCCATTGGCCCAATTTCAACTGCGTCATCATGGTAGATATTATAGGTCCTGCGAGGAGTGGCGCAAAAACGCCCTGGAGCTAATACGCGACATTTCTCCGAACGTATTGATCACAAGTCAAAGTCGCTTCTACGCTCGGGCGGCAATACGGCAGGATAGGGCTACTATAATAGAGCAAGGGCTCGAGAAGACTTGGCGTGGTCTCATTGAGTTGGGTATCGATGTAATCGCGATCCGTGACACACCAAATATGGGAAAAACGGCGCCGAACGACTGCTTGTCCGCGCGGCAAGGCAATTGCGCGGTGCACCGAGATTATGCGCTCAGAGGGACGGATCCAATTGTTGCCGCGACGATCGACGAACCCGGCGTGCAGTTAATCGACATGACGGACTCGATCTGCGGAGCTGAACATTGTGAGCCGATAACGAGGAATATGCTTGTTTGGCGCGACGAACATCATCTCACAGCTACGTATGCTGCGTCATTGTCCGATATACTTTTGGCGTACATCGAACCGCTTTACATCTCGGCAGCTCAGTTGCAGTGATTTCCACGTCTTCTGCGGCTGTGCTGACTATCGTCGTACGCCTCGGCATCCTCGTCGGTGCGCTTGGGCAGATCGACGATATCAGCGAAGCCATCGACGATCCAATTCGGGCTGGCGAGATCGATAGCACGTGTTGGAAGATCGGAGACTATGTTGATATCCGGCTGCATGATAACCTGTACCTCGATGCCTGATGCTGGCACCGCGAGCAAGGACGGCAAAACCGTTCCCGTCGCTGTCAACGCCAAGCCGTCGAACACTAGCGCCAACTAACCTCCGATAGGGAAGCGCTACGTGAAGGGCTCGTCTTCCGACGGGCCCTTTCTTGTGTCGCGCTCCTGGTTGCGGTTCGAATGTCGGCGATTTGTGCTTAACGCAGACAACGAAATGGCGGGATGCGACGCCGTCATCTTCGCAGTTTCCGTGCAATTGTTACACGGCAGAGTCTGATCGAACGGATAAGCAAAAGTAATATTTGTGCAGGTAACGACTGCTGTCGGTGATCGTACTTCCTGATGTGCGCGGCTGGTTTCGCGACACGAACAGACAAAAGAAAATCAGGAGATGATCATGACCCGTACATTCGCAACCTTCGCCATTGCTTTGTCGCTGCTTGCAGGCGCTTCTGTCGCGCAGGCGGACAGCAGCCTTATGGTGCACGGTTATGAAGGCACCAACTACGGCGGCCAGTAAGAACGAAGACACCGCGATAAACGAGAGGCCGCGGAACTTCAGTTCCGCGGTCGCTACGCTTGAACGTATCAAGCAACTGTCGTCTAAGCGCTCTGTTGCTTTTTAGGAAACTGATGAACCGGCTGACTGTTGGCCCATCGCCTCAGGCCCACGCGGCGGTGGGCCAGCACGATCCAGCTCGTCAATCTCCGCATCGGTGAAAACACGCGAGCGCGTCAGGAAACGCATGCCCTCCGGCGACTCCAGCGAGAAGCCGGCGCCGCGTCCCGGCACAGCGTCGATGATGAGATGGGTGTGCTGCCAGTACTCGAACTGCGGCCCGGAAATATAAAGGGGGCATCCTGCAATCTGGCCCAAGTAGACGTCGCGCTGGCCCACCTGGAATTCGCCTTTCGGGTAGCACATGGGCGCGCTGCCATCGCAGCACCCGCCGGACTGGTGGAAGAACAGGGGGCCATGCTGCGCGGTAAGTTTTTCGATCAGCTCCGTGGCCTTTGGTGTCACGCTCACCCGGTCAACCATTGCGTTCTCCTGCTCCTTGCTTAGGCCGGGATGTCCTCGCCCGTCGGCACGACGATCGCGAACAGGTCGGCCAGTGCGGTCAGTGCCGCGTTGTGCACGGTCTCGGCGGCAAGCACCCCGCCCGTCGGATTGGCCAGCGCACGCGTCGCGGTGGCATTGGCGACAACTGTCGGGCGATAGCCGTGGTTGAACGCGCTGCGCGCGGTGGAATTGACACACATATGGGTCATGAAGCCGGCGAGTACCACATCGCTCGCGCCGAATTTTTTGAGGTCTTCATCGAGGCTCGTCTGCTCAAACGAGCTGGGATAATTCTTGGTAATCACCGTCTCCCCAGGCGCGGGAGCGACGAGGTCGGCAATCGCGCCGATCCGGTCGTTGACGTCGTAGGGCGTTCCCGGTCCCGCTTCATGGCGAATGTGGATCACGGTGGCCCCGCTGTCGCGGGCGCGCTTCAGAAG
>CAZUKP010000062.1:0-9988 GCA_964620915.1 uncultured Hyphomicrobium sp. | reverse complement strand
TGCTGGTAGTGGTCCAGCATCATCTTATGGTTCTCGCGGCCGACACCGGACTGCTTGTAGCCACCAAAGGCCGCATGGGCCGGATAGAGGTGATAGCAGTTGGTCCAAACGCGGCCGGCCTTGATCCCACGGCCCATGCGGTAAGCCGTGTTACCATCGCGCGACCAAACACCTGCGCCAAGGCCATAGAGCGTGTCGTTGGCGATCGATAGCGCTTCGTCCTCTGTCTTGAACTTTGTGACCGCCAGGACGGGCCCGAAGATCTCTTCCTGGAAGATGCGCATCTTGTTGTGGCCTTCGAAGACCGTGGGCTCGACATAGTACCCTTCCTCGAAGCCCTTGCCGAGATCGGCCCTCTTGCCGCCGGTCAGCACCTTCGCGCCTTCGCCCTGCCCAATCTCGATGTAAGAGAGGATCTTCTCGAGCTGATCAGAGGAGGCCTGGGCGCCGATCATCGTATTGGGATCGAGTGGGTTGCCCTGGATCACCTTCCCGACCCGCTCAATGGCACGCTCGATAAACGCGTCGTAAATGGACTCTTGCACCAGCGCTCTGCTCGGGCAGGTGCACACTTCGCCTTGATTGAGGGCGAACATCGTGAAGCCTTCGAGCGCCTTGTCGAGGAAGTCATCATCTTCGTTGTACACGTCGGCAAAGAAGACGTTGGGCGACTTGCCGCCCAGTTCGAGTGTGACCGGGATTATGTTCTCGGCGGCATACTGCATGATGAGCCGCCCTGTCGTCGTCTCACCCGTGAACGCGATCTTGGCGATGCGCGGATTGGAGGCGAGCGGTTTGCCGGCCTCGACGCCGAAACCGTTGACGACGTTGAGCACGCCCGGTGGCAGCAGGTCGCCGATGACGTCCATCAGCACCATGATGCCCATTGGCGTTTGCTCGGCCGGTTTCAGGACGACGCAATTGCCGGCTGCAAGCGCCGGCGCCAGCTTCCACACCGCCATCAGGATGGGGAAGTTCCATGGGATGATCTGACCGACGACACCGAGCGGCTCATGAAAGTGATACGCGATCGTCGTTTCGTCGATTTCGGAAAGCGAGCCTTCCTGTGCACGGATGCATCCGGCGAAGTAGCGGAAGTGGTCGACGGCCAATGGCAAGTCTGCTGCCATCGTTTCGCGAATGGCTTTTCCGTTGTCGATCGTCTCCACGGTGGCGATCTCGGCGAGGTTCGCCTCGATGCGGTCGGCGATCTTGTTGAGAACAGCTGCGCGCTCGGCGGGCGCTGTTTTGCCCCAGGCATCCTTCGCAGCGTGCGCGGCATCAAGTGCCGCCTCGATGTCTTCGGCGGTTGAGCGGGCAATCTCGCAAACCACCTCGCCACTGATCGGCGTGCGGTTCTCAAAATATTTGCCTTGCTTTGGTGCGACCCATGTTCCGCCAATGAAGTTGTCGTAGCGGTTGCGAATCTTGATCTTGGTGCCAACGCGCTGGAGTGCGGATGATGGAGTCTCAGTGTTTACGGTGAGCTGCATTGGGGTTCTCCTCGCCTAGTCGGAGGCAGTTATTGCTGGCCTCTTGTTTTGTGTTTTCGACTATAGTTTTAACCTAGTTGGAACCACGTCCAAAGGCATGGTGTATTGGTAATTAGTGCAAGGTGCCGCACCAAGACTGGCACGTGCACGGAGCATATCAAGGGACATCATCCTTGCGCTCCAAGGGGTCTAATTTCAACTGTGTCATGCCATTGGCCCGGGTGGCTGCGGCCATCCGGCAGCTCGGCCGCGCAAAGTGTATTTGTACGGTGTACATTGGCGCATGAACCGGCTTTGCTGCGCACATGAGTCGCAAAATCTCAGGACCTGAAATCGAGCGTGTCGTCCAGCTCCTGGCCCGGCTTCCGGGGCTTGGGCCGCGTTCGGCCCGCAAGGCGGCCCTGGCCCTCCTCAAAAAGCGCAATGAACTGCTTTTACCGCTTTCTGAGGCGCTCGCGACGGCCCTCGAAAAGATCGTCGAATGCCCTGTTTGCGGGAATCTCGATACGATTTCGCCTTGCAGCTTGTGCCAGGATCTGCGCCGCGACCGCTCGCTCATCGTGGTGGTTGAGGAGATTGGAGATCTGTGGGCTCTCGAGCGCGCCGGCGTCGTCAGCGGGGTTTATCATGTCCTTGGTGGTCACCTGTCGCCACTCGACGGCATCGGCCCCGACCAGTTGAACGTATCGGGTCTCATTGAGCGTGCTGGAACGTCGGAGGTCAGCGAAGTCCTCCTGGCCTTGAATGCGACTGTCGAAGGTCAGTCGACTGCGCACTATTTGACCGAGCAACTTGAACCGACCGGCGTGATCGTCTCCCGGCTTGCCCAAGGCGTTCCCATCGGTGGCGAGCTCGACTATCTCGACGAGGGCACGCTTGCAGCGGCGATCAAGGCGCGCCGCCGCGTTTGAGCTGCGACTACAATCACATACAAGGCGAGCTGATGCGATACGAAGGGATGGAGGCAATGGCACTGCAGGATGCCATGCGCTGTCGAAATCCAAAGACACGTCGTTCAGTTCTGGTAACCTGCGCAAAGAGTGGTCAACAGGCGAGGATGGGCTGATCGCTCATGATCGGTTTTCGGCAAAGCTCACGACGAGGTGTTCCGGCGTGGGTATGAGCGAGAGTTTGCGTAGCGGGGCCTCGCTGATGAGGGCCCGAACCTGGCTGCTTGCGCTGCCACGCCCCTACAAGCGCACCATCCTTATTATCGCCGATTTTGCTTTGCTGTCGCTCGCCCTCTGGCTTCCGATCTCGCTCCGCTACAATACGCTCTACGTACCGTCCGATTGGGCTGGCGCGCTCCTACTGCTCGCCGCGCCAATTCTCACGATTGTGACCTTTGCTGTATTCCAGCTGTACAAGTTCGTAACCCGATACTTGGGACACCGAGGCCAGTTGCGGATCGTAGCATCTGTTTGGCTTTCGGTATTGCTCTGGTCCCTGCTTGTCTTCATGTCCGGGCAACTTGGCGTGCCGCGCTCCGTCATTTTCGCTTATGGGATATTGGCGACATTGTTCATCGTGGGCAGCCGCGCGGTTGCTGCGATGCTCTTAGAGGGCGCAGGTATTAACATTGATGAGTTTCCTGCTGACGTGAAGTGCACGCCCGTTGTCATCTATGGCGCCGGACAGCTTGGCGTACAGCTCCTTAATGCGCTTCAGAGCACACCTGATCGGCACGTTGTTGGTTTTGTTGATCCAGAGCCGTCACTCTGGCGCCAATACGTCGGTGGATTGAAGGTGTTTCCGCCCGAAAGGCTCAGCAGTCTGATTGCTGACGATGACGTTCGCGAAGTGCTTATCGCTCTACCCGATCAACGGCGCCGCGAGCGCCGCCGCATCCTGAAGGAACTTCAATCCTTGCCCGTGGACGCGAAGATTCTTCCTGCCGTTGAGGAGTTTGCGAGTGGCAGCATAAGCGTGAATGACCTGCGTCCACTTGAAATCAGCGATCTGCTCGGTCGCGAAAGAGTCCCGCCGGAACCAGATCTCCTTTCTCGAAATACGCGCGGCAAGTCCATACTGGTGACCGGTGCCGGCGGCACAGTCGGTTCAGAGCTTGTGCGCCAACTTATCAAGCAGGATCCTGGCCGAATAATATTGTTCGACAGTTCAGAAGCCGCACTCTACGAGATCGACATTGAGGTGCATGAATCAATCATGGCTGTGCAGGATGGCGGGCGGCCTGCTCCGGAGATTGTAACCATACTCGGCTCCGTTCTCGATGAGGCGCTTGTGCGCGAAACGATATCGCAGCATCGGGTGGAGACGATCTATCACGCCGCTGCCTATAAGCATGTGCCCATCGTAGAGAAGAATGCCGCTTACGGATTGCGCAACAACATCTTCGGCGCCGCGAACGTAGCAAAGTGTGCGAAGGCGGAAGGCGTTGAGCTGATGGTGCTTATTTCCACCGACAAAGCTGTGCGACCAACGAGTGTGATGGGAGCAAGTAAGCGGCTGGCAGAGCTTGTGTTGCAAGCAGCTGCGGCGGACGGCGGCTCGACCGTATTTACGATGGTCCGTTTTGGTAATGTGCTTGATAGCTCTGGTTCGGTGGTCCAGAGATTTCGCGAGCAGATTCGCACAGGGGGCCCGGTTACCGTGACGCATCCGGAGGTCTTGCGTTATTTTATGTCCATACCGGAGGCGGCCGAGTTGGTCATCCAGGCCGGGGCCATGGCCAATGGCGGAGAGTTGTTCGTTCTTGATATGGGCGAGCCGATAAAGATCGATGACCTTGCGCGCTTGATGATCCGACTGAGCGGCCTGGAGGTATCGAGCCCAGACGACCCCGACGGAGACATCGTCATATCGTACACAGGCCTACGGCCGGGCGAGAAGTTGTACGAAGAGCTGTTGATTGGCGCGAATGCAAAGGTGACAGAGCACCCCCGGATAATGCAATTGGATGACGAGCCCCACTTGCCCTCAAAGGAGCTGGAGCGTGAGCTTGAGGTTCTCAAGGCAGCCATGAAAATGCGCGACAAGGAGGCAATGCAAGCCGTGCTCGTAAGAACCGTCGAGGGTTATCAGCCGCGCTCGGGAGCGGAAAGCGAAAGCCAATCCGTGACCGCCTGGAGCGCAGCCTCTGGGACGCTGCACTGACATGGCGATGCCAGCCGAGGCACCGTCGACGAGCGTTAAACGCGTCGCGATAGTGGTATCGTCGCGCGATGCCGTTGATTGGCTCAGCGTGTCTTTCATAGCTGACATCGTTGCGCGCCGGCATCGTGTTATGTGCATCGCACCGGAATTCTCCGATGCCGAGGCCGAGGCGCTGGAAGCGATGGGCGCCGAACACCAGACGTTTGTAGTCGAACCAGAGGGTCTCAGGCTTCTTTCGGCCTGGAAAGCGATTAGCGCACTCAAGGCAATCTTAGCCGAGTGGTCGCCGCACGTTGTGGTGGGTGTCGGTTCCAAGCCAATGGTCTATGCGGTTCTTGCGGCCAAAGCCCTAGGGACCGAACGCGTTGTTACGTTCATTGATGGACTTCCAGCGCACGGATTTGACGGTTCTACATCTCCCGGCGAGCTGCCGGCCTGGCGATACGGGCAGATCTTGGATGGGGCTGATGCTGCCATTTTCTGCAATCGCGACGATGCCAGCCTTCTTAGTGAACTCGGCCTGTTGCCGACCGACTTGCCTGTGACCATCGTCCCTGGCTTGGGTATCGATCTGGGCCGCAGCGGTTTGATTGCGCTGCCGGAGCTGAGTTCCGGCCTTGTCTTCCTGATGAGTGGTGCGCTCGACCGCCGCAAAGGAGTCATTGAATATTGCCAGGCCGCTCAGGCTTTGCGCGAGCGCTCTCCAAACAGCCGGTTTTTGCTCGCGGGCACACGTGTCGAGGGACCACACGGCGTTGATCTGGAAGAGTTGACCGGTGACGGCGCAGCAATCGAATATTTGGGCCCCAGCGATGATATTCGCTCTGCATTGGCGCAGTGCCACGTCTTTGTATGTCCGTCCCATGCGGAGGGCATGCCGCGCTCGCTTTTAGAAGCGATGGCGGCTGGGCGGCCGATTATCACAACAAATGTTGCGGGATGCCGCGACACGGTCGACGAGCGTGTGAATGGTTGCCTTGTGGCACCACGTGATGCGCTCTCTCTCGAGGAAGCCATCGCAAGCTTCCTGAAGAGACCCGACCTTATTCCAGCGATGGCGCGCGCAAGCCGTGCAAAGGCCGAGAGGTTCTGCGATGCGCGCGACATCAACCAGTCGCTCTTTCCGGTGCTGGGCCTCGATTGAAGAAGGACAGTCACATCAGGCTTCGGTGGCGCAACCCACATTGAACCGGCGCGGCCAATCGATCCTGTCGTCGATGCCGTTGGTGAGCGAAAAAGGGCCGCTGACCATCGGGTGTGCGTGCCTCGTAGACGGATATGTCGTTGGCAATTGACCATGCAGGCATACTTTCCTATCTGAGGCACATGACGACGCTTCCCATCATCACGCTTCCCGATCCCCTGCTCAGGGCCTCGTCGGCGCCTGTCGAACGCGTTGACGACGAGCTGCGCAGGCTGATGGACGATATGCTGGAGACGATGTACTCGGCACCGGGCGTGGGGCTGGCGGCTGTCCAAGTCGCCGTGCCGAGACGTGTGATCGTGGTTGATCCCGCCGGGGATGATGAGGAACCCACACCTTTGTGCCTGGTGAACCCCGAGATTGTCACGTTGGGGAATGAGGTACGCCTGCACGAGGAGGGCTGCCTGTCGATTCCCGATGTTCACGTCGAAATCGAGCGCCCTTCGCAGGTGACGGTGCGGTATGTCGACCGCGAAGGCCACCGCCAGGAGCTGACGGCTGAGGGACTTCTGGCAACGGTCCTCCAGCACGAGATCAACCATCTTGATGGAAAGCTCATCGTCGACTTTCTATCGTCGCTGAAGCGCGACATGGTCTTTCGCAAGTTCAAGAAGCAGGCGCGTACTGCCGAAACTCTCTAAGGCAGACCGGCCGATTCCGTTGAAGGCAGAGCCCTCATGTCGTTGCGCATCATCTTCATGGGGACGCCGGATTTTGCCGTTCCGACGTTGGCGGAGATCCTGGGCGCCGGGCATGATGTTGTCGCTGTCTATACGCAGCCTCCGCGTCCGGCGGGGCGCGGCATGGCCGAGCGCAAGTCTCCCGTTCATGCCTTCGCTGAGAGCTCCGGCATTCCCGTGCTTACGCCCAAGAGCCTCAAGGCTGAGACAGAGCAGAATCAGTTCGCCGACTTTCGGGCCGATGCTGCCGTCGTCGTGGCCTACGGGCTCTTGTTGCCAACTGCGATCCTGACGGCGCCGCGCGCAGGCTGTTTCAATCTGCACGGATCAGCGCTTCCGCGTTGGCGTGGCGCGGCCCCCATCCAGCGGGCGATTATGGCGGGTGATGAAGAGACCGCCGTAATGATCATGCGCATGGACAAAGGACTCGACACAGGTCCCATCTGCCTTGGTGAAACGGTACCTATCGGTCCAGATGTTACGGCAGGCCAACTGCATGACACGCTTGCACAATGCGGTGCCAGTCTGATGGTGCGCGCGCTTGCCGCGTTAGAGCGCGACTCACTAGACTGTGTGCCTCAGGCGGCGGAGGGTGCCACGTATGCTGCAAAAATCGAAAAGCGCGAAGCGCGCATCGATTTCACGCGGACGGCGCGTGAGGCGCACAATCTGATCCGTGGTCTTTCACCCTTCCCGGGAGCCTGGTTTGAGGCAGACGTCCAAGGCAAGCGGGAGCGCATCAAAGTGCTACGGGCGGAACTGGCCGAAGGTGATGGCGCGCCAGGTAAGGTCCTAAATGGCCTAACGATCGCGTGTGGCGAAGGCGCGGTTCGGCTTGTGGAGCTTCAGCGTGCAGGCAAGAAGCCAATGCCTGCTGATGCATTCTTGCGGGGCTTTCCGCTTGCCCCCGGCACGCTACTCTAATACGTGGCTCTGGCAGAGCGCGCACTTTCACCGAGTCACAGCTTGCGTTCCGAACAATCGAGAACCTATGCCTCGCTATCGCATTGTCATCGAATATGACGGCACTCCCTTTGTTGGCTGGCAGCGCCAAGCCCAGGGGGGGTCCGTGCAGGGTGCGCTCGAGGACGCTCTACATCGCTTCTGCGGTGAGGATGCTGACGTGCGCGGTGCTGGGCGAACGGATGCTGGGGTCCATGCGCTAGGTCAGGTTGCCCACTTTGACCTTGTTAAGAGTTGGGAACCATACCGGGTGCGCGAGGCGCTCAACTTTCATCTGAAGCCAGCGCCCATTGTTGTCATCGAGTGTGCAAGCGCGGCCGGTGATTTCGACGCACGCCACTCCGCCACGGCACGCCACTATCTCTATCGTATCCTCAGCCGCCGAGCGCCTCCCGCGCTCGAGCGCAACCGCGTGTGGTGGTTGCCGCTCGCGCTCGATGAGCAAGCCATGAACGCTGCGGCAAAGGTATTGCTCGGCCGTCACGACTTTACGACTTTCCGAGCCGCGCAGTGCCAGGCCAACTCACCATTGCGAACACTTGATCGGCTGGACGTCACACGAGAAGGCGATGAGATTCGGGTATGGGCGTCAGCACGCTCCTTCTTGCACAACCAGGTGCGATCCATGGTTGGCAGCCTGAAGCTCGTCGGCGAAGGAAAGTGGCGTGCCGACGATCTGGAAGCAACGTTGCATGCCAAGGATCGCTCGGCCTGCGGCCCGGTCGCACCGGCTGCGGGGCTTTTTCTCACGCGCGTCGACTACGGCGAGGATGCTGTACCGCTCGAGGAAATGGCTGAGGACGATGACTGACGCACGATTGCGATCACTCGATGATCGATAAGAACTCCTGGCGCGTCACCGGGCTGTCGCGGAAGACGCCAAGCATGCGGCTTGTCACCAGATCCGTTCCGGGTTTCAGGATGCCCCGAGCCGTCATACATTGATGCTCGGCCTTCAGGACGACGCCGACGCCTTGCGGGCTCAAGACGTTGTCAATCGCATTGGCGATCTGAGCGGTCATTTTTTCCTGGATCTGCAGCCGCTTGGCGTAGACTTCAACGATGCGGGCAAGCTTGGATATGCCAACAACACGGCCGTTTGGAATGTAAGCGATCCAGGCGCGGCCGATGATGGGAGCGATGTGGTGCTCGCAGTGGCTTTCGAAGCGAACGCCGCGCAGCACGATCATTTCGTCGTAGCCTTCCGTTTCCTCGAAGGTCTTTGAAAGGATCGCCTCGGGATCCTCCTCGTAGCCGCGGAAATACTCCTCGTACGCGCGCACGACGCGAGCGGGCGTTTCAATGAGTCCGTCTCGGTCGGGATCATCGCCGGTCCAACGAATGATGGTGCGGACGGCCGCTTCGACTTCGGCGCGGTCGGGGCGATCACTTTGGCTCATGGGGCGTCTTTGCTCTTTCTGTTTTCAGGTGGTCGGTTCCACTCTTCGCTCAAGGGAGAATATAGGGCATCAGCTCTGCGTTGCCGAGCGCCTGTACAACCCGACTAGAACCGCTCCTGGGTATCAGTCCTTACGCGTGCTTGACCGGCTCGGACCGACTGGCGTGCGTTAAGGACTTTGTGCGGGGGGCGCGAAGGTCTCCTCAAGATGGCCAAGCGCGCTCACGAAGCCCACTCTGTGTGCTCCACATTGCTCAAATATCAGTGAACCCACCGCGAGCAAAACGGGTAATGCAACACACTTGAAGGCTTCGATGCTGACAAAGGGTGATCACGTTCGCGGATCGCCCGTGCGTTGTTTGCGACCAGCTGCCGCACAGGTGTTTGAACTGCATCAAGGCGGCGAGCCGCTGCTACCTCCAGATCGAGGGCATGCGATACAGCGCCCGCATCTAGGTGCTGCGTCCCAAGACCATCGAAAGCAATTCGATGCCACTCCCGAGCCAAGTGAGCGGCACAGAGCAGTGGCAAGAACGACCAGGAGGAAAGCCAATGAGCGAGCGACGTTTTGCCGACATGCCAATCAGCACACTCATGAGCCTTGATGAGTTTGAGTCTGCGATCCGGGCGGTCGGCGCCGAGTGTTATCACGACAAGCACGCCTTCCATAAGCTTTTGCATGGCGGCAAGCTCAACAAGGGCCAGGTTCAAGCATGGGCGCTCAATCGGTATTGCTATCAGGAAGCCGTGCCCCGCAAAGATGCCGCTCTCATTAGCCGTGTGCATGATCGCGAGTTGCGGCGCGAGTGGTTGCACCGTGTCCACGACCATGACGGTTTGCCGCCGGAGGAATTGGGTGGCATCGAGCGGTGGCTGGTGCTGACCGATGGGCTCGGGCTTGACCGTGAATACGTAATGTCGATGGAAGGCGCGCTTCCTGCGACACGTTTTGCGGTAGAGGCCTATGTGCACTTCGTGCGTGAGCAGCCGCTGACGGTCGCCGTTGCCTCGTCGCTGACGGAGCTATTTGCGCCCTCGATCCATCGCGAGCGAATTGCTGGAATGTTGGAGAACTATGACTTTATCTCCGACGATGTCCTCGCGTACTTCAAGCGGCGTCTAACCCAGGCTCCGC
>CAZUKP010000061.1:0-17901 GCA_964620915.1 uncultured Hyphomicrobium sp. | reverse complement strand
CTCCCATCTGACATAGTAGGTTCGACGGGTGAATGCGCAGGATCAGCGATGACGACCAAGACCACGCCAGGCCGGAAAGCAGCCGCACGCGCGACCAAGGCGAGTGCGCCGTCCCCCCAGGCGGACGACCTCAAGACCGGTTCGAAAGCGCCACAGCAAAGTGCCGAAGTTTCCATTGCCGTCGCAATCGGGACGCAGGTGCGCAATCTGCGCCACAAGCTCGACCTGACAGGGGTGGATCTTGCCGAGCAGGCCGGCCTATCCGCCGGGATGCTGTCAAAAATCGAGAACGGCGCCGTCTCGGCATCGATCGACAGCCTGGCGGCGCTGGCGCGCGCGCTCAACGTGCCTCTGACAACGTTTTTCGCAGGCTACGAAGAAAAGAGGGACTGCTCGTACGTGCCCAGCGGGCACGGCGTGAAGATCGAGCGGCGCGGCACCAAGGCGGGACACCAATACAATCTGCTCGGTCATTCCATTTCGGGCGACATTATTGTGGAGCCCTACCTCATAACGCTGACCGAAGAGGCAAAGCCCTACACCTTGTTTCAGCACGCCGGTGTCGAGTTCATCTATATGCTGACCGGCAAAGTGCTCTACCGTCACGCCGACAAGGCCTACCCGCTCAAGCCGGGTGACTCGTTATACTTCGACGCCGCCGCTCTGCACGGGCCCGAAGAGCTCACGCAGCTGCCGATGACCTACCTGTCGATCATTATTTATCCCCGCACATAGGTTTTCCCATCGGGAAAGTAATTTTCCTACTGGTTGACAGGTGGGCGGTCCCCGATATACTGGCTTGGTCCTCTCAATAGGAGTGAGCGAACGCCACGTGTGCGGGATAATCGGTCTATTTCTCAAGAGTTCCGACCTCGAGCCCAAGCTTGGGTCATTGATGACGGGCATGCTTGGGACGATGTGCGAGCGCGGGCCGGACAGTGCCGGTTTTGCGGTCTATGGCCGCGGCGATAACGGCCAGGTCAAACTCACATTGCGCGCCGATAGCGCGGCATTCGATTTCGACAAGCTGGGCTCCGATCTTTCGGCGGCGATTGGCGCGCCAGTCAGCATCACGCGCCATGACACGCATGCCGTCGTTGCGGTTCCAGCCGACCTGGAAATCGAGGCGCGCGCGGCGATCGCGGGACAGTGCGACGACGTCAGGATCGTCAGTGTTGGCAAGCGCATGGAAATCTACAAGGAGGTGGGGCGGCCCGACGCAGTAGCCGACCGCTTCAAACTGTCGGATATGACCGGCTCACATGGTGTGGCCCACACCCGCATGGCAACTGAGTCCGCGGTGACGACAAACGGAGCTCATCCCTTCTCGACCGGTCGCGACCAATGCCTCGTGCACAATGGCTCGCTCTCCAATCATAATTCGTTGCGTCGCGCGATGAGCGGCAGCGGCATCACCTTTGAGACCGACAACGATTCTGAGGTCGCCGCCGGCTATTTGACGTGGCGCATGCAGCAGGGCGACAGCCTGGGCGAAGCCTTGACCAAATCGCTCAATGATCTCGACGGCTTCTATACGTTCGTCGTCGGCACCGAAAATGGTTTCGGCGTTCTACGCGATCCCATTGCGTGCAAGCCGGCGATCATGGCCGAAACCGAAAAGTATGTGGCATTTGGCTCGGAATACAGGGCGCTTGCCGGTCTGCCCGATATTGAGAACGCGAAGGTGTGGGAACCCGAACCCGGCACCGTCTATTTCTGGGAGCGCTGAACATGAAGATCGTCGACCTCGATGTGACGTCGCTGCGCGAGCTCAATCAGATGCTGCATGAACAGCAGGACGACGTCACGACGGAAAACTGGCGAATCAAAAATCCGCAAGGGCGCCACGCCATCGCCGTTGGGATCGATGCGCCCCTCAATGTCGAGATCGACGGCAACGCCGGATACTACTGCGCCGGAATGAACAAAGGCGCCAACATCACCATCAATGGCAGCACGGGTGTCGGTGTCGCCGAGAACATGATGTCGGGCCGCGTCCATGTGAAAGGCAACGCCTCACAGTCTGCGGGTGCGACAGGGTGCGGCGGCCTTCTCGTCATCGATGGAAATGCGTCGGCCCGCTGCGGCATATCCAATCGCGGAACAAACATCGTCGTCAAAGGCGTGGTCGGTCACATGTCGGCCTTCATGGCGCAGGCAGGCACGCTAGTCGTGCTGGGCGACGCTGGAGAGGCACTGGGCGATTCAATCTACGAAGCGAAACTCTTCGTGCGCGGCGCCGTGAAGAGCCTGGGTGCCGATTGCATCGAAAAGCCGCTTCGCGACACCCACAAGGAGCAGCTCGGTGCGCTCCTTAAGGCGTCCGGATTGGGCGGCGAGATCGATATTAGCGAGTTCAAACGCTACGGGTCGGCACGGCAGCTCTACAACTTCAAGATCGACAACCTCGGGGCCTACGGATGAGCGGCGAAGACCGTTTGAGTGGGAAACTACGCGGCATTCCTCAAGGCGGCGAACGCCGCGGCGTGGGTGCGCCTCCGAGGGAATCGGCAACGTTTCACCGGCATGCAATCGCAGAGATCCAACGCGCGGCCGCGACCGGCATCTATGACATTCGCGGTGGCGGAGCAAAGCGGAAGGTTCCCAGCTTCGACGACCTGTTGTTTCTCGGCGCCTCGATGAGCCGCTATCCGCTCGAAGGGTATCGCGAGAAATGCGACACCAGCGTCACGCTGGGTACGCGTTTTGCCAAAAAGCCAATTGAACTGAAAATCCCCATCACGATCGCCGGAATGAGCTTCGGCTCCCTCTCGGGCGCAGCGAAAGAGGCGTTGGGCCGCGGTGCGACGCTGGCGGGAACGTCGACGACGACGGGTGATGGGGGCATGACGGATGAGGAGCGCGAGCACTCGCACATTCTCGTCTATCAGATCCTTCCTTCCCGCTACGGCATGAACCCAGACCATCTGCGCAAGGCGGATGCCATCGAGATTGTCATTGGCCAGGGCGCCAAGCCTGGCGGTGGTGGCATGTTGCTCGGACAGAAGATTTCCCAGCGTGTCGCGCAGATGCGTACGCTGCCTGAAGGCATCGACCAGCGCTCGGCCTGCCGCCACCCCGATTGGACAGGCCCGGACGATCTGGAGATCAAGATCGGCGAGTTGCGCGAGATTACCGACTGGCAAAAGCCGATCTACATAAAGGTGGGTGCCGCTCGACCCTACTATGATGTCGCGCTCGCGGTGAAGTCGGGCGCAGATGTCGTGGTGCTCGACGGAATGGAAGGCGGAACGGCTGCCACGCAGGAAGTCTTCATCGAGCACGTTGGCATTCCAATCCTATCTGCGATCCGCCCAGCAGTGCAGGCGCTGCAAGAACTCGGGATGCACCGCAAGGTCCAGCTCATTGTCTCAGGCGGTATCCGTACAGGCGCCGACGTCGCAAAGGCGCTGGCACTGGGCGCCGATGCGGTCTCGATCGGCACGGCAGCACTTATCGCGCTCGGCGATAACGCCCCACACCTAGAGGACCAGTACAATGAGCTGGGTACGACGGCGGGATGCTACGACGACTGGCATGAGGGCCGCGACCCGGCGGGCATCACGACGCAGGATCCGGAACTCGCCGCACGCCTGGACCCCATCGTGTCGGGGCAGCGACTTGCGAACTATTTGTCCGTGCTCGCGCTTGAGACGCAGACGATCGCGCGCGCGTGCGGCAAGAGCCGCGTTCACAATCTCGAGCCGGAAGATCTCGTCGCGCTAACCGTAGAATCGGCAGCCATGGCGCGCGTGCCGCTGGCGGGCACTGACTGGATACCGGGGCGGTATGGCACTTAAGTTCGGCGGCAGGCGGATCTCCACTCGGGGCACGCGCAATTTGTTTCCGATCTGGTTGCGCAAGGAGCAAGGGAGCGAGGGAATGACGGATCTGGCCAATATTGCCGCCGAACGAGGCATCAACTATTTCCTTATCAGCTTTGTCGACCTGTTCGGGACGATGCGTGCCAAGCTCGTGCCGGCATCCGCGATTGAAGAGATGTCAAAGTCGGGGGCAGGCTTCGCCGGCTTTGCAAGCTGGCTCGACATGACGCCGGCCGATCCGGACATGTTCGCCATTCCCGATCCCGAAAGCTTCATCCAACTGCCGTGGAAGAAGGACGTGGGCTGGCTTGCGGCCACGCCGCACATGAACGGCAAGCCTGTCGAGCAGGCCCCGCGCAACGTCCTGCAGCGTGCCATCGCAGCGGCAGCGGACAAGGGCTATGTGCTCAAGACCGGCGTGGAATGTGAGTACTTTCTCATCTTGCCGGACGGCAGCGCGATCTCCGATCCGGCCGATCACCAGTCCAAGCCCTGCTACGACCAGCAGGCCCTGATGCGCCGCTACGACGTTATCACCGAGATCTGCGACTCCATGCTGGCGCTGGGCTGGGGCCCGTATCAGAATGATCACGAGGACGCCAACGGCCAGTTCGAGATGAACTGGAACTACGATGACGCGCTCAAGACCGCCGATAAGCACGCCTTCTTCAAATACATGGTCAAGTCGATCGCCGAAAAGCACGGACTGCGGGCGACGTTCATGCCCAAACCATTTGCCACGCTGACCGGCAACGGCTGCCACGCACACGTTTCGCTGTGGTCGACGTCGGGCGGTCAGAACCTGTTCGATGATGCCAATGGAGAATTGGGTGTGTCGGCGCTGGGCTACAATTTCCTCGGCGGCATCCTGCACTCCGCCGAGGCGCTTGCGGCCATCACAAACCCCACAGTCAATTCCTATAAGCGCATCAACGCTCCGCGCACGCTCTCGGGCGCCACGTGGTCGCCCAACACCGTCACCTACGGCGGCAACAACCGCACGCACATGATCCGTATTCCCGATCCCGGTCGCTTCGAAGTGCGTTTGGCCGACGGGGCGACGAACCCCTACCTGCTGCCCGCAGCACTTCTTGTTGCTGGATTGGATGGGATCGAAAACCAGCGCGATCCGGGCCCGCGGCTCGATATCGACATGTATGCCGAAGGCCATACCGTGAAGGACGCCAAGCGCTTGCCGCTCAATTTGCTCGACGCTCTGCGGGCATTAGAAGGTTCGAATGTTCTCAAGGCAGGCCTCGGCGAGCCGTTCGTTTCGGCCTATATGAAGCTCAAGACCGCCGACTGGAACGACTTCACCGGCCATCTCACCGAGTGGGAGCGAAGTAAAACGCTCGATTGCTGATCAGGTACCCGATCTGTGCGCTATTCGCTCGTCAGTCTCATCGGACAAGCTTTCACTGGAAACCGCGGCTGGGCGCCGGCGTGGCGACGGCCTGAGCCCAAGCAGCACTACGATGTCGTGATCGTCGGCGGCGGTGGCCACGGTTTGGCGACTGCCTACTACCTGGCCATGGAGCATGGCATCACGGACGTTGCCGTCGTCGAGAAGGGCTATCTTGGCTCCGGCAACGTCGGGCGCAATACGACGATCGTCCGGTCCAACTATCTGCTCCCCGGCAATATCCCGTTCTACGAATGGTCGATGAAACTGTGGGAGAGCTTGGAACAGGAACTGAACTTCAACGTGATGGTTAGCCAGCGCGGCGTCCTAAACCTTTTTCATTCCGACGGGCAACGCAACGCCTTCGTCCGGCGCGGCAACGCCATGCGCCTGCATGGCGTCGATGCGGAGCTACTGGACCGTGAAGACGTGCGCGCGCTGTTGCCGTTCGCCGACTACGACAATGCCCGATTTCCAATCCTTGGCGGGCTCCTGCAACGACGCGGCGGCACCGTTCGTCACGACGCGGTCGCTTGGGGCTATGCACGTGCCGCAAGCGCGCTCGGCGTCGACATCATCGAGAATTGCGAGGTCACCGGTATTCGCACCAGCAACGGACGGGCCGAGGGCGTCGAGACAACACGCGGCTTCATCGGCGCCGATAAATTGGCGCTCTCGTGTGCCGGCAATACCTCGCGGGTTGCGGCGATGGCGGGTCTGCGCCTGCCGATCGAAAGCCATGTGATGCAAGCCTTCGTCAGCGAAGGCCTGAAACCTCTGATCGATAACGTCGTCACCTTTGGAGCCGGACACTTCTACGTCAGTCAGTCGGACAAAGGTGGTCTCGTGTTCGGCGGCGATATTGACGGTTACAATTCTTACGCTCAACGCGGCGGTCTCCCCGTCGCTGAAGATGTGGTCGCTGGCGCGCTGGCGCTATTCCCCAACCTCGGTCGCCTGCGCATCCTTCGCAATTGGGGGGGCATTGTTGATATGTCGATGGACGGCTCACCCATTATCGACAAGACCCCGATTGGGGGGCTCTACCTCAACGGGGCCTGGAACTATGGCGGGTTCAAAGCGACGCCGGCTGCCGGTTGGTGCTTTGCCCATCTCATCACGCATGACGAGTCGCACGACGCTGCCACCGCCTATCGCCTCGACCGGTTCGCGCGCGGTGCGCTGATCGACGAGAAGGGTGCGGGCGCGCAGCCCAATCTGCACTGAGGAACCCTGATGCGCATCAAGTGCCCTTACTGCGGCGAGCGCGATGCCGAGGAGTTCAGCTACCTCGGTGCAGCCGGGCTGGAACGCCCCGACCCGGAGAGTGCCGGCGCAGCAGAAGCGTTCTACGAATACGTCTATTTGCGCAATAACCAAGCCGGCCCGCTCGACGAGCTTTGGCAACACAACGCGGGTTGCCGTTCGTGGCTGGTGGTGAGGCGCGATACACGAAACCATGAAATTTTCAGCGTCACCTACGCATTCGGTACGCCGCAGGACGCCACCTGATGTCCGAGCAAGGCGCAACCCGGCAGGCTTGGCGGCGGTCCAGTGGTGGTCTCATCGACCGTTCGCGCACGCTTCCCTTCACGTTTGACGGAAAAAGTTACTGCGGCCACCCCGGCGACACGCTCGCCTCCGCGCTGCTCGCCAACGGCGTGCATTTGGTCGGACGCTCGTTCAAGTATCACCGGCCACGGGGCATTTTGACCGCCGGTTCTGAGGAGCCCAACGCGCTGGTCGAGCTTCGCGACGGCGCACGCCGCGAGCCGAACACGCGCGCGACAACAGTCGAGCTCTATCACGGTCTCGCCTGCGCCAGCCAGAACCGTTGGCCGTCGTTGGAGTTCGACGTGATGGCGGCGACCTCGCTGCTGGCGCCCGTGTTCTCCGCGGGCTTCTACTACAAGACGTTCATGTGGCCGGCCCCCTTTTGGGAGAAGCTTTACGAGCCGGCGATCCGGAGGGCTGCGGGGCTCGGGCGCGCCGCGCAACTCCCTGACCCAGACACCTATGAGAATGCGTGGGCCCATTGTGATGTGTTGGTCGTCGGCTCGGGTCCGACCGGGCTGATGGCGGCGCTGACTGCGGGCCGCGCGGGCGCGCGTGTGATCATGGCGGAAGAAGATTTCCAATTGGGAGGGCGCCTTCTGTCGGAGCCATTCGTGATCGATGGCCAGCCGGCAGCCGACTGGGTGCAGTCCACGATTTCCGAGCTTGCGTCACTTGGCAATGTGCGTCTCATGCCGCGCACGACCGTCTTTGGCGTTTACGATCACGGCACCTACGGAGCGGTTGAAAGGGTCAACGATCACGTCCGATCGCCACCGGCCTTTGAGCCGCGCCAGCGCGGCTGGCGTATCGTGGCCAAACGCGCCGTGCTGGCCGCTGGCGCCATCGAGCGGCCAATCGCGTTTGCCAACAATGACCGCCCCGGCGTCATGCTGGCCAGCGCCGTGCGAAGTTATATCAACCGCTTCGGCGTTACGCCCGGCAAGCGTGCCATCATCTTTACGGCTGGTGATGATGGTTGGCGCACCTCACAAGCTCTTGCAGCGGCAGGCGCGGACGTGGTTGCTGTAATCGACCCGCGCAAGGAACCGGTGCTTTTACTTGGCCGCAACCCACTCAAGCTTGTGCGCGGAACCGTTGTCACGCGCGCGATCGGTTCACGCTGCATCGAAGCCGTGGAGGTTCGCGATACGGCGGGTCACCGTGCGACGATTGATTGCGATCTTCTCGCCGTTTCGAATGGTTGGAACCCCGCTCTGCACCTGACGTGTCATCTCGGTTCCAAACCAATTTGGAACGAAGAGATCAGCGCATTCGTTCCCCAGTCTGCACCGCCGGGCATGGCAGTCGGAGGTGCAGCGACCGGCCACCTTTCCTTAAAGGAAGCCGTTGCCGATGGGCTGCGGCTTGGGCACGAGGCAGTCAGAGATGCGGGATTTGCGGGCTCAGCGCGTGCCGATCTTCCCAGCATCGAGTCCGATGAGGATCAAGGCGTTGAACCGGTCTGGCGCATCAAGAGTTCTAGGGGGAAGGCCTTCGTTGATTTCCAAAACGACGTGACGACCAGCGACATCGCGCTCTCTCACCGCGAGGGTTACAGCGCGGCCGAGCACCTGAAGCGCTACACCACGCTCGGCATGGGCACCGACCAGGGCAAGACAGCCAGCGTAACTGCGCTTGCGATCATGGCCGAACTGACCGGTCGCGCAATCTCCGAGGTAGGGACCACCGTCTTTCGGCCGCCCTACACGCCCGTCAGCTTTGGTGCGATTGCCGGCCAGCGTCGCGGCAGCGCGTTTCGCCCGATGCGACGAACGCCGACCCACGATTGGGCGACGGCTCAGGGCGCGGTGTTCATCGAGGCCGGGCTGTGGCTCAGGGCGCAATACTTCCCTCGCCCCGGCGAAACGGATTGGCGCCAGGCCGTGGCGCGAGAGGTGATGACAGTACGCACCGCAGTCGGGATTTGCGATGTCTCGACGCTGGGGAAGATCGATATCCAAGGTCCCGACGCGGGAGCCTTTCTCGACCGTGTCTACGTCAACATGCTGTCCACGCTGGCGGTCGGCAAAGTTCGCTACGCCGTCGTGTTGCGTGAAGACGGCTTCGTCATGGACGATGGAACGGTTTGCCGGCTTGGGCCGGAGCATTTCCTTGCCACCACGACGACGGCCAATGCAGCGAAGGTGCTCGCGCATCTGGACTTCTGCCATCAAGTGTTGTGGCCGCAGCTCGACGTTTCGATCGTGCCGGTGACCGAGCAGTGGGCGCAGATTTCGATTGCCGGGCCTCGCTCGCGCGACGTTCTGGAGAGGTTGATCGATGCCGACATTTCCAATTCGACACTGCCCTACATGGGGTTCTCCCAGATTGAGATTGGCGGCACGGCGTGTCGCCTCTTTCGCGTCTCGTTCTCCGGCGAGCGCGCCTACGAGATCGCCGTGGGGGCCGCATGCGGCGAAGCGCTGATGCGCGAGCTGATGGAGGCCGGCGGCGACTTGGGCATCGCGCCTTACGGGATGGAGGCGCTTGGCGTAATGCGCATCGAAAAAGGGCATGCCAGCACTCCGGAGATCGACGGGCGCACGACTTTGGGTGATCTCGGACTTGAAAAGATGGCGTCGCGCAAGAATGATTTTGTCGGGCGCGTCATGAGCGAACGCCCAGCCTTGGTCGAGGCAGGCAGGCAGGTACTTGTGGGCCTGACCCCGGTCGATGGCGCCGATGAACTCGTTGCCGGGGCGCACCTCATCGCGCCAGACAATCCGGCCGATGCAGACCATGACGAGGGCCACGTCACGTCGGTTGCTCGCTCCCCCACGCTTGGCCACGACGTTGCACTCGGCTTTTTAAGAAGAGGCCTCGATCGTATTGGCGGGCACATTCGCGCCGTCGATCTGTTGGGCGGGTCCGACGTCCTATGCAAGGTCTCACATCCGGTTTTCGTTGATCCGAAGGGAGACAAGCTGCGTGGCTAGGACCGCCCTGATCGCAATGTCCGCGCTTGCCGGCACCATTGAGCCTGGCCGCTTCGGAGCCCCTGGTGACGGACCGCCCGGTGTGCGCCTCGCCGAGCGTACCGGTGTTCTGATCCGCCATATCGCCTCAAGGAAGGGAAAAGTGCCTGACGTTTTAGCGCGGATGAGTTCCCTGACGGGTGCCTCGCTTGTGGACGGGCCGCGGGTCGTGATGGGCGGCGGACTAGAACTGGTGGGCAGCGCGCCGGGGCAATGGTTGGCCCTCGCAGCGGGCGAAGGGACAGACGAGGTTCTCGCAAAATTGACGGACGCCGTCGCGGACGTTGCGTCCCTTACCGACCACTCGGCGGCGAAGATGATCGTGCGAATAGAAGGTCCGAGTGCGCGTAACGTTCTCGCCAAAGGCTGCCCGATCGATCTCCACCCGGTGGCCTTTCAGCCAGGCAGCGCGGCGACCACGCAGATCGACCAGATTGTCTGTCAGCTCTGGCAGGTCGACGCCACACCGGCTTACGACATCATGGTCAATCGCAGCCTTGCCAGGAGCTTTTGGTCGTGGCTGGCACAGTCGGCAACCGAATTTGGCTATGAAGTCAGCGACGGTGTTCCTACCTCATCGCGGTAGCTGTTTCAGTGGCGCGGCTGTGGGGGCAACGGGGCCTCCCAAAAAAGAGAGCCTTGCCCAGCGTGTTGACATCGCCGGACAAGGCCAGGGGAGAAACACAACAGCAGTTTGCCTACTTGCCTCCGTTCAGCTTTTCGTAGGCTTCCTTCTCATGGCGTCCGCCTTTCACGATCGACAGCACGGTAACGGCAATGGCGATACCGAGGATCGTGTAAAGCACGGCCGGATTGTTGGCGAAGGTGAAATAAGCGGTTGCACCTTCCCATTCCGTAATCGGGCTTCCCATTCGCCTCACTCCTTTCGCGTTGACCTAAATTCGCGCCACGACTTCGTAATAAGTGCCGACCTCATTCGGCAGGCTGCGGCTGCAGGCCGTACGACGTGCCGCCCTCCGGATAGGCCTTAAGCGGCACCTTGGCCAAGTCGAGCCCCACGACCTGGGCCTCGTCGGGCACGCGCAGAAGACGCGCAACCTTCAAGAACATGGATACGAAGTAGCCGGGCACGAACCCGACCACGAAGCACACGACCAGCCCCACCATCTGTCCGGCCAGCGTTACGGGGGGCGCATCGCCCGGATTGGGATACCCGCTTGCTAACAGACCGACTGCGATCAGCGAGATGATGCCGCACCAGCCGTGAACCGCGACTGCTCCAACCGAGTCGTCGATGCGCAGCTTGGTGATGAAGTCGTTGACCATCTTGATGGTGACGCCGCCAAGGAACCCGATCAGGAAGGCCAGCGGCGGGTAGTAGACGTCGATGCCGGCTGCGGCGGCGATGATGCCGCCAAGACCGCCCGACATCATCCAGAACGGATCGCGCGTCAGCGCCCAGGCACCGATGACTCCGCCGGCAAAACCCATCAGCGTGTTGAAGCCGACGGCCGACAATGTCATCGGCTGGCCGTAGATGTTCACCCACTGGGCACCGCCATTCATGATCACGCAGGCGGCCAAGAAGCCAAAGAAGCCGACGATGATCGTCATCAGGCCAATGAGGACCATCGGCACGTTGTGCGCCGGTAGATCATTGGCCGATCCATCGGCGTTGAACTTGCCGATACGCGGTCCGAGGTTGATGAGAACGCCGAGGGCAAAGGCGCCGGCGACAAGATGGACGATGCCGGCACAGCCGAAGTCGTGGAAACCCCAGTCGGTCAGCAGCCAGCCCGACGGGTGCCAGCCCCATGCCGCGGCGAGAATCCACAACACCGACCCGAGCAGGATCGCCAGAAGGATGAAGCCCGACATCTTGATGCGCTCGATGACAGCGCCTGAGAAGATCGAAGCAGTGGTTGCGGCAAACATTGTGAAGGCCGCCCAGAACACGCCCGTGGCGTTATCTGACAGGTTCGGGCCCATGGCCGCATTCCAGGGCAGGCCGGCGTCGCCATCCGCTGAAGGGATGAAGCCGCCTGGAAATGCCAGGTAGATCCACCAGCCGAAGAAGAAGAAGGTGGGTACGATAAAGGCAAAGGCCAGAATGTTCTTGATGCCCGTTGCGAGGACATTCTTCGCGCGTGATGCCCCCATTTCGTAGGACAAGAAGCCCGCGTGGATTAGAACCATGAACGCGGTCGCCCAGAAATAGTAGACCTCGATATCGATGGTTCCCAACATGCCGCCGGATTTCTCCAGCGCGGCCACCTTCGTGACCAGTTCGGCGAGTTGTTCTTCCATGACTTAGCTCCCCATCCAAGACACAACACCATGCGTGATTTCCTGCTTTGAAATCACTCATGAGCAAAAACTATTCCTGTTAGGAAATTTCAAGAACTGTGCCAAGACGCATTGCCACGTTGAATCAAACGCTTGTCTGCGTTGGTCCCCGAAGCGGTAGGGCAGGTCTGCCTAATCGTTGACCGCTTTGCCTGGAGTTTCGGCTTTTTCTTGAGGAGATCGCTTGATCGAGCGTCGGTGCGCTAGGTGAAAACCGGCCATCCGGCTGAGGTCGAATTGACCTGCTCTGCCCGTAACTGATCGGAGAGGTTGGACCAGATACCGAAATCAATGATGCCCGTTGTGGGGTGAGAAAACATCCGACGCCAGCGTGTCGGAGGCAACTCGAGATTGTGATTGGGCCACGAAGTGAGTGGAATCAAATCAACGCGATTGCGGTGCGTGATTTGCCAGAAGCGATCGCAGCATACTCACCACGCGCGTGGCCGGCCCGCTCGGACCCGTGCAGCATTGAATGCTAATGCGCGCGCCTTCAAACATCAAAAACACTTCGTCGGCTAGGCGCTCAGGCTCGGCGTAACCAGCGTCCCGAAACAGCCCAACGAGACGCTCGCGCTTGCGCGTCTTGTAGTCGTCGATGATTTGCCGCGCCGGATGGTCGGTATCGCGCAACTCCACGGCAGCGTTGGCGATGGCACAGCCGCGATCGACGCGGTCGGTAAAGATTTGCTCGACATGGCGCACCCACCCGTCGAGCTGCGCCTGCGGATCGCCGGGATAGTCTTTCGCTAAGGTTTCCCACATCGCGTCACCGTCCTTGGCGAGCTCGCCGATGTAGGTGGCGACCAGCTCATCCTTGGAACCGAAGTGCCGGTAGAGCGTCATCTTGTTGGTGGCGGCGGCCTCGGCAATCGCATCGACTCCGACCGCGCGGATGCCGTGGCGGTAAAACAGCTCGCGGGCCGCAGCAAGGATGCGCTCGCGCGGCGGCACCAGCGGTGCTTCGGTTGGTGGAGATGGGATGGTTCTTACCATTGCCTCTAATTTGGGCCTCTTGACGGGGGTGTTACCGGTCAGTATAGAACGTGGGAGTTACCGGTCAGTAACACAAGGTGCGGGCGTTGTCATGGCCTTCGTCTCGCACTGCAACAATCCAGTGGGGCAACGCAATGCACCAGATCCTTTGCCTGACAAGCAGTCCGCGCCGCTACACATCCTATTCTAACCTCGTGGCAGCCCGTGTTCTCAGGGAATTGCGCCAGTTCGATCCCGACGGCGCCGTTGTCATTCGCGATCTTGCCCAAAGCCCGCTTCCCCACATCGACGAGGACTTCGTTATCGCCACACACTCGATTGCCGGGCCGCGGACGCCACGGCAACACGAGCTGCTCGAGCAATCAGACATTCTAGTTGATGAACTGATTCGCGCCGACACCATCGTCATTGCTGCCGCCATGATCAATTTCGGCGTCCCCTCCACGCTCAAGACTTGGATCGATTACGTCGCGCGTCCGGGCCGGACCTTCCGGTACACCGAGCGTGGGACCGAAGGCCTGCTCAAAGGGCGGCGCGCGATTCTGGTTCTGGCGCGTGGCGGCGTCTACTCGGTCGGCCCCCTAAAGGCCAACGAGCATGACGAGAGTCATCTGCGTTCCGTGCTCAACCACTTCGGCATCACGGACATCCAGTCGATTGTGATCGAGGGCTTGGCTTTGGGGCCCGATGCGGCCGAACGGTCCGTTGGTGCAGCCATTCGGCGCGCTGGGGCCGTCGCCGGAGTCCTTGCCGCAGCCTGACGATTTGTTTCCCTACATCCTTTCAATTCCGAAATGGACGGTTTGCATGCACGTTTCTCGCCCTGCCTTCCCCCTCGTGCTCGTGTCTCTTATGGCCTTACTGCTTGCCGGCTGTGACGAGATCCAGTCGCAGGCCAAGACCGGTCCGCCGCCTGCGCCTCAGGTTACAATTTCACAACCGGTTACAAGAATTGTCGCCGACAGGGAGGAGTACGTCGGCCGCTTTGTCGCGGTTGATGCCGTCGAGGTGCGCGCGCGCGTGTCCGGCTATCTCGATGCGATCTCCTTCAAGGACGGACAGCTGGTTGAGAAAGGAGATCTCCTGTTCACCATTGATCGCCGCCCGTTTGAGGCTGCACTCAAGGAGGCACGCGCCAATCTGGAACAGGCGAAGGCCAATCTCGCCTTCGCAGAGACCAATCTCGGCCGCGCCCAGAGTTTAACGCGCGGCACAAGCATCAGCGAGTTGACGTTCGACGAGCGGGTGCAGGCGAAAAGCGTTGCCGAAGCGACCGTCCAGGCGCAAGAGGCGGCCGTGCATCAAGCCGAACTCAACCTCGAGTTCACCCAACTAAGAGCTCCGGTGTCGGGGCGCATCGGCGACCGGCGCGTTTCGACCGGCAACCTCGTCACGGGCGGCACAAGTGGCAACACGACTCTTCTGGCGACAATCCAATCGGTCGATCCCATCCGCCTGGAGTTCACCTGGGATGAATCGTCGTATCTGCGCTTCCTGCGCGAGCACCCGGCTGCCCGCGGGCCGGAAATGAACGTGCCCGTTTCGCTGAAGCTCATCGACGAGCCGGGCTTTGCCCACCAAGGCCGCCTGGACTTCATCGACAACGCAATCGACCGCTCGTCCGGCGCAATCCGCGGACGTGCCGAGTTTCCCAACCCGGACGGCACTTTCACGCCGGGCATGTTTGCGCGCATTCAAATTGCGATGGCCCCGCCTGCCGAGGCGTTGCTCGTGCCCGATACGGCCATCGGGACCGAGCAAGTGCAAAAATACGTCCTCGTCGTGGACGGCGACAACATTGCGCAGCCGAAATACGTGGCCCTTGGCAAGGTCGTCGACGGACTGCGGGTGATCAAGGAAGGTCTGAGCCGAGAGGATCGCGTCATCATCAATGGACTGATGCGCGTGCGTCCCGGCGTTCGCGTGGCGCCTCAGTCTGGGCCGATCGCCTCAGTCGACACACCGCCGGCCGCCACAAAAAGCAACTGACGAACGGGGACTTCGCATGCGCATCTCACGGTTTTTCATCGACCGGCCGATTTTCGCCGCCGTGATCTCGATCGTGTTCGTGATCCTTGGGGGCGTCTCCTATGGACAATTGCCGATCGCCCAGTATCCGGAGATCGCGCCCCCGACCGTTAACGTCAGCGGCCAGTACCCCGGCGCCAGCGCCGAGGTCGTAGCGGCGACCGTCGTTGCACCGCTCGAGCAGCAAATCAACGGCGTGGAGAATATGCTCTACATCACGTCGAACTCGACCGGTGATGGGCAATTCTCCATTGAAGTGACGTTCGAGCTCGGCACCGATCTGGATATTGCGCAGGTGCAGGTGCAGAACCGGGTGGCCGTTGCCCAGCCGCGGCTACCCAGCGACGTACGCAATATCGGCGTCACCGTCGCGAAGGCGTCGCCCGACCTGATGATGGTCGTGCACCTCTATTCGCCCGACAAGTCGCGCGACACGCTGTTCATATCGAACTTCGCCACCACACAGGTCACCGATGTACTGAACCGCATCGACGGCATCGGCTCCATTACGGTGTTCGGCAGTCGCGACTATTCCATGCGCATTTGGCTGGATCCCGATCGCCTGCAATCGTTGAACTTGACGACGGGTGATGTGGTGGAGGGCCTGAAGGGGCAAAATGTCCAGGTGGCGTCGGGCGTACTCAATCAGCCGCCCGTCGATAACCCTGGCGCGTTTCAACTCTCCGTGCGCACGCTTGGTCGCCTCACCGAAGCGGACGATTTCGCCAACATCGTGGTCAAGCAAACCGACAACGCCGTCGTGCGTTTGAAGGACGTTGGCCGCGTCGAACTCGCGGCGCAGGACTATGGCCGCATTTCCTATCTCGACCGTGACCCGGCGATTGCTCTGGGCGTCTTCCAGCGGCCGGGCTCGAACGCCATTGCCACTGCCGAGGCGGTCAAGTCCACGATGCAAAAGCTGTCGCAGGATTTTCCCGAAGGGCTCAAATACACGATCATTTACAACCCGACCGAGTTCATCCAGCAGTCGGTCGACGCGGTCCTCACCACCATCGCCGAGGCGGTCATTCTGGTGGTCCTCGTCGTACTTTTGTTCTTGCAGACGTGGCGTGCGGCGATCATCCCTATCGTTGCCATTCCGATCTCGCTGGTCGGCACCTTTTTCTTCATGGCGATGTTCGGATACTCGCTCAACAACCTGTCGTTATTCGGGTTGGTTCTGGCGATCGGCATCGTCGTCGATGACGCGATCGTGGTCGTGGAGAACGTGGAGCGCAATATCGCTGCAGGCCTGTCTCCGCGTGAAGCGGCAAAGCGCACCATGGATGAGGTCGGCGCGGCCCTGATCGCCATCGCGCTGGTGCTGTGCGCGGTGTTCGCGCCGTCGGCCTTCATCACCGGAATTTCGGGAGAGTTCTATCGTCAGTTCGCGCTTACCATCGCCGGCGCGACCATCATCTCGCTCATCGTCTCGCTGACGCTGTCTCCGGCCATGTGCGCGCTGCTCTTGAGGCCGCATACCAACAACGCCAAGAGGCGCTGGTGGGGTGCGCCGATGCGCGGCTTCTTCAAGGTTTTCAACTGGTCCTTTGACCGCCTCGGCGCAGGCTATGGCTGGTTCACGGCGCGCGTTGTGCGCTTTGCCGCGATCATGCTCATCGTCTACGCCGGCGTGCTCGCCTTCGGCATGAACGAACTGCGCAAGACGCCGATCGGCTTCATCCCGCAGCTCGACGTCGGCTACTTGATCGTCGTGACGCAGCTGCCGGGCGGGGCATCGCTCGCCCGCACTGACGAAGTTAACCGCCGCGCAACCGATATCGCCCTTGAGATCCCGGGCGTCGCGCATGCCGTGAACATCGTCGGCTTTTCCGGTGCGACGCGCACGGCCGCACCCAACGCCGGCGCGGTCTTCGTCGTGCTCGGCCCGTTCGATGAGCGGGTGGGTGACCCAAGCTTGTCGGCACCGGAGATACAAAACACGCTCTTGCAGAAGCTGTCGGTGATTCAGGAGGGGAGGGTCATCGTTGCCATGCCGCCGCCCGTGCGCGGCATCGGCACGGCAGGTGGTTTCCGCATGATGGTCGAGGACCGCGGAGGAAACGGACCGCAGGCGCTGCAAAACGCGGTCTACGCGATGATGGGGCGCGCGGCCGAGACACCCGGCCTTAAACAGGTGTACTCGCTGTTCGAATCCTCGACGCCGCAGCTCTACCTCGACATCGACCGCACCAAGGCGCAGATGCTCGGCATCAAGGTGCCCGACGTGTTCGCCGCGCTGCAGACCTATCTCGGGTCAACCTACGTCAACGATTTCAATCTTCTGGGTCGCACCTTCCGCGTCACCGCACAGGCAGACGCTACCTTCCGGCTCGAGCCCTCCGACATCTTGAAGATCCGCGTGCGAAACGATCAGGGCGACGCCG
This sequence comes from uncultured Hyphomicrobium sp., assembly GCA_964620915.1. GTDB lineage: Bacteria > Pseudomonadota > Alphaproteobacteria > Rhizobiales > Hyphomicrobiaceae > Hyphomicrobium_A. The sequence continues at coordinate 425 of CAZUKP010000061.1, read as the reverse complement.
TGCCACTCGGGTCGTTCACGACCATCAGCAATATCTCCGGACCCTACCGCGTGCCGCGATACAATCTCTATCCGGCCGCCGAACTCGACGGCTCGCCTGCGCCCGGCTATTCGCAAGGCCAAGCCATCGAGATCATGCAGAAGCTAGCGGCCGAGACGCTGCCGCAGGGCTTCAATTACGAGTGGACGACATTGGCCTTCCAGCAGTTGCGTGCCGGCGATACGGCGGTCTTCGCCTTTGCACTGGCGGTCGTGTTCGTGTTCCTCGTGCTCGCCGCGCAGTTCGAAAGTCTGACTCTCCCGCTTGCCGTGATCCTCATCGTGCCGATGTGCCTCGTTGCGTCGATTACGGGCGTCATCCTGCGCGGTCAGGACAACAACATCCTGACCCAGGTGGGCTTCATCGTGCTGATCGGGCTTGCGGCC
>CAZUKP010000060.1:0-17993 GCA_964620915.1 uncultured Hyphomicrobium sp. | reverse complement strand
CGCCCGAGCAGGCCGAGCGCTTCAACAGGCGCTTGATCAATGCTTGCGTGCGCGCGTTTGCCCAGCCGGGACCGGTGCGTCCGGGCCAGCTTCATGTGGCGATTATCGGCGCCGGTGCCACGGGCACGGAGCTGTCTGCCGAGCTGCATCACACCGCGCGCGGCGTGGTCGCGTTCGGCCTCGACAAGATCGATCCGGAAAAAGACATCAAAATCACGCTGGTCGAAGCGGCCGATCACATTGTTCCGGCGCTGCCCAAGACGATCTCCGATGGCGTCGCAGACATCCTGCGCGAGCTGAGCGTGGATATCCGAACCGGCTCGCGCGTGGTCGAAGTGACGGATAAGGGCGTCAAGTTGGAGAACGGCGACTTTATACCCTCCGAACTCGTCGTGTGGGCGGCCGGTGTCAAAGGACCGGACGTGCTGGCAACGCTTGATGGTCTGGAGGTGAGCCGGTCCAACCAGCTCGTCGTGAAAGACACGTTGCAGACGACGCGCGATCCCAACATATTCGCGATGGGCGACTGTGCGTATCTTGTGCCCGAGGGAGCGGACGCACCGATCCCACCGCGCGCGCAGGCCGCTCATCAGGAAGCCTCACACCTTTACACCGAGCTACAACGGCGCATGCGCGGTGAGCCGATGCGCCCGTTCCATTATCGCGATTTCGGCTCTCTGGTTTCACTGGGTGAGTATTCGACCGTCGGTAACCTGATGGGCTTTATCATCGGCAAGAGCGTGTTCATCGAGGGACTTTTTGCGCGGCTGATGTACCGCTCGCTCTACAAGATGCACGAGATGGCGCTGCACGGGCCGTTCAAAGTCATACTCGACACGTTCTCGCGCCTGTTGACCCGGCGGACGGAGCCGGAAGTCAAGCTGCATTAGGCGCAGCGCTGTAGCGGTCCTACCTACCGCTGCGGAGGGCGGAGAGGAGCTGCGGTGTGGGATAGGAGTCGGCGGGCAAGCCGAGCTTGAGCTGCATCTCCTTCACGGCCGCGCGCGTCTTGGCGCCGATCAACCCGTCAATCTTTCCGACGTCGTAGCCGCGCTTGACGAGCAAACGCTGCAGCTCTTTGTTCTGCTCTGTGCTCAGTTCCGGGACGTTGCCGCGCCCGCGGCTCATAGTCGGTGCGCCGTCGATGCGGGTCGCAAGATAGGCGGCCGTCGTCGCGTATGTGAGCGAGTTGTTCCACTCGGTGTAGATATCGAAGTTGGGATAGGCGAGGAACGCTGGCCCGTTGCGGCCCATGGGCAAGAGCAGCGAGGCCGTCATATCGTCTTTGGGCACCGGCTTGCCGTTGCGATACTTGAGTCCCCAGGCGTTCCATTGCGAGCGCGGGAGTTTGATTGCGAGATCGGCCTTTTCCCAGGGCAGGTCGCGCGTGATGACGACCTCTTCAAGCCACGGCTCGCCAGCGCGCCAACCTAGGTTTTTCATGTAGTTGGCGGTCGAGCCGATGACGTCGGCGTCGTTGCGGAACAAATCGATGCGCCCATCGCCGCTGTAGTCTATCGCGTAGTCGAGATAGCGCGTCGGCAGGAACTGCGTCTGCCCAATCTCGCCGGCCCAAGATCCGATCATCTGCGATGGGCTCATGTCTCCGCGATCGATAATCTGCATCGCTGCGAGCAGCTCTTCTTGGAACATCACCTGGCGGCGGCAATCGTAAGCGAGCGTGATAAGTGCGGGCATGATCGGGAAATTGCCCATGCCGGCGCCGAAATCGCTTTCCAATGCCCAAAAGCCGGTGATGACCGACGGCGGCACACCATACTCGCGCTGGGCGCGATCGAAGACGGACTTTCTCTGTTTGATTTTTCGACGTCCGCTTTGCACACGGTTGGGCGTTGCAAGCTTCTTTTGGAAGTCCAGGAAGGTCTGCGAGAAGAATCCCTGACGGCGGTCGCGCGAGATGACCTTCTGGTTGACGCTCGCCCCGCCCATGACAGCGTTGATCGTGCGCGGTCTGACACCCGCTGCCGCGGCGCGCTTCTTAAAGCCAGCGGCCCATGACGAGAAGCCTTGCGAATTGCGGCAATTGTCCTTGGGCGGCGGATAGGGTGCACGTTTCTTGGTCGTTGTGGCGACCGGTCTTGGCAACATGCCGGCGGCCGCGGCCGCTGCGGCAGACGAGGGAGCGCTCTGTGGTGCAGGCGCGGGGTCTTCGCTGACGTTGGCTGTGGGTTCGGGAGATGGCGGCTGAGCGGGCTGCGGTGCGGTGTAGCGTTTTGCGGGGCGCTTTTTCGGAGGTTCAAATTTGAAGGCGGGTGAGACTTGGATGCCGCCAGCCACTGTCGTGCCGACCGGAATCGCGCCTACGATAAGAATCGCGACAACCGCCGCACAGATTTTTGAGCCGCGCATTAGTGTTCCTTCGTCGTTTCGGCCATCATTTGGGGCGTACTCATGCCCGCAGATGTGGCCGCGTCAAGACGAATGGGCAATCCCGGCTAGGCATTCCCTATCAAAATGCCGGCCGCAAAGACGATGAGACCGCCCACCACCACTTCGAAGGCGGCCCGCAGGAACTTTGTGTCCATATAGTTGGCGCGGATCCAGGCGATGACCCAGAGCTCTACCAGGACCACCGCTATGGCCAGCGACGTGGCAAGCCAAAAGTCGTCGATGAGGTAGGGGAGTGTATGGCCGATGCCGCCGACGCTGGTCATGAAGCCGGTTACGACGCCCCTGATCAAGGGATGGCCGCGACCTGTCAAAGACCCATCATCAGAGAGGGCCTCGGCAAACCCCATCGAAATGCCAGCGCCCACTGAGGCTGCCAAGCCGACCAGAAACGTCTCCCACGTGCTGTGGGTTGCAAAGGCCGCAGCAAACAACGGCGCCAGCGTGGAGACGGAGCCGTCCATAAGACCGGCAAGCCCCGGCTGGATGATCTGCAGCACGAACATGCGCCGCTGCATCTCAGCCTCTTCGGTGCGAGCATCTTCTGTCAGGTGTTTTTCGCCAAGTCTGCGCGCAAGGCTTTCATGTTGTGCCTCCGCGGCTGCCAAATCGCCCAGCAGCTTGCGGATACCGGCATCCGTCGCGCGTTCCATCGCCTTGAGATAGAAGCGGCGCGTTTCGTATTCGCGTGCCTCGGCTTGCTTGCGGACTTTTTCGAGACCGATGGCACGCGTCATCCAGATGGGCTCGTGTTTCACGAACCCGCTGATGTCCTCGCGGCGGATCAGCGGAATGTGCTCGCCGAACTTCTTGCGAAACGTTTCGATCAGCCGGCGGCGGTGCCGCCCTTCTTCCTCAGCCATCTCTGTGAAGACTTGGGCGGAAGCCGGATAGCGCTCGGCAAGGGCGTGGGCAAATTCGGTGTAGACGCGCTGATCCTCTTCCTCCAGGGAAACGGCAAGCGCCAGAATTTCGCGTTCGTCGAGATCTGCAAATCTGCGCATGGGGCCCATGCCTCCGGTCGGTCTCATTCTTTAGAATAATTCCAAAATCTGAGCAGGCAAGCGCGGGCCGTGGCGTTCAGGACAAAAAATCGCTGTGAGATAGCGGCGTTGCACCACGTTGGGCCGGAACACTGACGCATCTAGGATAAGGCTACGCCAAAAAAGATTATGACGCCGTGGAAACGGGGCGTTGGCTCCGGAGCAATCCGCAATGCACGAGTTACGCAGGCTGCGTTCCGTCGAGGCCCTCGTTGCGCGCGTTCGCGCATACGATTGGGCCACGTACCGCGAGTTGTTCACGCCCAAGCTGGTCACGGTGCTGCGCCGCGGCTACGGCCTCGATGACCTCCGGCACGATGCTACTGCCGGACTGACCGTGGCGATCCTGGCACTGCCGTTGTCGATGGCAATCGCGATCGGTGCCGGGGTGGCGCCAGGGCAGGGTCTGATCACGGCAGTCGTCGCCGGGTTTCTCATCTCCGCGCTTGGCGGTAGCCGCTATCAGGTGGGCGGGCCGGCAGCGGCCTTCATCGTCGTTATCGCTTCGGTTGGCGCTGAGCACGGGGCCGCCGGGTTGATGACGGCGACGTTCCTCGCTGGGGGCATTCTCGTGGTCGCCGGGCTGCTTCAGCTCGGCACCTACATCAAATACATCCCCGGCCCGGTGATCCTCGGCTTCACCAGTGGCATCGGCGTGGTAATTGCGCTTGGCCAACTCAAGGACTTCCTTGGCATCGAGGGCATGGTGCCGAATGAGTTCGTCGAACGGCTAGAGGCGCTCTATGAGTTGCGTGACACGTTCAACGTCTCGGCTCTTCTGGTCGGACTTCTGACCATGGGAACCATTGTCGCAATCCGCCGTTGGCTGTCGCGCTGGCCGGCATTGCTTTTGGCGGTTGCCTTGGCCTCAGGCACCGTATGGCTGTTGGGGCTCGAGGTTGAGACGGTTGGCTCACGTTTCGGTGGTATCCCCACGACCCTGCCGCAGCCGGTACTGCCCGATCTCTCCTGGGCCATGGTGCAGCAGGTCATGCCAGCCACGTTCACGATTGCCTTTCTGATCGGTGTCGAAAGCCTGTTGTCCGCAGTGGCGGCCGATGCGATGGCGGGTACCCGCCACCGCTCCAACATGGAGATTGTCGCTCAGGGCGCGGCTAATCTCGCGTCCCCGCTCTTTGGCGGTATGCCAGCGACGGGCGTCATCGCACGTACTGGCACCAACATTGCGGCGGGCGCGCGCTCCCCCGTCGCCGGTATGCTGCATGCCGCCTTCCTCTTGCTATTTATGCTGCTGCTCGCCCCGCTTGCATCCTATCTGGCACTCCCCTGTCTCGCCGCTGTTCTGCTGCTGACGGCGTGGCGGCTGTTGGAACTGGTGCACCTGTCTCGCTTTCTGCGGTCAGCTCCCTGGGACGACCGCTTGGTTCTCAGCGCCACGCTTCTGCTGACGGTGTTCGTCGACCTGAGTGTCGCGATCGCGGTGGGCGTAGTGATGGCCGCCATGCTCTTCATGCATCGGATGGCCGAGATGCCTGGCGTGAATTTCGGATCAGGACCTATATTGCTTGATGATGTCGTCGACGGCTTGGCACCCCGCTCGGTGATCATGAGCGAGGCATTGCCGGAGAGCGTGCGGGTGGTCGAGTTCCGCGGCCCTCTGTTCTTCGGCGCCACCGCGCGCCTCGACGTTGCCCTCAAAGCCCTGGACCACTGGCCGCGTGTCATCATCCTGCGTATGCGCGAGGTACCGCTCATCGATTCGACCGGCATCGACGTACTGGTGCAGCTCGCGCGGCTGGCGGCACAGCACGGTTGCCGTATTATCATATCGGGACTGCAGGAGCAGCCTCGCGAAGCCCTGCACCGCTATGGATTCTTGCGCGCCAACCGCATCCTACTGGCCGCCGACAGCTTGGCGGCGCTCACAAAGGCGAAAACACTCCTTGGTGGCAATGAGGCCGAATAGCGCTCCCGGGGAGAAGGTATGACGATCGGCGGAATCGGCGGCGAACCTGCTGTCCAAGGGCCGGAGACGGCGGGACGGTTGATGACACGTCGTGTTCTGTTTGCGCAGCTCGGCGAGACTGTCGGTTCTCTGCGCCATCGCATTGCCACCGAGCCCCATGATGTGGCCAACCCAGCCTTTGGCTCGGGTCCCGTGGCAACGATCATCCAGGACGTCCTGTCAATCCTGATCTACGTGCTGGCCGTCGCGGCGATCTTGCCTTGACGGGCGCTGCCCGCGACAGCTTGGACAAGGCGCTGCGGGCCTCTTTCGGGGGCGCGGGGCCGGTGCTACAAGCCGCGCCATGACCGATACCTCGCTTATTCGCAATTTCTCCATCATTGCTCACATCGATCACGGAAAGTCGACGCTGTCGGACCGGCTGATCCAGCTGTGCGGCAACGTTGCCGACCGCGACATGAAAGAGCAGATCCTCGACTCGATGGATATCGAGCGCGAACGGGGCATCACCATCAAGGCGCAGACGGTGCGCCTGGACTATAAGTCCAAGGACGGCAACACCTATCAGCTCAATCTGATGGATACGCCGGGCCACGTTGACTTCGCCTACGAGGTCTCGCGTTGTCTTGCTGCGTGCGAAGGTGCGGTTCTTGTCGTCGACGCAAGTCAAGGTGTCGAGGCGCAGACGCTTGCGAACGTTTACACTGCACTCGACAACGATCTGGAAATTTTGCCCGTCCTCAACAAGGTTGATCTGCCGGCCGCCGATTCCGATCGCGTGAAGCAACAGATCGAGGACGTGATCGGGCTTGATGCGTCCGATGCAATCCCGATTTCCGCAAAGACCGGGCTTAATGTGGCAGCAGTGCTCGATGCGATCGTTGCGCGACTGCCTCCGCCGAACGGTGACGCCACACAGCCGTTGACGGCGCTCCTCGTCGACAGTTGGTACGACGCCTATCTCGGCGTTGTCGTGCTCGTGCGCGTGATCGACGGGCGGTTGCGCAAAGGTCAAAAGATCAAGCTCATGTCGACCGGGGCGAGCTATCAGGTCGAGCGCGTCGGCGTGTTTCGTCCCAAGCAGGAGATGCTGGGTGAACTCGGTCCAGGCGAGATCGGTTTCTTCACTGCAGCCATCAAAGAGGTGGCCGATACGCGTGTCGGTGACACGGTTACCGATGACCGCCACCCGACGACCAAACCGTTGCCAGGCTTTAAGCCAGCCCAGCCCGTCGTGTTTTGTGGACTCTTTCCCGTCGATGCGGCCGACTTCGGCGACCTGCGCGAAGCGATGGGCCGGTTGCGCTTGAACGACGCCAGCTTCTCCTACGAAATGGAGACATCGGCGGCGCTGGGCCTTGGGTTTAGGTGCGGCTTTCTAGGCCTGTTGCACCTGGAGATCATCACCGAGCGGCTCGACCGTGAGTTCGGCCTCGATCTCATCGCGACAGCGCCGAGCGTCGTCTATCACGTCTACCTCACAGACGGCGAACGGTTAGAGATGCACAATCCAGCCGACATGCCCGACCCAACGCGTATCGACCGCATCGAGGAGCCTTGGATCAGCGCAACCATCATGGTGCCGGACGAGTATCTCGGCGGCGTCTTGAAACTGTGTCAGGACAGACGCGGGCGCCAGAAGGAACTGACGTATGCCGGCTCGCGCGCCATGCTCGTTTACGAGCTGCCGCTGAACGAGGTTGTGTTCGATTTCTATGACCGACTGAAGTCGATCAGCAAAGGGTATGCCTCGTTTGACTACCAGATGCTGGACTATGAGGCCGGTGACCTGGTGAAGATGCAGATCCTGGTCAATGCCGAGCCGGTCGATGCACTTTCCATAATCGTACATCGCTCGCGCGCCGACGCACGCGGGCGCACAATGTGCGAGAAGCTCAAAGAACTGATCCCGCCGCACTTGTTCCAAATCCCGGTGCAGGCGGCACTTGGCGGACGGATCATTGCGCGCGAGACAATCCGTGCTCTACGCAAGGACGTCATCGCCAAGTGCTACGGCGGTGATATCACGCGTAAGCGCAAGCTTCTTGAGAAGCAAAAGGCCGGTAAGAAAAAGATGCGCCAGTTCGGCAAGGTGGAGATCCCGCAGGAAGCCTTCATCGCCGCACTGAAAATGGAAGAGAACTAAGCGCATCCGTCACGCGCCCCCATTCCGTCATGCTTGGGCCTCAATTCGGCGACGGATTGCTCGCTAGGAGAGCGTTACGTTGGTGGGCCTTCGCCTCTCAAGTCGTGCGCTAAGAAAGTTCAATGCGTTTCACTATTGGACGAACAACCGTCGCCCGTTCGCGTGCCATGGATGCGAGGCGTCCCACCGATATCGCGAACACAAAGAGGTACACCATGAGACTGATCCGAACTTTCCTCGCGCCTGTGCTTTGCGCGAGTCTGATCATTCCATCGCTGCCCGTTGCATCGGCGAGCGCGGCTCCGCTGCCGAAGTCCAGCATATCCAAGTCGACAGACGTGGTGCAAGTTGACCGCCGCGGCCGCTATCGTGGCCGCTACAGTGGCCGGCGCTGGGGGCCGCCTCCGGCGCGGTATTATTATGCACCCCGCAGAAATAATGCGGGCGTCATCATCGGCTCTATCATTGCCGGTGCGCTTATTGCTGCTGCGGTTCAAGAAGGTCGTGCGCGAGAGTCGGACAAGGAGCGGTGCGCGGCGCGGTTCCAATCGTTTGATTGGGAGACGGGAACCTACTTCACATATGATGGTGAGGAGCGCGTGTGCCCTTACCTTTATTGATCGCAGGATATTACTGAAACGAAACGACCAAGAGCGCCGTGCGCCAAAGCGTCCGGCGCTCTTTCTGGCCTCCATTGGCTCGATAACAATCCAACGGTCCCGTTCGACCTACTCCTGAATAGGGCGGGACCTGGCCTTGCTGCTTCAACCCGACGTAAAATCAACGCGATTAGCCTCGGCCTCTGGCGCATTTTCTGGGCCCCATCGTTCGCTGGCGGGCGGCCCAAGAAGCCCGAAAATCAAGCACTTCAACCTCCGAGGTTGATATGGCGCCTGCGAAACTGACAAGGGGCCCGCGGGCACGGCTCCGCCTTGCCTTTCGTCCGGTGCCGGTCCATATAAGGGCCCGTCGAACACGCCTTGGTTTGCCCTACGGCGGCGCATAGCTGCGCCGATACTGGACGTCTCCAACGCGCGCTTTGATTCCCGTCGGCGCGTTGCTTGGCGGGGTTGCCTTATTGCTTTGGAGGCATTTGATGGCAAACGGCACAGTGAAGTGGTTTAACGGCCAAAAAGGCTATGGTTTCATCCAACCGGATGAAGGTGGAAGCGACGTCTTCGTGCACATTTCGGCGGTCGAGCGTGCTGGACTTTCCACGCTGCACGAAGGACAGAAGGTTTCATACGAGACAGAGACGGGCCGGAACGGGAAGGTTGCGGCCGTAGATCTGCGCCCACTATGACGACAGCGGATCCATTCCGCCATTTGGGGAGCAGGCTCGTCTGCTCCCCAAACTTTTTTGGGGTCTCTCGGGTGCCCCGACTACAGGAGACTTGATGGCCAAAGAAGAGATGCTTGAGTTTGAGGGGGTGGTGGCGGAGGTCCTGCCGGACGCGCGTTGCCGCGTAAAACTCGACAATGGTCACGAGGTGATCGCCTACACTTCTGGCCGAATGAAGAAGAACCGCATCCGTATTCTGGCTGGCGACCGCGTTACCGTTGAGATGACGCCCTACGACCTGACCAAGGGCCGTATCAACTTCCGGCATAAAGAGGTGCGCCCAGGTGGGGCGCCACCGCCGGCACGCGCCGGCGGCTATCGGCGGCGCTAAGGACGCGAAAACCTATCAATTTGTAGGCCTGAGTGCGCGGTGATTTGCTAGTCGTTTGAGCATCACGACCACCTGAACACACCAAACCTCTCGTGTGCGCCCGTCTCCCAAGGGAACAGTACTTCCCATGGGCCTGGTCCGGACGTAGAATGACAGTGCGGGAGCAGTGATGGGTCAGGGAAAATGCTGCGTTTCGGCATTGTCGCGTTTGTGATTGTGGGCAGTTGCGCTGCGCTCCATGCGGCGGAAGTCTGTGTGGCATGCCAAGAACCTGCCAAGACCTACCGTTGCAGTGTTTCTGGAGAGCCGAAGTCTCTTGGCCTTGAGGGGGACGACCGTCTCGAGAACCATGTCTGCGAATACGTGCTCGCGAAAACGAACAGTCATACGAAATGTAAGGCCATTAAGGTCGGAGACGCGCCCTGTGATGGTGTGCCAAGGACGGTCACCCTCAGGGATTACGTACGTTTGCGTACGGCGGAAGGCCCGTCGACTCATGATCCCGGTGCTCACGAGGTTGTCCGCAAGTCGGTCAATTCGGCCTGGGTCTGCATGACGTCGCTGTTCCAAGATTGCTGAATTGCTCCTGCAAGGCGATCTGTTGCGAAGGTGCTCCGCCAGGGTTGCAGATGCGCGCGTGTGGCGTGCCAGTTGTGTCCCTTCCTCCACAAGCCTATGCTGCAGGCGATTGTCGTGGAGGAGCTGAGGCCTGAACCAATGAATTCAGTCGTAAGAACGATCATCTTTCTAGTCATTCTCGCAGCCATTGGCTGGCTTATATGGCGTTATTATCCCATTGAGGTCAAAGCGCCTGAGCCGGCGAAGGTGGAGGAGACAACCCCTGCACCAGCGGCAGCGCCGCCTGCAGCCGAGCCTGCTGCGCCGGCCGAGAAGGCACCTGAGCCTTTGGCCGAGCCGGCTGACTCAGCAGAGCCCGTGCCTGAGACGCCTGCAGAAGCGCCGGCCACGACCGAAGAGCCCGCCACCACGCCTTAATCAGGCGGCTCTCATCGCAGCTCACGAGCTTAGACGCTCGCGGCCCTTCCGGGTCGCGAGCGTTCGCACGAGTATTCGCTTTTCGCCCCGTTACCCCCCAGCAAGACTCATGTAAAGTTGCAGAGTCATCTCATGAGTCCGTCTAGGTTGCGCCATGCGAATCAGTCAGATTCGCATTTATGCAGGATTCTACAACACGTTACCTCAACATCCGGCCGGTGGCGTCCGCGCTGGCCGGTGTTGCCGCGCTGTTCGTAGTCATGATCGTTTCCATGGGCGGCACGTCCGCCCAGCCCAACCTTTCAGGATCTGCCCGGGTCGTTGACGGCGATACCCTGGACGTTGCTGGCAAGCGCGTCCGCCTGGAGGGGATCGACGCGCCAGAGTCCGCGCAGAGCTGCGCACGGGCCTCCGAAGGGACCTGGAAATGCGGGAAGGCCGCGTCCGACGCGCTCCGAGAAATGATTGGTCGGCGAAGGGTGGAGTGCCGTTCAGATGGCAAGGATGGGTACGGTCGTGTCCTCGGCATTTGCTCAGTGGGCGGACAAGAGATCAACGCCGAACTGGTGCGCCAGGGCTATGCGTGGGCTTTCGTTAAGTACTCTGACAGTTACGTCGCCCAGGAGGCTGAAGCGCGCGCGCAGCGCAAAGGGATTTGGCAACGCAAAACCGAACCGGCGTGGGACTACCGCAAGCACCATTGGGCCCGTGCAGAACAAACCGCTCCGGAGGGGTGTGCGATCAAAGGCAACGTGACCAAGAACGGGCACATCTATCACATGCCTTGGAGCCCTTGGTACGGAAAGGTCCGGATCGACCCGTCCAAGGGCGAGCGTTGGTTCTGCTCGGAGTCCGAGGCCCTTGCTGCGGGCTGGCGTCCCGTCGAGGTGCATTGAAATACAGCTGTTCAACTCCATGTCTAATAGAACGCTGGATATGGATTTGCCGCGCCATGGTGCTGACCCTGCAACTTCGGCCCATGCCGCTCGCTGCACTGATACGTGTGAAAGTTTACGTTTCCTGAAGCCGGGTACGTTAGGTTGTGCGCTTTGTTGTAATGACGGGTGAAGGTTGTGAAGGGTATCGGCCCGATGGCGTTGGCTCAAACGATTGCCAGGAATCCCTGGTCGAGCCTTTTGGATGCCCTGGTGCTGTCGGGCGTGATGGTCTTCGCCTACCTGCTCGCGTACCATTACGACCTCGTCGGCTTCTTCAACAGCCTCGCCCACAAGGAGCATCCGGTCACGCCTGCGGAATGGGTGTTGCTTGCGATGTTGTTTGTGATCTGCGTCGGCGTGTTCGTCGAGCGACGGGCACGCGAGGAACAGTTTGACTTCATCGAGCAGGTTGGGGGCAAGGGCGAGCTTGGACAACTCAGGGCCCTTGCCATGCAAGACCCGCTGACCGAGCTGCCGAACCGGCGCGCGTTGCTCGCAGCACTTGATGCACTTACAGAGACCAAACCGCAGGACGGACGAATCCATGCGCTGTTCGTCCTCGACCTCAATGGCTTCAAGGACGTGAACGATCTGCATGGCCATACATTTGGTGACGATGTTTTGCGAGTCGTGGTCGAGCGTTTCCGGAATGCATCCCGGGCCAACGATGTTCTGGCGCGATTAGGGGGCGACGAGTTTGCGGTTGTTGCCAAGTCGGTGTTGCGCGATGAAGCCGCCGCAATCAGCCGCCGATATATTGATGCTCTCGGTGACGAAATTCAAATAGGCGGTCATACGCTTGACATCGGGGTCGCCATTGGCGTCGTTCTGTTCCCAGAGGACGGCGAAGGCGCGAACGATATCCTGCGTCACGCCGACCTTGCCATGTACCGCGCGAAAGATACGCGGAAATCGGACATGGCATTCTTTGATCCGGCCGTTGACCTCCCTGCTGCCAACCCGGTCGTTTAGGGCGCAAACGCCCAACGATGGCAGGCGCGTTACGTGCGCACTTGTAGACTTTGCATATCTCAGGCGCGCTGCGTCAACTGCGATAGGAGACGGTGCGCGTTTCCGTAACCGGTATCCGAATGGCGGCGTTTTCCCGCGACATGCTTGACGATCATCATCAGCGGAAGGCGATTGATGATCAGATCGTAGAGCATCCAGACAAGTCCTTGCATGAAAGCATCTTTGTCGATCTTCACCTGTGTCTTTTCTAAGATTACGGTGCGATAGATATTTATTATGGCCAGCGCTATTTGCGGCTCGAAATCATCCGGAAACGTGTAGATCAAGTGCTCGGCGAGGTCGCGTTGCGGTAGACTGATGACCGCACGCTCCCAGTCGAAAACACTGAGTTGAAATCCGTCCTCCGTCATTGCTCGCTATTTAGGATTGACCATTGCGAAGAAGACCACCATTCACCGCGCGCCTTGTGTTTTCTCGTAGCGTGCCTTCCTCCGTCATCGCAAGCTTCGCCATGATGCGCAGAGATGCCGCGTTTCCGGCGCGGCACTGAGCGTAGATGCGATGCAGGCCAAGGCCGAAGCCAAGGTCCAGCATGGCGCGGCCGATCTCCGTTGCGAATCCAAGACCGCAATGCTGCCCGTCGACGGCCCAGCCCATGGCAGCTTGCCCGTCGCGCAGGTTTGTAATGCCGAGGACGGCTTCACCGATGATCTTTCCCGTCTCTTTCGATGTGGCGGCCAGAAAATAGCTTTTCCGCGGGTTTTCAGACTGCTCTTGCAGGCTCCGGTCGATGTGGGACTGGACAGAGTCTCGCGTGGGAGGGTCGAACGGCAAGTTGCGCCAGTAGTCGTCCCGCCTCATGTAGGCGAAAAACGCGTCGACATCGGACGCAACGACATCGCGGATGCGCAAGCGCTCGGTCTCTATGGGGTCGATCATCGGTCAGCCTTCGGCACGACTGGAAGTCCCTGTTTCTAGCCGGCCGCTTCGATCCGCGCGACGGCTTCGTCCGTCCACCAGAGAGCATTCGCGACGAAGCGGAAGTTTATGAGCGCGGCCAAATAGCCGTCACCTTCGGGAATTTTGGCAGCGGCGGTGGCGTCGCGCACGACGGCAACTTCGAAGCCCTGCTCCAGGAGCTCGTAGAGATGAGCTTGCGTGCAGAGATTTGCCGACATGCCCGCAAGAATGACTTTTGAAATCCGGCGCTTGCGCAACTGCAGCACCAAATCATTCTGCTCTGGCCCGTAGATCTTGTGCGGGCTGCACACGATGGTTTCCCCGTCCAGGATCAGATCCTTGTACTGAGGCATGAAGTCCGCGCCCGATCCTTCGAAGCCGCTGAGGTCGAGAGAGCTCTTGCGATCGAACATTCCGATGTCGTGCATGAGCCTTTCAAGGGGGGCTTCGAATTTCCAGCCATGGTCGGTCGGATAGTAGTAGTGCGGCGAGATTGCCACCGTCATGCCTTTGCTTTTCGCCGCCTTGAAGAGCCGGCCGATATTCTCGACCGTATTCTGCTCGGTTACGCTTTCGCCGACCACGCCCCACGTCACGCCCTTCGGATCGAGGAAGTCGATCTGCGGGTCCGTAACGACAAGAGCTGTGTCGGCGATGGAAATGTCGACATCCGTTGCCGGCAGACTGGGGGCGTCGGTGTCCTTGTACATGTCAACTGTCATTGAACTGTCTCCTGGTCGGACTTGAGCGATGCTTAGGTTCTAGATTGCCAGCGCCGCGACGATTTCCGTCAACGAACCGACGACATGATCGGGACGTTCTGCGTTGGGGTAGAGCGTTGCGCCAGGACGCTGGACGAAAGCGGTCTGCATCCCGGCGTTCTTTGCTCCGACGAGATCCCACGCGTGTGCTGCGATCATGAGAACATCGCCGGGCGCAGCGCCGATATTCTTCAAGGCATGCGCATAAGGACGCGGGTCGGGCTTGAATGCCTGCACCTCTTCGATGCTGAACCGGCGGTCAAAATAATCGATTAAGCCGGCGAACTCGAACTGAGCGGTCACGCCCTTGGCCGTGGTGTTGGTAAGGCTGATAATCTCGATGTCGCTGGCGGCCAGTTTCTCCAAGGCCGGCTTTACATCGGAGTGGGGCGGCAAACGCAGGAACGGCTGAATGATCGCTTCCTCTGCGCTTCGGCGATCGATCCGGATACCCTGCTTCTCGCCGATCATCATCAGTGCGGCAACGCCGATCTGGGCGAAGTCGCGATAGTTGTTCGTCATCGTGTCGACGAGCGAGTAGTGCAGCATCGTCGTGAACCACAGGGGCAGGAGATCTTCGCCCCCGCCGAGCGCCGCGCCGACGGACTTTTTCAACGGGGCGAGATCGAGCAGCGTTTCGTTCACGTCGAAAATGATTGCCTTGGGTTTATGCATGCTGGGGTTCCTTATTGGGTCCGCGACGGCGACGCGCGCGCGGGCGCCGATTGCGAGCGCGATACCGGCCGAGAGGAACGTGCGTCGGTTCATTGGCTGGCCGTTTGCTGTTTGGAAATAAGTTCAGTGCGACTGGGAGGAAGCGTTATTTCGGAGCGTGACGGAGCAAGAAGTCTTTGATCACCGCCCCGATTTCCAGGCCGTGAGTCTCCAACGCGAAATGGCCGGTATCGAACATATGGATCTCGGCATCGGGCAGGTCGCGCTTGAAGGCCTCCGCGCCGGCTGGCGCAAAGAACGGATCAGCATTGCCCCACGTCGCGAGAAATGGCGGCCGATGGGTGCGCAGGTAGCCCTGCCACTGCGGATAGAGTGCGACGTTCGTTTTGTAGTCGCCGAAGAGGTCCAGCTGCAGTTCCGGATCGCGATCGAGGATCGCCTGGTCGTGCGCAAGCGCGTCGGGACTCACGTAGACTAGGCGCTCCTCCGGCACACCGTGCGTGTATTGGAACCGCGTCGTTTCCGAGCTCAGGAGACCGCGCAGGTTGTTGCGGTTCTCTTGCGATGGCACTTCCCAATAGGCGCGGATTGGGTCCCAGGCGTTTTGCAGGCCCTCTTCGTAAGCGTTGCCGTTTTGCGAGATGAGCGCTGTAATTTTCTCGGGGTTGGCCGCTGCCAAGCGGAAGCCGACGGGCGCGCCGTAGTCGAACACCATCAGCGCAAACCGCGATAGACCCAGTTTCTCGACGAAGGCTTGGACCGCCCTGTAGAGATTGTCGAAGGTGTACGCGTAAGCGCCGCGCTTGGGCGCTTTCGTCGATCCGAAACCGGGCAGATCCGGCGCGATCACGCGAAAATCGCCGGCAAGCTGCGGGATCAGATCGCGGTACATATGGCTCGATGTCGGAAAGCCGTGAAGGAGCAGCACGACCGGTGCGGTCTCGTCTCCGGCTTCGCGATAGAACATCTCCACGTTACCGAGATCGACGGTTTTGTATTTTACGGCTTGCTTGGTCATGGGCTGGTCTTTCTCGGATAGGAGGGCTGCTATCGCCGTCGCTGATTGAAACTGTACAGATCGGTACATATGTCGGCTCGCTACGATCTTGCAAGCAGAATCTCGCTTATCTTTAGGGAAAACGACCGCAATGGCGCCCGCGTTCCACATGAGGACGATGATCTCAGACAGAAAATGGGGGCTTGCCAGCGGCTTAAACTGACGCAATATAGACAAAACGGTTCACTTTGGAGGAGCGATGCGCCCTAGCAAGCGGGACGAACTGGTCCGGCAGGCACTCGAAATCTTCTACCGCGACGGTTTCCGCGCGACGGGGATGGATGTCCTTGCGGCCCAGACCGGGATCTCGAAGACCACAATGTTCAAGCACTTTCGCACCAAAGAGGATTTGATCCTCGCGGTGCTCAGGCTGCGGGACGAGGAATACCGGAATTGGCTGTTCCGCCGCATGGAGCAGGCAGGGGCGCCTCGCGCGCAACTCTTGGCGATGTTCGATGCGCTGGCGGAATTGTTCGCGCAGCCGGAGTTTCGCTCCTGCCTTTTCATCAAGGCCGCATCGGAGTACCCCGATCCCAGCCACCCCATTCACGCCCAGGCGGCCGAGCACCGGCGACTTTTGTTCCTGAGGCTGCAGGAGATCGCGGCTGCGGCCGGCGCGCAGGTGCCAGCCGATTTGGCGCGCGAGTTGCTGCTATTGAAGGCCGGAGCCATGGTAAGCGCGCATCTTCACGAAACCGATCCTGCGGGCAATGCGAAAGCGGCCGCTAAGACGTTGTTGGAAACTGCATTGCCGTGAGGTCCATGACCGAGACGAGAACTCAAACTTCGCAGCAGCACCCGCGTGGCGCACGCATGTGAATCGCGGACTTTCGCCCAGATGGCGACTTGAGATCTGGCACACTGCGGCCCTTAACGACCGCATGGCGCACCCCTCCGGAGAAAGTTCGAACCATCTGCTAGCCGCGCTGGAGGAGCTGGAGGAAACTTTAGCCGAGGATTCTCAGCTGTTTGAGCCGATGCCTGGGCGGTAGCCATCAGTGGGCCGGGAAAATGCTGGGCGGATGCTGCCCAAGACAAACGACCGCATCTTCGGAGGATGTCGGTGTCGGATGCAGTGCTGACATCGAAGAGGCGGCCGGCATTACTTGACCCAACACGGACATCGCGAATTGGTAGTGTCTCTGTCTCAATTTCCGTTTTTGCCCATTTCTCTCCATTCGCCCTAGATCGGGTTTGCCTGCATGCGGGTGCTGGTTGATCCATGCCAAACGGCAAGATCGGTCGAGCACGTTATGGCCATGAGTGACTAGCTAATGCTGCCACGGAGGAGGGACGATGAAGGCGGCGGCTCAAAACTACCGTGCCCGCATGCAGCGGGTGCTGGACTATATCGACCGGCATCTTGACAGTGATCTAGACTTGGAAACGGTGAGCGGTGTCGCGGCCTTCTCAAAGTTTCATTTTCACCGGCAGTTTACGGCGACCTTCGGGTTATCCGTGCATCGCTATGTCCAGCTTGCCCGTATGAAGCGCGCTTCGCACCGGTTGGCCTACAGAGACGCCCAAAGCGTCACGGACATAGCGATGGATGCCGGTTACGATGCACCGGATGCCTTCGCCCGCGCCTTTCGGCAACGGTTCGGGCAATCGCCTTCGTCGTTCCGGAAGTCTCCCGACTGGGAGCCGTGGCTTGCGGCCTTCGGGCCTCTCGACAACGCGAGGAGCAAGCTCATGCAGAAGACTTTTACCGCTGACGACGTGACGATCCGCGACGTGCCCCCCACGCCGGTGGCGATTATGGAGCATCGGGGCGACCCGGCGACGCTCGGCGCCACCATCCAGCGGTTCATCGCGTTGCGCACGGCCGCTGGCCTGCACCCCAAGACAAGTCCGACGTACAATGTCTGGCGTTCCGAGCGGCGTCCTGCGTCGCCTGCCAATTATAGCGTGGACCTTTGTGTCGGGACAGACCAACCGATCGAGGCGAACGGCGAGCAGATTAAAGCCGGCGAGATCCCTGGCGGACGCTGCGCCGTGCTGCGCGTCGTCGGCTACACCGACAATTTGGAACCTGCCGCGCTCTACCTCTATCGCGACTGGCTGCCGGCCAGCGGCGAGGAAGCACGCGACTTCCCGATCTATTGCCAGCGGCTGAGCTTCTTCCCGGAGGTGCCGGAGCATGAGGCGGTCGCGGAACTTTTTCTGCCGCTGAAATAGTGCCCTCACACGACGGCCGGCCCCTGCCGGTCGCAAGAAACGGACAGGCCGCTGCCCACCCAAAATCGAAACGGCACTTAGAGCAAACGCATTTGGTCCGAAAGCAGACGCAACCGCCAACTTCCGCCCAGAGGA
The DNA here is from genome assembly GCA_964620915.1 of uncultured Hyphomicrobium sp. Classification (GTDB taxonomy): domain Bacteria; phylum Pseudomonadota; class Alphaproteobacteria; order Rhizobiales; family Hyphomicrobiaceae; genus Hyphomicrobium_A. The sequence continues at coordinate 123 of CAZUKP010000060.1, read as the reverse complement.
TGTTTGGAGGCATGGAATCCTGCGGCCGGCAGGGCCGCTGGCGCACCCGGCAGGATTCGAACCTGCGGCCTCTGCCTTCGGAGGGCAGCGCTCTATCCAGCTGAGCTACGGGTGCTTAACGCG
>CAZUKP010000059.1:0-18387 GCA_964620915.1 uncultured Hyphomicrobium sp. | reverse complement strand
GGCTCGGCGCGCAGATCCATGAACAGAAACGAATAGGGCGTGTCGCTGTTGGGCGTGACGATCGCCGTGTCGGCGGGCGTGTATACCTTGGGCTCATTGGCGATCGTATTGAACGGCGCCTTGAACTGGCCCGAGTCCTTGTCGACCGCGTATGCATTCATGATGCTGTAGAACATCGACATCGGCAGGCCGTAGACGATGGCCTCTTCTCCGACCTTTTCTATTTCCGCCGCGCTGAGCTTAACCTGCTGCTCAGCCAGAGCGGGGTTAGTTGCCACCATGAGCCCGAATGAGGCGAGCAGCGCTGCCCTGAAAAAACTACGTCTCGCGGTCATTCGGAGATCTCCCCAGGTCATGCCAAAGTGTGCTACGCCGCGCGCCAATTGTCGCTCATTAGGCTAAGGGGTAAGGCGCTTTAATGACGTCTCTTTTCGCGGCCCCGCTTCATGCCTGCTAATGGCCCTTAGCAGGCAACGTCTGATGGCATGAAGACGGACGCTTTCGGAGGTCGAGCGGACGATCGTGTAGAAGGCCTGCGACATCGATCGCGGTGCGATTGGGGTCACAACACCAAAACGCAAAAAGGGCTGCCCTTAGGGCGGCCCTTCCCAAACGCCAAAAACAAGAAAGGCCGCTTTCGCGGCCCTTCCCTCAACTGCCTATCTCTAGGCGGCCTTCTTGCCTAAGGCCGGCAGCTTCTTATCCTCCTCGAGCTCGGCAGCGGACTTAAGCGCAATGCCTATGTACCGCACCCTTCCTGCGACTTTTGCTTTTTGGACTCCGAGATCGCCGAACTCCCTTCCGAATGTCGGGAGTGCCAGCGGCTCTTTGTGTTGTTCTTCACACCACTCACAGTAGTCCTCATACAGCGAAGTTGCAGTTAAGCTCGATCCATCCTGTGTATCTATCCTCTCTTTGTAGAAGCGCTCCACGTCGTTTTCGGGAGCGACAAGTCGTGCAGCCGGAGCAGTCCTATTGTCGTTCGCCCCGGAACGTGGCTTGGCGATCGCAACGGCCTTCTGAGCCGCCACTGGCGCTGGCGCCGGTGCCGCAACGGTGCTGGCCGGCGCCATCCTCGGCGCGGCTGGCGTGTAGCGATCGTAAAGTCGCCACTGGCTAAAAGCGATGTACATGCCGAAGGCTGAGCCCACCTCCAACAGCATCGCGATAAAGACCGTGAGCGCGGTCTGTACGTCCTCCACCTTGACGGACGGCGCGATCACCGCCGCGAGCTTGGTGAGAACCGCAGCTTGCGGGTCCGCCTCAGCCATGACCGAGCCGCCGCTCGTCTCAGCCAGTTTTGTTTGGGTGTCGGCGATACGGGCTTCGAGCACGTTCGCCTGTTCCGCGGACGCAAGCTCGGCCTGCAGACTGTGATACCCCTCACAGAATGCACGGCTCTTGCTTGTGGTCACATCGGTGCAGCCGCTGGACATTCGCCATCGCCGCTCGTTCTTGACCGTTTCGATATCGGCCTGCACCGCCTGAGCAGGGCGGTGTTGCGGGATCCAGGAGAGTTGCTCCTGAGCTCGCGCCAGATCGGCCCGATGATCCTTGTAGGTCTGCACGTCTGCAGCACGCTGGCCTGTTGAATCGGACCGGTTCAACGCTGCGTGGCCAAGTGCCGACGTCAGCGAGTACGCCATAACCACAGTCCAGACCAGGGCCGAGGCGGCTGCCTGCGACCATATTCTGTTACGAATGGCGGCGAAGAAGAAGAACGGTACGAGCGCCTTCATGCAGTCGGCGGCCGCGCTGGCCGCACCATAGATCTGGCCGTCAAACTCGGTACGTCCGAGACTGAAGCCAAATCGCCAGTTCATAGCAGCAGATACAGCGAGTAGTACGCCAGCTGCCAGAACCCCTAACACGCCTAGAGCATGCCTCATGTTTGCCCTCTCTTTATCGGATCGCCGGTCAGCACGCACAAATAGCCGGCGTCAATCTTGTCGATCTGGAGGGAGGGTGAACGGCAGATCTTCTCGCTCGTACGCGCAACATCCTGCATCGGCCTGACGGCGGATGCTCCTTCGTTCTGTGAGCCCCGGCGCCATCCCCAATGGCATCCGGCAAAACGATGAGCCCGACTTCGGGCAGTGCAGTGAGAGCGAAAGCCAATGCTTCAGGGTGATCAGGCACTGCGGATATCGCCGCTGGAGTCCGCCTGTGCAAAAGGTTCCCTCATAAGCAATGGCGACAAGTAATAGACGCAATACAAGCCCCCTCAGTTGCCGTTGCTACCCGATTCGTAATCTTTTGTTAAGAGAATCAGCAAGCTAGCCCGGCAGCCGCAAACGAGCTCTCTGTTCATGCGTTCATGACGTCGCTTCAAAGCGCACATGATGCTGAGACATTGCGCACGGCTTATCCACTCTTGTGCCGCGTTTTGCACATGCGCTTGGGGATATCCGGCCGCGTTCTTCGTACGTTGTTAGCCATCGCCTTGCATAAAATTGCGCCCATCTTGATGCACTGCAGACGTCGCACGTCGTCGCGCCGACGCATGGTGCACGCGATCTCAAATTCAAAAAAGATATGCTCAGCCCTACAGTTAGCGGCTTTTCGGTTGCATCCACGCCTCGTCGGACTTAGTCTTTCTGTGTAACTACCAATTGCCCCTAAGCTTCGATTGCGTTGCAGCCGTTTAACACCATTGTCATGGCCCCGAGATAGGAACATGCCATAGGTCCCCCACCCCGCCCGCCACAGCCTGGAAGGGCGCGCCTGCAATACTGAAGTGACGGAGCTGAGAGGAGTAGCGTTTTGCGTAGCCTCAGCGGTCTTGTCCTATTGGCCGGCATCGGCGTCGGTGTTTTTGTGTATCTGCCCGCCCCAGTGGACAGCCGCACCGCGCTTGATAACGTCACGCGCAAATCCGAGATGCATCCGTCTGCAAGGCACGCAACAGGCGTACTTACGACAGCGAAAACACTGCGCACTTTTTCGCCCAACGTTCCGCTGGTCATGCCACAGCAGAAGCCCAAGGCACTCGCGAGCCGCGAAAGAGTACCCGTTGCCACGCGCAATGGAACTGCACCAAGCGCGCGAATCGAAACGGTGGCCCTCACATCCACTCAACAACCGGCAATTGGAAACTGGAAGACCGTTGCGCGTAGCGCGCCCGGCGTACCAGCGACCAGGGTTACACTCAATTCACTACGGCCCAAAGACGCGGCAAGCCGCTACAAACTCATCGTCGCCCTGCAACGTGAGCTGAAGCAAGCGGGTTGTTACTTCGGCCGCATCGACGGCTCCTGGGGCTCAGGCTCCAAGTATGCTATGGGCGAATTCACGACGCGCATCAATGCGGCCCTTCCGGTTGACGATCCCGATTACGTCCTGCTCTCGTTGCTCAACGCCAACAAAGGGCGGCGCTGCGACAGATGCCCGGACGGGCAGACGCTCGCTTCCAATGGCCGCTGCATGCCAAACGCCATCATCACTCAGGAGGCGCGTCAACCCCAACAGGTTGCAAGATCCTCCGACGAGACATTGCCCTGGCAGAACAAACTCGCTGCCGTGCCACCGCCACGCCCTGCGGTCCGGCGTCCGCTTACACCGGTGGGAACAAGCGTCATCTCCAACTCGAACCGCGCTCTACCAGGCCGTATGGCGATCGGTGGTCCCAAGCCATTCGCTGCCGATGGACTTAGTGAACCAATGATCACCGGTCCGGCTGGCCCGGAGACACGCTCCGCCGCATTGAGCGAGGAGAGGAATAGTTGGAACTCCGCACCGGTTGCATCGCCCCGAGCAGCAAAGAAGAAGACGACAAAGCGAGCGAGCACGAAGAAGCGCAGGCGCGGTCGTGTTTCGCGCGGCACGCCGAATTACTACATGATGCAGACACTCGGCGGCCTCTATTAGTAAGGGCGGTCGAGCACCAGTTGCAGCACCACCCTACCCCTCAAGCGATGACTGGGTCGCCCTGCTTGCTGACGGACGAGCGTCCGCCCTGTCCGTTTCCTCTCACGTCTTGCCGTCGGCGGTTGCCTCAATAAGCCAGTCGATATAGGCACCCGAGCCCCCTTCGACGGGGACGACAAGCAGTGCCGGCGTCGTGTAGGGGTGCACGCTCTTTACAATTGCCATCACGCTTTCAGCGAGACCCTTGCGGGTCTTTATGATCATGACGATCTCGCTGTCGCGCTGGCATGCCCCCTCCCAACGATAGATAGAAGTCATGCCGGGAATGATATTAACGCACGCGGCAAGATGCTTTTCGACGAGCTCAGCTCCTGCCTTTTCGGCCGCTTCGATGGAAGGAAACGTAGAGTAAATGAGAATAGGCTTGTCGTTTTCGAGCACTTGAGCGAGCCTCCACGCTTTGCGTCCTGCGGACTACCACAAACACAACATGCCAAAGCCAAAACGAACATTCGAGAAAATTGCCTTCACCGCAAGCGAAGTGCCCGAGGCCATTGAGGCTCGCAACCGTCTCGTTGCCCGCTATGGCCTGACCGACGTCTCTGAGGCGGACGCCATTGTCGCCCTAGGCGGGGATGGTCACATGCTGCAGACCCTCCATCGCTTCATGAATGACGGTATCCCGATCTACGGCATGAACCGCGGCTCGGTCGGGTTCCTGATGAATGACTATAGCGAGAACGATCTGCGCGAAAGACTCTCAGCCGCTGAGATCAGCCGCATCCATCCCCTCGCTATGCTCGCCTACGATCGGGCCGGTAAGGCGCACAAAGGGCTTGCGATAAACGAGGTCTCGCTGTTCCGCGAACGACACCAAGCCGCCAAACTCAGGGTTTCAGTAGACGAGACTGTGCGCATGGACGAACTCGTTTGCGATGGCGTCCTGATTGCCACGCCAGCCGGCTCAACGGCGTACAACCTTTCGGCACACGGTCCCATCCTCCCCATAAACGCGCCATTGCTCGCACTGACACCAATCAGTCCGTTCCGGCCGCGCCGCTGGCGCGGTGCGCTCCTCCCCAATAAGGCACACATCTCAATTCAGGTGCTCGAGCCGGAGAAGCGCCCCGTCAGTGCGGTTGCCGATCACGACGAGATACGCGGCGTTACACGTGTCGAAGTCGAGAAAGCGCGCAACGTCGAACTCTTTATGATGTTCGATCCCGACCACAGTCTGGACGAGCGCGTGCTCGCTGAGCAATTCCGTTATTAGGATTTGGCGTCACTCAGCGCGAAACATGCGCCGCGTATCAGCCCTGCCAGTGCGTCACTATTTCCCGCAGCACAGGCCGCTCGCGCTCTTCTGGCGGTTCCGCCGGGGTGCCTATGTGAACGAAGCCGGCGATGCGCTCGTTGCCGGAAAGACCAAGCGCAGAACCAACACGCGCATTGTAAGCGATCCACTCCGTCAGCCACGATGTGCCATACCCCAGCGCGTTCGCGGCGAGGCATAGATTGAAAGCGGCAGCACCTGCCGAAAGAATCTGCTCCCATTCGGGCACGCCTTTGCGAGGTTCGGCCCGCGATACGACGGCGACGACAAGCGGGGCACGCGCTAGCCGCCCGCGCTCCGCCGCACGACGCATCTCAGAGGGTGGCTCAGGTTCTTGCTCAACACACTCCTGCTCAATGATTTCTCCCAACCTTGCGCGAGCGTCCCCCTCTAGAACCACGAAACGCCAAGGAACCAAGCGTTTGTGATCGGGAACACGCGCTGCAATCGTCAGGATTGTCTCTAGCTCGCTGGGGCTTGGTCCCGGTGCTATGAGACGGTCCGGCTTGACCGAGCGACGCTTCGACAAAAACGCAAGAAGGGAATTTTCCATCAGATGACCCGTTGAAGGACAGTTTGCGCGCCGCTAGCTCAAATTCCCGTGCGCGGCAAGTCCAACACGCGCAGGTCGGACCATAAATTCCCCGTCGGTGACCAGAATTCGTGCAACCACCCTAGTGAGTTTCCCAGCTGTGCTACCATGCGCGAAATTTTACCCATTGCAGCAATGCTTCTCGGGCGAATAATAGTAGGAATCGTGTGAAATCAATCGCTCAACGCAGAGCCCTGGCGCCGCGATCGCATGAGGCCTCAATGAAAGCAATCTTGAATGCGTCCCCACTAAGACTGATGCTCGTCATTCTCGTGGCTGTCGGGGCCGGCCGCGCCCATGCCGCGGACGAAGCACCCACGGTTATGATCCTGCTCGATGGTTCGGGATCCATGTGGGGTCGGCTCGGTGATGACAAGCGCGCCAAGTTCGACATTGCTCGCGAAACGATCAGCCAGACACTACCCAAGATCAGTCCGGAAGCGAAGGTTGGCCTTGGCTCGTTCGGGCACCGGCGCCGGGGCAACTGCAACGACGCCCAAGTGATCGTTCCGCCCGCTCCCAACAACACAGAGAATATCTCCGAGCCGCTTCGCAAAATGAATGCGACGGGCAAGGGCCCCTTGGTCCTCGGGCTGCTCGAGGCCGCCGAAGCGATCGGAAAATCTAAGCCATCCGGCATCATCCTACTTCACGATGACGTCGATAATTGCGGCCAGGATGCATGCAGCGCCGCACAAGCCATCGCCAAAGCAAATCCACAGTTGAAGGTCTATCCGATCGGGATCGGGCTCAATCGCGAAAAACTAACGGCGATGAGCTGTGTTGCGAAACTCACCGGTGGCACGCAATTCAATGCCCAGAATGCAGCGGGACTTTCCGCAGCTCTCACCGAGGTTGTCAGACTGACCAATTTGGCGCCCGGTGCGACCCCAATGTCCGAAACGAACGAGACGGCTCCCGCAAAGAGCGCTGTTGCGACCCCAAGCGGTCCACCCGGCCTCTATCTTTCTGCGACTTTGAGCAAGGACAGCCAGCCTCTGCAGAGCCCGGTCCAATGGAGCATTTCTGGCTCTGGCGATGGCGCCGATCTTATCCGCGAAGCCAACGCGCCTCGACTCGGCGAGGAACTGCCACCCGGCACCTATGACGTGGAAGCGCAGCTCGGCCTCGCTCGCGTCCGCCAAACCATCGACGTCAAGGCAGACGTTCCCACGCCCATACGAGTGAATCTCAATGCTGGCGTCCTCAAGATGCTGGCACGAGCGGCAGAAGCCGGCGCGCCAATGCGGACTCCTATCTTCACCGTAACCGCGGCCGCCAAGGATGAGAGCAAACTGGGCCGGCCCCTTTGGATCGGTCGCGGGCCCCAAGCCGAGATCGTGCTGCCGGAGGGAGAATACGACGTCGACGTGAGGGATGGGCTCGCGCACTATCGCCAAACAGTCAAAATCGCACCCGCCATGGGAACGACTTTCGATGCCGCCCTTGGCACCGGCAAGCTTCAGCTTTCGGTCGGGGATAAGGCGAATGTCGACGGGGTATCGTATAATATCTACGTTGACGACCCCTACGCTCCCGGAGGCCGCCGCGAGGTGGCCCGCTCAGCGGCACAGTCGCCCACCTTCACACTGCCGGCCGGCACGTATCATGTAATCGCCCGGACCAGAGGGGGTGAAGTCCGCGAGCAGATCGCCCTTGGCGCCGGTGATACCGTCAGCAAGGCACTGTCGCTAAATCTGGGCGAGGTAAAGCTTGCCGCCTCAATCGAAAACACCCCCCTCTCCCCCAACACACCGTTGACATACAAAGTCACGCGCCTCGGCGATAAACCTCATGAGGTCATTCGGACCGTTGCGGCCAATCCCTCATTTGAATTGCCCGCCGGCCGGTATCGGGTCGAAGCCACCGCCGGTACGATGAACATCAAATCGGGCGAGGACATCGCGCTTTCACCTGGCCAATCACAGGACGTTCTTCTTGAGCTTCAAGCGGGCGCGGTGACGCTCAAAGCGAACAATCAGGCGTCCATAGACAGTGGTGGCGTTTTCTGGGCGATCAAGGATGCCGACCGCCAAACCGTGGTGCGCACGACCCAAACCGAGCCCACACTTTTGTTGGCGCCGGGTCGCTATGTCGTCGAATTGGACACGCGGAGAGGACGGTCACGAACTGCATTTGACCTCAAAGCCGGGGAGGAGCGCACCGTGGAAATTGCACAGCCGTAGGATGCCACACGCGCTGTATTTTGTCGGTCTTAAGCCATATTTCGACCATTCTCATTCGACGTTGTCTTGTATGTGTGACACTGGCGAAGCCATGCTTCCAGCGAGACAGTGGTGACAATCAACCTGATACCAATGATGTTGACCGCCTTCTGGCGCGCTATCGCGACGCTAGTGCTTGCTCTGGCTGTTCTCGTTCCCGCATATGCACAAGACTCAGTCGACTGGCCAACAGGCATTGATCTTCGTGGGGCCGTACCCGCCGAGACAGGCACCACAACGGCACCCCAGCCAGCCTCTCCCACGAACACAACAGTCATTCCTCGCACACCAGGCGCGACCAACGCGGAAGGACAATCGGAGAGTCAGATCAAACTCATTGCTCTGTTGACCGCCGACGGCCAGCCAATCGACAAAGGAATCACATGGCGCATTTACGAGGACGCCCCCAACACGTCCTCTGAACCCCACCTCATACGAACTCTCAAAACTCCCAATCCGACGGTCAAGCTCAAGCCGGGACGCTACATCGTAAACGCTGCCTTTGGACGGGCCCACCTCACGCGGCAGATCACCGTACAGCAGGGCACCACGGCCATTGAGCAATTCGTTCTCAATGCAGGTGGCCTAAGGGTCAAGGTGCTCGTCGATGGTCGCCAGCCTGCACCCAACAACGCCACTTACCGCATCTACTCCGACGAGCGCGATCAGTTTGCAAACCGTACAAAGATCATCAGCGGGGCTAAACCAAATCGGATCATTCGCCTCAATGCGGGGATCTACCACATCGTTTCAACCTACGGCGATGCGAACGCCACAGTGGAAGCCGACGTAACGGTAGAGGCTGGCAAGCTTACGGAAGCGACCATCACCCACTCCGCAGCCATGGTGACCTTCAAGCTCGTTGCAAGACCTGGCGGCGAAGCACTTCCGGAAACTCAGTGGACCCTTCAATCGCCAGAAGGCAAGGTGATCAAGCAAAGTGTCGGCGCATTGCCCACGCATATTCTCGCGCCCGGCACCTACACGATCATTGCCAAATCAGGCACGCGCGCATTTAAGCGCGATTTCACGCTGTCAGGCGGTGATGTCGCACAGGTTGAGGTTCTGATGCGCTGACCCGAGTTCTTACTTCAACACATCAAAATTCAGTCAGCACCCAGTCAGTCGGACAACCGTTGCGCTGCATGCGCCTCTCGACCGCCTCCTGGTCAGCGCTCTGGGAAAGTTCCAGGAATATGCCGCGTGCGATCTGCCAATGTTCGCAAGCGGTCGTGAGATCGCCGCTACCGTGCGCAAGATCCCCAAGCGTCACGCGGGCTCTGGCATGGATGGCCTTTTGGTCGGCCGCGGTTGCCCCGAGAATGGCCTTCCGCAAGAACTCTTCCGCACCGGCCTGCTCATCGTTCACAAGGCTGCGGTCGGCGAGTGCCAAATAGAGCATTGGCAGCTCCGCATCCTTGCCCTGGCGCATGGCCTTGCTCAACCGCCCTTCGAGTGCACGCTTGTCAAGACCGGCCCACTCGCCAAACGGTGCTGGAGATAGAACGGCAGCAGCTGGAATCGCGGACGTCACTGACTTCTCCTTGGCATGGTCCGTTCGTGCAGAGCCGCGCCGCCGTCTCCAACGTGACAAAAGAAGGAGAAGAATGACTGCGATAGTTCCGCCAACAATGATGAAGATCCAGGTGAAACTAATTTGCTGGATCAACAAGTCCCTCATCAGTGCACTCCGCGACCCTCCGGTGGCATCCTAGGGCAGCTCCACCGCAAGAAGGCCCGTCATCATCGGAAAGGTATGGGATACATCAGGCCGCCCTTGGTCCAAAGGGCGTTGAGGCCACGTTCCAGCTTGAGTTTTGAGCCTGAACCCAATGTGCGCTCAAAGATTTCTTCGTAGTTCCCAATGGTCTTTACGATCTGATACGCCCAGTCACGCGGAAGTCCCAGCGCTTGGCCCAGGTTCGCTTCAAGTCCGAGGAAGCGGAGGACGACGGGAACGGCGGAGGCTCGCATAGCATCCACGTTCTTGCTGCTCAGCCCCAATTCCTCCGCCTCGATGAGGGCCATTGCCGTCCAGCGAACGACCGCAAACCACTGCGCGTCGTCCTGACGCACAGCAGGGCCCAAGGGCTCCTTTGTAATCAACTCAGCCAAAATAATGTGGTCGCCTGGATCTTTGAGCTGGCTCCTCACCTTGGCGAGCAACGTCACATCGCCGGTCAGCACCGTACAGCCTCCCGCCGCATATACCTTGACCAATTCGCTCCAATCATCGCGTGAGACGACCTGGTAGCGCATGCGCTGCGCTTTGAAGAATTCGGCGACCGCCTGCTCGCCCATCGCGCCCGGCAGGGCACAAATCGAAGCACCGGAAAGCTCAAGGACGCTTGCAACGGCATTTCCGCGCCGTGCCAGAAAGCCCTGTCCGTCGTAGAAGAGCACACCGGTGAACCGCGCCCCGAGTTCCGTGTCGCGGCTGAGCGTCCAAGTGGCACCTGGCGCCAGAACGTCAACATCCCCCGACTGAAGAGCCTTAAAGCGATCATTGATACTGAGGGGCCAAAGCTTGACGGCTTCCGGCTTGCCCAAGACCGCGGCCGCCAGAGCTGAACAGAATTCGACGTCAAAACCTGACCGCTTGCCTTCACCATCGGCCTCGGAGAAGCCTGGCTGGGCCTCGCTGATACCGCAGACCACGTTTCCGCGCGCCCGGATTGCTTCCAGCGTCGTCTGATCGGCGCCAGCTGCGAACCCCGAAAGAAGGAGCACAACAAGCGCTACAAAGCCGGTCGTAGAGCGGCAGGACCGAAAGGACATCTTCATCATATGAGCGTTTCAGTGTGGGACGACAGCTACGACGGCGCAAGTGGTACGATGCTGCTGGGTAAAGGACTGTTGGATCTGGGCGCACCCGGGCTTGCGCAATCCGAGCGGCGCCCCAACAAATCCCCCGTATCGGCCGGCGGGTCAAGATCTTGACCCGAAGCAAAAGTTGCGTCACACGGGCCGCCAACTGCGGCGAATAGGAACCGCTAAATGTCAGCTTCCAGCAAGAAGTCGTCGCGCGCGCTGCGTCCTGCGACAAAGCTTGTCCACTCCGGCCGCGATCCCGCGTCGACATACGGCTTCGTCAATCCGCCAGTTTACCGCGGTTCGACCGTACTTTTTCCAACAGTAGAGAAGCTGTGGAAGCGGGACCAGGAGTATACCTACGGACGAAGCAGCACACCTACGGTGAAAGCGCTCGAAGAGGCTATTGCCGAGATTGAAGGCGGCGCTGCCACTGCGGTGACGACATCTGGGTATCAGGCGATCAGCATAGCTATCTTTGCATTCGTCAAGTCGGGTGACCACATCCTGGTCTCTGACAGCGTCTACTACCCCACGCGCCGCTTCTGCGACCACCTGCTGGCCAAGCTGGGCGTCGAGACGACCTACTACGATCCGTTGATTGGCGCCGATATCGAGACGCTCGTGCGCCCCAATACGCGACTCATTTTTACCGAAAGCCCGGGCTCGCAGTCGTTCGAGGTCCAGGATATCCCGGCCATCGCCGGCGTCGCCGCAAAACACAAGCTTTGGCTGCTCCTCGACAACACGTGGGCGAGCCCGCTCTACTTCAAACCATTCGATCACGGCGTCGACGTCTCGATCCAAGCGGCGACGAAGTATATCGTCGGACACGCCGACGCCATGCTCGGCGCCATAACGTCGAATACCCGCGCGGCCGAGCGGATTGCGCAAACAAAAGAACTGCTCGGCGCGTGCCCTGGGTCAGAGGAGACGTTCCTCGGCATGCGAGGCTTGCGCACGCTCGCCACACGTCTGGACCATCATCAGCGTTCGGGCTTAGAGATGGCGCGATGGCTCGAAGCCCGGCCTGAAGTTGCTCGTGTCCTACACCCCGCACTACCTAGCCACCCGCAACACGATATTTGGGCCCGCGATTTTCTCGGTGCCTCCGGGCTTTTCTCGATCTTGCTGCAACCCACGCCGAATGAAGCCCTGGCGGCCATGCTTGATGGGTTGCAGCTCTTCGGTATGGGATTTTCTTGGGGTGGTTACGAGAGCCTAATAATTCCGTTCGATCCTACCACCTACCGGACAGCGACAAGCTGGCAGGCGGAGGGACCGGCTCTGCGCCTTCACATCGGATTGGAGGATGTCGAGGATCTGAAAGCCGACCTCCAAGCCGGCTTTGAACGGATGGCCGCAGCGGCCAAGTCGTAGTCGCAAATCTGATCGTTAGGACTTCCCAGAAAGCACACTCACTACCTCGCGGCGCTTGCCGGGCGGGTACGCTGGCAGAACGACAATTCCGGCGGAAACCCAAAAGTTCCCGCCGGACAAAGTAGGCTACTCCTTGGCCAAGACGCCGGCGAGCGCCTCCGAGATCAGTCCAAAGACGTTGCCGATCACCAACGACACGGCAACGATGATTGCCGGGTTCGTAATGTCCGGTACCGTTAACGCGTCGGCCGCGTTAGTCAGCAGCGTGAAGGCGACGGTGGCCGCATAGCCGTAGACCGCCGCTGGTATTGCCGAGAAAATCGGGATCTTGGCCCCGAGAACCATCAGCCCCACACCGACGGCAACGCAGATGCCTGCCCATACCGGCAAGCTCAGACTATCGGCCATCCCTAAGCGGGTGACGGCGAGCAGAGTGAGGACTGCCCAGATGACGCCCCAGATATTGGCAACGACGCTGGCCCAGAACCCCGGCATCTTGCCGCCGCAATGATAGAAGCTCGCCCAACCAATGAAGGCGGCCCAAATCTGCATTCCCCAGCCTAGCGGAGAAAGGAAAAGATAGGTCGCCACACCGCCAAGTACACCGATGCTGACCGCTAGTGCCATTATTAGATCCATGGAGTCTCTCCCGAGTTATTGCGGCCCGGTTTCATTTCTAGGTCGTTGACTCAGCCGCCGCCCAAAAATACAGCACAAGCATGTGGCATATCCGCAACAAGCACGGATCTTTGTCGCACAATCTACAGGCAATTGCGCAAATGCGCCCCTCAGCGGGCTCGCTGGCCTCTTGCCGATCGTCCAAACTGCGCTCGACCGACACGGACCCGTGCATGCCCTTTCCTTTTGGGAATTTGCCAGAACGACCAAAGTGATGATGAGGCCCAATTCGACGGTTGATACCCCCAGTGAGCGCGAGGAGATCGAAGCGCTGCTCGCCTGGTATGTGTCTGGGAAACTTGACGTCCAGCAGCGCGCACGGGTCGACCGGTATCTCGAAGCGCACCCTGACGTCGCAAGCAGTATGGGGCTGGGCTACGAACCTGGCAGCGTGCCGCTCAGCGGCACCACACCAATCACGGCAGACCCCTATGAAGCGTTCGACGGGCGTCGTGCCCGCAACGCCGCAACCTCACTTCCAAACGCGCGCGAGGCTGCACATCCTCGACTCTACGATCGCGTCACGGACGGGTTTGGCCGCCTTCGTCCGACTCAAATCGCCTTCGCCGCGGCGGCGGCCGCGCTCGTCATCATTGCGCTGTCGACCGTGATCGCGATGCTCATCCTCCAGCGGCCTGTACCTGCCCTGGCCTTGAGACCAACACTTGCTCCTTCGATCGACGAGACGGCAATGCCGGTGTCTTCGCACTCACCCGGCATCGAGTTGCTTATCGGATTTACGCCAACGGCTTCCGTGCGCGACGTCACAGCCCTGCTTGGGTCGCTTGGCGCACAGGTGATCGAGGGCCCGCAACGGGGCCTTTATCGGGTGCGCGTACCAAGTCGCACCAGCGAGGACAATGGCCGGAAAGAAATCCTTGCTGCGCTGAGGACCTCACGCCTTGTGGCGATCGTACTGCCCCCAAGTTGAACGTTCCTCATGGCAAGCGGCATCACAGGTGTCATCAATCTGTCAAACGCTGCTAAAGCGCCGTCGCAGAACCGCTGCTATGCATGTTCCTTCCATTTAATCGAGCACCCCAACGACGGGGCCTGTTCTAACGGTCCCTTGCCAGTCTCCGCCACCAGCTTCATCGCCTCAAAGAGCTCGCGTCGCGCTCCGGGAGAAGCCGGCTCCTTGCGACTCTCGTCCAGACGGCCACGATACTGAAGCTCCAAACGGTCGTTAAAGCCAAAGAAATCGGGCGTGCAGATAGCACCATAAGCCCGAGCGACCTCCTGACTTTCGTCATGCAGGTAGGGGAACGGGAATTCCCACTCGGCAGCAAATGCGCGCATGCGGTCAAAGGAATCTTCCCGATAGGCCCGAGCATCATTGGAGCAAATGGCAACGGACTCGACACCGAACGTCTGCAGATCGCGCGCATCGCGCACGATCCGATCAATGATCGAGCAAACGTAAGGACAATGGTTGCAGATAAACATCACGAGTGTCCCACGCGGGCCTTGGAGATCGACCAGGCTGTAAGTTCGCCCGTCGACAGCGGGGAGCGTGAATGGGGGTGCCTTCCAGCCAAAATCGCAACCAGGCGGGCGTGCGGACATGAGCGGCTCCAGAGTTAAACAATGGTCGTAGGGATATGTTAACCATCTCCGACGATACGATCACCCCCCGCGGGTCATGACGGCCCCGGGTCATAATTGGATCGCAAAAGTGTGGTCTCGGAACTATACGCGGGACACATTCGAAAGCGACCAGAGGGCGGCGCTCGTTTACGATATCGACGCATTCGATCCGTCGGTGCGTTTGTCGGCGATATGATGACCGTATGCCTACACTTTCGCAAGACGCTCGCTCTTATCTCGAAGCAGGCGGTTTCCGGCTGGTCCGCGCACAAGCTGGTTTCCTAGACTGCCAGCGCACGGCTGCACACGGATCGAGCAACCGCATTCTCGTATGGGTCGACGAGCACAAGTGGCCTGCCTCCAGTGAACTGGGTGCCACTCAGCGCGTCGAAAGGGATGCATTCGAAGCGTCCCTACTTCGCAGCTTTGAAAAAGAGCTGCGTTCTGCTCCCGATGCGGTCGGTGTCTGTCTCGTGCACAGCCGACAGGGCTACACGCAAAACTTCATTGCAGAGGCGACCCGGTTCTTGAGGGCCCCCGGCGGAGTGCGTGTTCCTATCGAGTTCTTTGATGCCTCCTATAAAATAGAACGCGCCGAGGCCCGTCGTGCACGCTCAATTCTTGGCGATGTGCTAGCTCTTGCTGAAAAGGTGCGCCGCGTCGCCCAGCCGTTCTCTATGCACACAGACCTGAGTGCGGGCACACACTCAGAGCCCGGTGGTGATCTCGTCGAGCACCTTGAGACCGCCATAGCCGATCCTATTCCCGGGCCGAAGCTGCGTATCATCGATGGCCCCGCGGGAAGCGGCAAGACAGTCGCCTTCAACGCACTGGCATCCGCACTCTACAATGAGTTCATCGCCGCAAAGCGCGCGCGCCACCAGCGCGCCCGGCCCATTGTCTTTCTGCCAGAGCACCTTCGCGGTAAGAAGATCGGCTATGTCGACGATGTCATCGCTGCCGTCACAGAGACGGACGTGGCCGAGCTGACGTCCGCCGAACAATTCAAGTGGCTGCTCAAGAGTGGGCATGCCTTGTGGATGTTTGATGGGTTGGACGAATTCTGTGCTGGTGGCGACGATTTCTTCAACTTCCTCGAAGCCGCACTGACGGCACCTGGAAGCCAGGCCCAGTTCGTAATCTGTGCGCGCGAGTCTTTGCTGAACTCAAGCCCTGCAGTCCGTGAATTTGTCGAGCGGCAGATTGCGGCCGGCGTCACCACCGAAATCTACGAACTCAGTCCTTGGACATCACAAGCTTGGCGGCAACTTGCCTGGCTCGAGCTTGAGAACGGCCGCCAAGAGGCGCTCAGATCAGCGCGGGTTGAACGGTTCGTCTCAGCCTTGGAGGGCTCCGACGAGATTGCCGCGTTAGCGCAACTCCCCTTCTATTGCAGCGTCCTGCTTGCGCATTTCAAGCAGAACAACAACATGCCCCGTGACGAGCTCGATGTTCTGGAGCTGCTCATCGACAGCATGATCCGGCGCGAGCACGGCAAACGCGTGTTCCAGTGGCAAGACTTCGTCGATGTCGAAACGCTGGTGCATGCGCTCGAGGATGAAACGGCGCGGTTGGGCCTTCCCGTTCCCAGTGGCGATGAGCTGGAAGCAGCTGTTTGCGCGTTGCTCGATGAGCAGGCCGCTGATTTGCTGTTCGAGCTTATCGGCGGACTGGCGCACCGGCAGCGCCGCACGGCCTCAGCGGTGGATGCGGCGTCGGGTTTCACCGTTGACGATGCGCGCGAATTGGTAAGTGCAGGTCGTGTTGCAGGTATCAATGACGAGGGCGTCATGCGGCGTTTGCGATTGGCGCTTGTACGATTTGCCTTCTTTGGACCCGGGCGCAGGTCAGGCTCACTCGATTTCACGCATGAGATCCTGGCGGATTATTTCGCTGCGCATTATGCCATGCTTATGATCGAGCGCGCGTTGCGCAGTGCTGCAACGGAACCGCAACAAACCGGATATGCCGCTCATGCGCTCTCTTCTTTGCGTGCCGCCTTTATTGGCGCCGTTGGGAGCACCAAGGTCGTACCAGGCTCACTGTTCCATCGTTACTTTGCCCGCCACCTAGACCGCCAACCACTTGTTCGCAGCGCGCTTAAACTGCTTCTCCAGCAGGGCGACCTGGGCACACCACAGGCTACGGATGCCTTACGATTGCTGCTGGGCGAAAGCCCATCGGTGGGCACCAAACTTCATACATCGCACCCTGTGATGCCGGCATCACCTTCGCTGTCGGTAACTTCGCGCGCCTCATAGTTGCGCCACCAACCATCTTCCCGCACTGATTGTCGCGGTTGCAGCCCGAAATGGTGCGGCGAAACCACGCGCCACGCGACAGAATTCACCGATTTTGTTTGTTATTTCATGACGCTGCTTCATCTAGCCTCTTGAACGCATTGCAAACTGGTCTCATATTGCTTGCTTATCGTTGTCGATCTCGTGCACACGGCATGGCTGCACGGGTGAAATCGCCGCCTCCAACGTTGTTGGCGCTTGGCCGCGAAGGCCCCGATCGGGACTTCGCGATAAGCCGCCCCTTTCTGCGGTGCCCGCGCAAAGGCCCAGCGATTGGCAAGTCGTTTTGTAGGTCCATGCCCAACTGGTTAAGACGCTATGACTCTGAAAGTTCGAAATGACTCTTTGGCGGATGCCCGCGGCGACGACGCGAGCGTGCTCGCGCGCGAAGAGGATGGCGACGAGCTAAGGATCCGCCAGCAGGACCAAGAGAAGGTCCGCAAGTGCCTGATCTGCCAGGAGCAGTTCCCGAGCGCCTGGTCTGGTGAACGCGTTTGCCGGCGCTGCAAGTCGACCTCGGCTTGGCGTAGCGGCACACTCGGCTAACGACAGCCTTCTCCCACATCTTGATCAAAGCGAGTCTCACACGAGCCGGCGTATGATCTCCAGGTTGGAGCGTGCGCCGGCTTTGCATTGAGTGGGACGTCTTAATCTTATCCGCGCGCAGCACAATGCGGAGCCTGCGACGCAGCGAGAGCGCCGTCTCGCCATGGCTATGGTCCGGAACGACGCGTCGGCCGATCAGTACTTTTCAATCCATCCAAAAATGACGGGCCAGAACGCTGCGGTGTT
This sequence comes from uncultured Hyphomicrobium sp., assembly GCA_964620915.1. Classification (GTDB taxonomy): domain Bacteria; phylum Pseudomonadota; class Alphaproteobacteria; order Rhizobiales; family Hyphomicrobiaceae; genus Hyphomicrobium_A. The sequence continues at coordinate 822 of CAZUKP010000059.1, read as the reverse complement.
CTCCGCGATGGCGGAGGAATTCGCCTTGAGTTTTATCGTGGCGTCGTACTCGGGCATGTCATAGGTGACCATACCGCCCAACTGCAGAAGTATGGTTCGTCGAGCGTGCCAAATCGGAAGGTGCCTAGCTGGCACGAGAGTGCGCTGATTCCGTGAAGCGGCGAATTGGCTGATAGCGGCCTCCTCCGATTTCAAAGAACGTCCTGTCTGGACGCACAAGACCGGCATTGCCGACAATCATTCGCTCAAGCAGGTCGATGAGTGCAATTCAAATAAAAAGCACATCGTATTTGTCTGCTTTTTTTTTGGGTTTGAGTTTATTGGGCGGTCTCGGCCTAGAAGAGCGTCAAAGCACCCGGCCAACCGCCTGCAATACCAAGTTAGTCATCCGTTCGATCAACGAAAGAATCGATTGTCGTTCGACATTAGTCCTATAGCGTGATCGATTTGGCGCGCGTTAGATTTCAACTGAGAACAGAAGACAAGAAGACAAGCCCCGGAGCCGAAATAAGATTCAAGGTGATTCTATTTGGATCTTTTTGTTTGGCGTTTCGCAAGCAGCTGACCGTTTAACCGTTGCGAACAGTATTAAATAGGGTGCCTATCTGACTGGGGGACGTTGGGGGACGTTACGTTCTGGATTTTGTTCGGGAGTACCTCGACGATGGCCTGGTTCACCTCCACGCGTTGGTTGAACACCGATGACGAGATCGTCGGAACGGATCAAAGCGATTTCATCGCAACCGGCGGAGGCAACGATACGATCCATCCCAGAGGGGGAAGCGATTTTGTCGATGGCGGCACGGGAACCGATACGGTCGT